>NZ_JALNTO010000008.1:0-170006 GCF_023161785.1 Bacillus sp. 2CMS4F
CAATCACCGATAAGCTATCGGCAATTGGCTGTATAAAAGGTGTTTTGATCCCTGTCTCAAAAACAGGGGTCAGTCCCACAACAGATTGCTTTTTTGTTTAGCGTTCGCAGGCGATAAAATCTTTATCACGGTCTCTCTTTTTATTGGCATCATAAAGCGCCTTAGATACGTAAGGCTTGTACTTCGTTTTTCCGCCTTTATTTTTCACCTTGGACGTACGGGCTACCCCGCCTTTGTACACTTTGTTTAATTCCTTGCAGTTCTTATACGTCTTTACCTTCGTTTTGGCTTCCGCCACATGGTCAGCTCCGTATGAAAAACCGAAAACGAGACCGAGTGACAGCAAAAGCGCCGCGGATTTTTTCATGACAATATACTCCCCTATACCCAATATTTAGTTGTTTTATAGCGATTTTATCATAATTCAATTCGTCATATTTTACAAGATAAATATGGAAGGAGGGACAGTTTTTTTGCTTTCTTTGTCTTGCAGAGATGCAAACTGCCAAAACATGTTTTTCTCACTTTGCTCAAGGGTACACATACGAATGTACACCACACAAAAAGGAGCGTTGATGATGTCTGATACAAAACGAAACAATCCTTTAACAGCATTTTTTCACGATGAATTTCCTGAACAATACCAAGAACCGCCCGGCTTGCAGCAAAAAATGAAGCCGGTTCCGGACTGCGGAGAAAAAAGCTATAAAGGAGCTGGCAAACTAAATGGCCGAAAAGCTCTTGTCACCGGCGGTGATTCCGGTATTGGCCGCGCTGCCGCCATCGCTTATGCGCGGGAAGGCGCCGATGTGGCAATCAACTATTTGCCCGCGGAACAGCCTGATGCAGAAGAAGTAAAAGAACTGATTGAAGCAGAAGGACACAAGGCAGTCCTGATTCCAGGTGATCTGAGTGACGAATCGTTTTGTCACGATTTAGTCAAACAAGCGCATAACGAACTCGGCGGGCTGGACGTGTTAGCGCTCGTTGCCGGTAAACAGCAAGCAGTGCAAAACATTGAAGACCTTCCTACTGAACAAATCTATAAGACGTTTGAAGTGAACGTCTTCTCGCTATATTGGGTTGTTAAAGCGGCGCTTCCGTATTTGCCGGAGGGCGCGTCTATTATTACCACAACTTCAGTTGAAGGCTACAACCCAAGCCCGATGCTGTTAGATTACGCGGCGACGAAAAACGCGATAATCGGCTTTACCGTTGCGCTCGGAAAACAGCTGGCGCCCAAAGGCATCAGAGTGAACTCTGTTGCGCCAGGACCAATCTGGACTCCGCTGCAAATTTCCGGCGGACAGCCAACTGAAAACATTCCGAAATTCGGCAAAGGAACGCCGCCGTCACCATTAAACCGCGCGGGACAGCCGGCGGAACTGGCAGATGTTTATGTATTCTTAGCTTCAGAGAATTCAAGCTATGTGACATCTCAAATATACGGCATCACCGGCGGAATTCCGACGGCCTAGCGTTTTAGAAGGAGCTGCCCTGTTTGGTCAGCTCCTTTCTATTTTCTAATACCGCTCCCCGAGCTCACGCAAAATAAAATCATAAATCATCTTCGTCCGCTCTTCCTTCGGGTACAGCATAAATTCCTGCCGTTTCGGGACACGGTGTTCGATTCTGTCCTGAAATTTGGTTCTGAGCCAGGCTGTCCGGTATACCTGATTCTCGAACGAATTGCAGGAGACCGGCAGTTCCATCGTTTTTCCGTTTGAAAACGTCACTTCCGTATCGTCGAATTCAGTCGGTTTGAATTCTTTTACATGCACATGGGAAATCCAGCCGCATTGGGGTCTAGTCGAAGAAAGTGTAGGGAATAAAAAGATTTGGTTCGAAGGGTCCACCATGATTGGCGGTTTGTGAGAAATTTTTGTCACTTCATAAGTTCCCGCTTTTCTTCCCGCGTAGCTTGATCCGAAAAATCGGCAGCTTCGGTCGACAATTTGCAGCGGCTTCATGCTGACGTAAAACATACAGTCTTTTTCAATGATTTTTGAACAGATTTTGCCGTCGATTTCTTCTGGCAAAACGGCAATTGTTGCGCTGTTTACTTCATACGATTCTAATGGTGCGTCAGTTTTCTGACTCATGTTATGGCCTCCATCCTTTTTCTGCAAAATTTATACTAATAATCTATCATCTGTGTTTATAAAACGACAGGATTTTTTAACAAATGAACTAAAATCATCTTTTTTTTATATTTTTTAGTTCTATTTTACTAGTAATAACCCGATTTTACTTTACTGCATGATTTCAGATCACAGCATTTCGCAGGATATGTCGGTAGATTGCCAAGTATTAGTTGTCTAAAGATTATAAAAATTTATTGATTTTTTCGACCGTTATCCATATACTATAAAAAAGGCATTGGGGGGATTCTTTATGAAAGAGAAAAAGTCGTACACTGAGCTCATGAAGTCCCGCAACACGCAAAAAACAAAAGAATTTGATGTAACAATGATGGATATTTACATTCAAATGGTGCTCGATGAATCCTTGTTTAAGCGTCGGTTGACCATGCTGACTGACGAAATCAACAAAGCCTTGGACGAAAAAGATAAAGATGCGTTTCTTACGCTCTCTAAAGAATATGCAGCGCTCAAACAGAGCGAATAAGCCAATCCTTAAGGATTGGCTTTTTTAATTACCCATTTACAATCGTTCCCCCGTTGACATGAATGGTCTGACCGGTGACGTAAGTAGAATCATCGCTGGCAAGATATAAATAGCTCGGTGCCACTTCCACCGGTTGGCCCGGCCGTTCCATCGGCACATCCGAACCAAACACTTCCACATCTTTTGCAGCAAAGCTGGCCGGAATGAGCGGTGTCCAGATTGGCCCCGGCGCAACCGCATTGACACGAATGCCTTGCTGGACAAGCGATTGGGAAAGAGATCTCGTAAAAGAGACAATGGCTCCTTTCGTCGCTGAGTAATCGATCAGTGTTTTATTGCCTTTGTACGCGGTGATCGATGCTGTATTGATAATACTGCTTCCTTTTTTCAAATGAGGCAGCACAGCCTTCGTTAAATAAAACATAGAGAAAATGTTCGTCTGGAAGGTTCTGATCAGCTGGTGGCTAGTGATTTTTTTAATGCTCGGCTGCACATGCTGCTCAGCGGCATTATTAACCAAAATATCTATGGTTGGAAAAGCCTGGCTGGCCTGTCTTACCACTTCATTACAAAAAGCTTCATCTCCGACATCTCCTGCAATCAGCAGGCACTTCACCCCTTCTTTCTCCACATACTCCTTTGTTTCTTCGGCGTCCTGATGTTCATTAAAATACACAATGACCACATTCGCCCCTTCTTTTGCGAATAACACCGATACAGCGCGTCCGATCCCGCTGTCTCCGCCTGTAATAATGGCCGTTTTGCCCGCTAGTTTTTTTGCCTTCATCGGCTTATCAAATACCGGACGGGGATCCATCAGATATTCGAATCCCGGCTGCTGGTCCTGATGCTGCGGCGGCAATGTTTTCTTTTTCTCATTCGCCAATGCAATCACTCCTTTTCAACCCTATTATGGTATGAACAAAGCCTGCTTCCTATGTATGAAAAGATAGAAAATGGAAAAATTAAGAATAAATGATATTGGAGGTACAATGGTTTGGCTAATCAACCTTTTTCAAAAGAAGCTCCCGAAACATATTGGAGAACATCGGCGGACTTGCCTTCTTTTCCGGCGCTGCAAGAAGATACGGAATGTGATGTCACCATTATTGGAGGAGGCATTACAGGAATCACGACGGCCTATGAGCTGTCCAAAAGAGGCTTCCGTGTCGTTCTGATTGAAGCGAATCAGGTTCTCAATGGCACAACGGCCCACACAACGGCAAAAATTACAGCGCAGCACGACATGATTTATGATGAATTTATCCGCAATTTCGGATTGAACCACGCAAGGCTTTATTATGAAGCGAACCAGAATGCAATTGATTATATAAAAGGAATTGTTGATGAACTTCAGATCGATTGCGAATGGACCGAACAAGACGCTTACCTTTACACAACAAGTGAAGATGCTGTACAAAAAATCCGCACTGAGCATGAGGCATACACAAAACTCGGGATTGAAAGGGATCTCATAAAAGATCTTCCGCTTCCCGTCGGCTCTAAGCTAGCGCTCGTGATGAAGAATCAGGCCCAATTTCACCCGCTTCACTTTTTAACCGCGCTCCTTGATCAGATCGTGCAAAAAGGCGGACGGATTTATGAAGAGACTGTTGCGCTTGATATTAAAAAAGGAGAAATGCCTGAAGTTGTTACAAAAAGCCGGCACGCCATTAAAAGCCGATTTATCGTATGCTGCTCCCATTTCCCTTTTTATGACGGGGGCGGATTATATGCAACAAGAATGTATTCTGACAGATCCTATGTCCTCGCCGTCAAGCCGAAGATCAACTATCCTGAAGGCATGTATTTAAGTATAGACCAGCCGTCAGTTGCGCTTCGCTACACCATTGTGAACGGAGAAAAGCTGATTCTCTTCAGCGGAGTAAGCCATAAAACAGGCCAAGGCAAAGACATGTCGACCCATTACGAAACGCTGAGACAATTGGCAGAAAGCACAATTGGAATCGAAAGCATTCCCTATTACTGGTCCACACAAGATCTCGTGACAATCGATAAAATCCCATTCATCGGGCCTATGTCTGAAAACGAAGACAATATTCTCGTTGCGACCGGCTTCAAAAAATGGGGCATGACATCATCAGCTGTCGCAGCTCAGCTTTTGTCAGACCTTGTGGAAAAAAAAGACAATCCATATGAGAGCATTTTTACACCGTCTCGTTTCCATCTGAATCCCGGCTTGCAAAAGGTGATTTCTTACAATGCAGATGTGGCTAAGCATTTCATTAAAGGGAAGCTTGAAAAACCGGACGTCGAGTTTGAAGAGATCGCGCCAGGTGAAGGAAAAGCCGTCACCATTAACGGCAGACGCGCGGGGGCATTCAGAGATGAAACGGGCTGCCTGCATCTCGTTGATACAACCTGCACCCATTTAGGCTGTGAAGTGGAATGGAACGATGGAGAGCACACATGGGATTGTCCGTGCCATGGATCACGCTTTAAACCAACTGGCGAGGTAGTCGAAGGACCGGCCATCAAATCACTAAAACAAATTGACCTTGATTAAACCGTTCATACAACTGAACGGTTTTTTTATAAATAATTTCTATCTGCCGTCTTCATTCGTGCTTCCCTTGACCGATAAAAAAGAAAAAGGCTTAAAAAGCCAAAAGATAAAATTATATTTTCCCAAGGGGGATCACTGTATTGTTATTTAAAAAAGATAGAAAAAAAGAAACGGCTTATTTTTCAGATTCAAACGACCAGCAAAAAAAACGCATTCAGCTCACAAACAAGTTCTCAGATGTGAAAAAACAGCTCAAAATGGTCAGACTGGGAGATCCAGAGCTGCACGTGCTGCAGGAGCTACAGCCCTTAATCCAAGAAAACATTGTTTACATCGTTGACGCTTTCTATAAAAATCTTGATCATGAAAGCTCATTAATGGATATCATTAACGACCACAGCTCAGTTGACCGCTTAAAACAAACGTTAAAACGGCATATTCAAGAAATGTTTGCCGGTGTCATTGATGATGAATTTATTGAAAAACGAAATAAAATTGCTTCTATCCATTTACGAATCGGCCTTCTGCCAAAATGGTACATGGGGGCGTTTCAGGAATTGCTTCTATCAATGATTGACATTTATGAAAAATCAATTACAGATCACCAGGAACTGCTGAAAGCAATCAAAGCAACAACTAAAATCTTGAACTTAGAACAGCAGCTTGTCCTTGAAGCGTTTCAGAATGAGTACAACCAAACCCGAGATGAACAAGAAGAAAGGAAAAATCTTCTGCATCAGAGAATCCAAGAAACCTCCGGGTCGATCGCAAATCTGTTTTCAGAAACGAGCCGATCCGTTCAAGAGCTTGTTGACAAATCTGAAGGCATTTCCGAAGCATCCAAAGCCGGCACAGTGACATCCAGCACCGTTGAAGAAAAGTCGATCGGCGGGAAAAAAGAGCTTGAAATCCAGCAAAAACAGATGAACCAGATCGATACAAGCCTCGTCCAAATCGAAAAAGAAATGGTCAAGCTGGATGAAATCGCACAGCAAATTGAAAAAATCTTCGGCATCGTCACAGGCATCGCCGAACAAACGAATCTTCTGTCGCTAAACGCATCTATTGAATCAGCCCGTGCAGGCGAACACGGCAAAGGCTTTGCCGTTGTGGCAAATGAGGTGCGAAAGCTGTCTGAAGATACGAAAAAAACCGTTTCTACAGTGTCCGAGCTTGTGAACAACACCAATACACAAATCAACATCGTGTCGAAGCATATTAAAGACGTGAACGGGCTTGTCAGCGAAAGCAAAGAAAAAATGACACAAATTAACCGTTTATTCGATGAAATCGTTCACAGCATGAAAGTCAGCAAAGAACAATCAGGGAAAATTGACGTCGATCTGCAGGCCTTTCTCGGAGGGCTCCAGGAGGTCAGCCGCGCCGTTTCTCATGTGGCTGCTTCTGTTGATTCGCTTGTCATTCTTACAGAAGAATAATCATCAAAAACCGGCCGACCGCAGCAGGGCCGGTTTTTTTGCGCCCATTTGTAAACACTAATTAAAATTAAGTTGACATAAAAGCTGTCTGCATTTATTGTATAACCATATTTTATTCGTTAGTTGGAGGATTTCATATGAAATTACTAGACATGATGCACATTGCAATCTTTACTGCACTGATGGCAGTGCTTGGTTTTATCCCCCCTCTTTTCTTATCCTTTACACCTGTTCCCATTACACTGCAGACGCTCGGTGTCATGCTGGCTGGCAGCATTCTCAGACCCAAAGCCGCTTTTTTAAGCCAGCTTGTCTTTTTGCTGCTCGTCGCCTTTGGAGCGCCGCTATTGCCCGGCGGCCGCGGCGGGTTTGGCGTTTTTTTCGGACCGAGTGCGGGTTTTCTGATTGCTTATCCGTTCGCCTCGTGGCTGATCAGCCTAGCCGTTCACAGACTGCGTAAGGTGACAGTGTTTCGTCTCTTTTTCATTCATATTGTGTTCGGCATCATCTTTATTTACCTGCTTGGCATTCCTGTACAGGCTTTTATCATGCATATTGATCTGTTACAGGCCGGTTTTATAAGTCTTTCATTTGTGCCCGGCGATTTATTAAAAGCGGCAGCATCTGCGCTGCTTGCTATTAAGATCACCCAAGCCTTGTCTCTTTCTGATACGATGTATACAAGAGGAGGCTGACATTCTGTGACCATTACACATACATATCTATCCTTTGCCGATAAAAATCCAAGCCGGATTGCGATCCAGACTGAATCTGAACATATTACATATCGGGATTGGAACCGGCTCGTCACCCAAACTGCCAATTGGCTGCGGGCGCAGCCAAACGTTCCAAAACGTGTAGCCATCCTGCTCCCAAACAGCCTTGCCTTTTTACAGCTGTTTGCCGGAGCTGCCGCGGCCGGATGTACGGCGGTTCCCATTGATACACGCTGGAGTGCGGCTGAATGCGGTGAGCGGCTGGCATTAAGCGGTGCTGATTTTGTGGTGGCTTCATCTCTTTTTAAAAACAAACTGACAGATTGTCTGACACCCGTAGTTTGGCTGGAAGACTGTATGGCGCATATCTCAGAGGCATCCGCTGCCCCGGCCCCAGCCGTTGATCCGGAGCTTCCCTTTTATATGGGTTTTACGTCAGGCTCAACAGGCAAGCCGAAAGCATTTACGCGCTCTCATCGCTCTTGGGTTGAAAGCTTTCATTGTACAAAAACTGATTTTTTGGTCTCTTCAAATGACAAAGTTCTGATTCCGGGAACATTACTGTCCTCTCACTTTTTATACGGTGCTGTCAGCACTCTGTATCTCGGTGGAACCGTTTGTTTGCTTAAAAAATTCATTCCCGCTCAAACGAAGGAGTGGCTAACACAGAAATCCATCAGCGTACTCTATACCGTACCGACAATGACAGATGCCCTCGCCAACATTCACGCTTTCCCTGACAGCTCCGTTAAAATCATTTCTTCGGGAGCGGACTGGCCGGCAGCATCCAAGGAGAAGCTTGCATCCAAATGGCCTCATTTGAAGCTGTATGATTTTTACGGCACATCTGAGCTTAGCTTTGTTGCGTATCTCTCACCAGAAGACAGCAAACGAAAACCTCATTCAGCGGGCCGCCCTTTTCATAATGTCCGCATAGAGATCCGCAGCGCCGCCGGGGACCTCTGTCAGCCGGGGGAAATCGGGAAAATATTCGTCAAAAGCCCGATGAAGTTCTCAGGCTATGTAAACAGCCGCACACCAGATCAATCGGAATGGATGACAGTAGATGACATGGGCTATGTTGATGAAGAGGGATTTCTGTACATAGCAGGACGGGAAAACGGGATGATCGTATATGGCGGATTAAATATTTTCCCTGAAGAAGTTGAGCGCGTGCTTCTCTCCTGTCCAGAGGTTGAAAAAGCAGCTGTGGCAGGCATTCCGGACGAGTATTGGGGAGAAACCCCCGCGGCCGTCATTTGCGGGAATACAGACGCCAAAAAGCTGAAAGCCTGGTGCAAGCAAAAACTGGCATCCTACAAAATCCCGAAAAAATGGGTATTTACAGACAATATGCCGGAAACAAGCAGCGGCAAAATTGCCCGTTCCAGCGTAAAAAAATGGCTGCGGGGTATGGTGGATTGAACGCGGTTATTGCAGATGCAAAACGAACGATTTTCGGAAAAGAAAACGGACTGCTGAAGCAGTTTCTGCCGGAGGATTTGGCCGCTCCTCTCATCAGCTGTCTCGGCCGAAAGTTAGAGAATCAAATTGACGAGGTAATTTTGGGAAACGCCACTGGCAGAGGCGGCAACCTCGCCCGGCTATCAGCACTTGAAGCTGGACTTCCTTTATCTGTTCCCGGCATGACGATTGACAGACAATGCGGCTCCGGGCTTGAAGCAGTGCGTTCCGCATGCAATCTTATCAAAGCGGGTGCCGGAAACATTTATATCGCAGGCGGCGCAGAAAGCAGCAGCCGATCGCCTTTTTCAAAAAGAGCCCGCTTTTCGCCGGACACTGTTGGTGATCCCGATATGGGCATGGCGGCCGAATATACAGCAGCACGCTATGCCATCCCAAGAAACATGCAGGACGAATACGCACTTCTCAGCTTTCAACGCAGCTGGAGTGCTCATACCGAAGGATTGTACCGTGAAGAGATTGTTCCTCTCGGGGAGTTGGAGACAGACGAAGCTTTTCTGAAAAGACGGCCGATGGAAGCGATCATTTCTCGTGCAAAGCCGGTGTTTGACACCAGCTCCGGAACGGTTACAGCCGCCAATAGCAGCGGCATTTCAGATGGAGCGGCTGCACTCCTTGTCATGGAAGAGAAAAAAGCTGCATCCCTCGGCTATAAATCTGTGCTGCGCTTTATCGGAAGCGCCGTTAGCGGCATTCATCCCAACTATCCGTCCGCCGCGCCGGTTGAAGCGATCAAAAAGCTTTTAGCTGCAAACGCGTTGACAACTGACGATATCGGTTTATTCGAAATCAACGAAGCCTTTGCCGTTAAAATATGTGTCTGCTCACAAGAACTTGGCATTCCCTATACGAAGATCAATGTGCGGGGCGGCGCATTAGCTCACGGCCATCCTTACGGCGCTTCCGGGGCGGCACTGGTCACCAGATTGTTTTATGAAGCGCAGAGACGGACAGGCTGTCAATATGCTGTTGCCGCCATCGGAAGCGGCGGCGGAATCGGCTTGGCTTTATTATTTGAGGTGTTGGCATAGGCTTTTTCATAGGATGCATGCCTCTGATTTAGTATAATAGCGATAAGATCAAAGTCAGGAAGGGGATTTTATGACAGCCGTTTGCTTAGTAAGACACGGAGAAACCGATTGGAACCTGCAGCAAAAATGCCAAGGGAAAACAGATATCCCGCTGAACGCGACAGGCGAACGCCAAGCAAAAGAAACCGGAGAATACTTAAAAGATTTCTCTTGGGATATCATTGTCACCAGCCCGCTGAAAAGAGCCAGAAGAACCGCGGACATTATTAATGAATACCTCAATCTTCCTATCGTCGAGATGGATGACTTTAAGGAGCGTGATTACGGGGACGCGGAGGGCATGCCGCTTGAAGAACGGACAAAGCGCTATCCGGACAAGAACTATCCAAACATGGAAACGCTAAAAGAGCTCACGGACAGGCTGATGGGCGGATTGGTGAAAGTAAACCGCGCATATCCAAATCAAAAGGTACTCATTGTCGCGCACGGCGCAGCGATTCACGCACTGCTGACAGAGATTTCCGGCGGTGATGCCGAGCTTCAAAATACGCGCCTTGTCAATGCCTGCCTCAGTAACATTCAATTTGCAGAAGATAAATGGAAAATTAAAGACTATAACATCAATAGCCACTTATCCGGTTTTATTCAATAACAAAAGACAGGCGTTTGCCTGTCTTTTGTTATTTATTTTCTGCTGTCATATCATTTTGAAGCTCATCTAATATCGCATTCGCTCCGTCCACACTGCGGCGCAGAGACCATACCTGACGGTCAACATGGTACACATGTCCGTTTTTCACTGCATTCAGCTTCTTCCACAGAACATTTTTTTCGATGGGGCGTTTGCCGTCCGCGTCAATGTCGTCTGTTTTTCCTGTCATCAGTATGATTACATCCGGGTCTGTTTTCAGCAGCTGCTCAAGTGTCATTTTCATGTTCACAGAGTCGCCGCCATTACCGGTTTTTTTGTTATCGGACGTGCTGATCGCATATTGATAGCCGACTTGTGTTAAAAGTCGCGATGTGAAGAAATTTTCATCTCTGGCCATAATCGTATCATTTGTATTTCCAATCAAAAGCACAGATTGACTGTTCGCACTGATCTTTCTCTTTGTTTCATTCACTTTTTCTTCATGCGCTGTCAGCTTTTTCTCCATTTCCTTCTCTTTGCCGACTGCTTTGGCAATGGTAAGAGAAGCGTCAATTGTATCCTGATAATCAGCATTTAAATTATGAAGCGCGATCGTCGGCGCGATTTTTTTCAGCTGATCATATATCTTCTTATGACGGGTCGTGTCTGCAATAATCAAATCCGGTTTTAGCGAAGCGATTTTTTCCATGCTTGGCTGCGACCGTGTACCGACAGATGTGTAGCCGTCAATTTTTTTCAATACATCCTTGTTGATCAGCTGCTTTGCTTTATTGTCATCCGCCACTCCAACAGGCGTAATGCCGAGATCAAGCAAAGTGTCGATAAAGCCAAGCTCAAGCACAACGACCCGCTTCGGATGCTCAGGCACGTTCGTTTTCCCTAAATCATGTGTTACCGCTGCTTTATTTTCTTCACTGTTTTGATGGCCGGCTGAAGAAGAACAAGCCGCAGTCAAAACAGAAAGAAGTAAAACTGTAAGAATAATCAGTGTTTTTTTCATAACATTCCAGTCTCTCCTGTATGTAGTTTCTCAATTAAGATGTCCAAAAGATAGTATAACACGGAATGATAATCATTATCACTATTATTATTATTGAAAATCAGTATAGAAAGTTTCACATCGAAGTATCGTTTCTCTGTTGCTATGAGATGCACTTGCATATTCTAGAATCAAACAAAAAAGCTTGCAGAAAAAGCATCGTGTTTTCTGCAAGCTGAAACTTCAATTTTACAGTTTTACAAGGACTCTTCCTTGAATGTGATTTTGCAAAATATCTTTTAGCGCATCAGGTGCTTCTGTTAATGAGACTTCCTTGTCTATGATTGTCAGGAGCTGTTCAGGCTTAAGATCGGATGCCATGCGCTCCCAAACCGCCGCTCTAAGATCCATTGGACAATAGACTGAGTCTATCCCCAGCAGGCTGACTCCGCGAAGAATAAACGGATACACCGTTGCAGGAACCTCTCCCCCGCCCGTTAAACCGCTCACCGCGACAGATCCGCCGTATTGGATTTTGCTTAAAAGCGAGGCAAGCTGCTTCCCGCCGACAGGATCAACGGCTCCTTGCCATTGCTGCTTGGACAGCGCCTTACGTTTACCGTCATAGACATCTTCCCTGCTGATTACTTCATTAGCACCGAGCTGCTTCAAATAGTCAGCCGCCTCCCGGTTTCCTGTGCTTGCGACCACGTTGTAGCCGCGTTTGCTGAGCATCGTTATTGCAATTCCGCCGACACCGCCGGTTGCTCCGGTGACAAGCACGCTCCCTTTTTCAGGAGAGAGTCCGTTCTGTTCAAGACGATGCACAGATAACGCCGCTGTAAACCCCGCCGTTCCGTACGCCATCGCTTCTTGCAGCGAAAGGTTCTTTGGCAAAGGCACCAGCCAGTCGCCAGGCACTGAAACATATTCGCTTAATCCGCCATGACGTGAGACACCAAGCTCATAGCTTGTCGCAATGACTTCATCCCCTTCGGCAAAACGCGGATCATTTGAAGAGACAACCGTACCTGCAGCATCAATGCCTAAAATAAGCGGATATTCTCTTACAATATTGCCGCCCGCTTTTCCGGCCAAGCCGTCTTTGTAGTTGATGCCTGAATATGCTGTTTTAATCAGCACGCCGTCTTTCGGCAAATCCTCTGTTGATATGGTTTTGATATTGACTGAAACATCATCTGCATTTTTTTCTGCCAGCAATGCTTGAAATAACGTTGACATTCGGCACACTCCTTTTCATCTTTATCGTAACCGAACATCGGCCAAAAAACCAAATCATGAGGCCTCTATTTTCACTTCTCCGGCACATTAAGGCTGTAATGCACAAATGCGGTTTCCTCTTCATAGCCGTTTTGCTCATATAAACTTCTTGCCGTCCGGTTGTGAGGTTCCGTCTGCAGCTTTAAACATTTCGCTTCGTTTTCCGCGGCATAATCCTTTGCAGCGGAAAGCAGCCGCCGGCCAACTCCCTTTTTTCGTACAGAAGAAGCGACGAATACATCATTTAATATGTAGATTCTTTTCATAGCCACGGAAGAAAAGGCTGGATAAAGCTGTGTAAAACCAATGAATTCCCCATTTTCTTCTGCGATAAAAATAACAGACTCTTCATTTTCCAGGCGAGCTTTCAAAAAAGCCTCCGCTCCTTCCAGATCCGACGCCTGCTTATAAAATTCCCGATACTGATTAAACAGCGGTGCTATAGATGCCGCATCTGCTGGTAAAGCTTGACGAATGTTCATCTCGTTTCCTTCTCTCTATATGCTGTTAACAATTACATTTTATATTTAATAGAATTTTCTGTAAACCATATTGATCAGAATACTTTTTTCAGCATGCATGGAAAAAATATCACGATAATATCCATTGATCTCATAGAAAAACATGCAGGTCAATGGAACTGATTTATTCGACAGGTTTTTTTCTGGTCGCGGGAGGATTTAACCTGAAAAAACATGAAATTTCAACATAATGATTATTTACTCATGTCTATTTTCGTTCTTTTCTGTATGAATGCAGTTATTTCGAGTCTCTATAGAAATAACGAGAGATGATATACCTAAATAGAAATAAAACAATCTCAAAAAAATGGGTCTACTAAAATAGTATCCAATCTATTACAATAAATTCACAGAATAGTCTATTAATAGGCTGCTCTGAAATTGTAAAGGAGAGGGTAAAGAGTGAGAAGCAAAAAATTGTGGATCAGCTTGTTGTTTGCGTTCACGCTAATCTTCACGATGGCATTCAGCAACATGTCTGCACAGGCTGCCGGAAAAAACAGTGAAGAAAAGAAGTACATTGTCGGGTTTAAACAGACAATGGGAGCTATGAGCACCGCCAAGAAAAAAGATGTTATTTCTGAAAAAGGCGGGAAAGTTCAAAAGCAATTTAAGTATGTAAATGCAGCCACAGCAACATTGGATGAAAAAGCTGTAAAAGAACTGAAAAAAGATCCGAGTGTTGCTTATGTGGAAGAAGATCATGTTGCACATGAATATGCGCAATCTGTTCCTTACGGCATTTCTCAAATTAAAGCGCCGGCTCTTCACTCTCAAGGCTACACAGGCTCTAATGTTAAAGTAGCTGTCATCGACAGCGGAATTGACTCTTCTCATCCTGACTTAAACGTTCGAGGCGGAGCAAGCTTCGTACCTTCTGAAACAAACCCATACCAAGACGGCAGTTCTCACGGCACGCATGTAGCCGGTACTGTTGCCGCTCTTAATAACACAATTGGTGTTCTGGGCGTAGCGCCTAGCGCATCGTTATATGCAGTAAAAGTGCTTGATTCTACAGGAAGCGGCCAATACAGCTGGATTATTAACGGCATTGAATGGGCGATTTCTAACAACATGGATGTCATCAACATGAGTCTTGGCGGACCTTCTGGGTCTACAGCGTTGAAAACAGTAGTCGATAAAGCGGTTGCAAGCGGTGTCGTCGTTGTTGCCGCAGCCGGAAACGAAGGAAGTTCAGGAAGCACAAGCACAGTCGGCTACCCTGCAAAATATCCTTCTACTATTGCAGTAGGCGCAGTAAACAGCAGCAACCAAAGAGCTTCTTTCTCAAGCGCAGGTTCTGAGC
Organism: Bacillus sp. 2CMS4F; assembly: GCF_023161785.1. Taxonomy (NCBI): domain Bacteria; kingdom Bacillati; phylum Bacillota; class Bacilli; order Caryophanales; family Bacillaceae; genus Bacillus; species Bacillus sp. 2CMS4F. The sequence continues at coordinate 14,566 of NZ_JALNTO010000008.1, forward strand.
TTGACGTTATGGCTCCCGGCGTGTCGATCCAAAGCACACTTCCTGGCGGCACATACGGCTCTTACAACGGAACCTCAATGGCGACTCCTCACGTTGCCGGAGCAGCAGCTTTAATCCTTTCTAAACATCCGACTTGGTCAAATGCGCAAGTCCGTGATCGTTTAGAAAGCACTGCGACAAACCTTGGCAGCTCTTTCTACTATGGAAAAGGGTTAATCAACGTACAAGCAGCTGCACAATAAGATAAAAGAGAAGCAGGTCACTCCATACCTGCTTCTTTTTTTATTGGTCGTCCCCCTGTTCTGAGGCCGGGTGTTCTGAGGTATTTTCTTCGGTTTCCGCATGTTGAATCCGTTCCATGATCGAAGGATGGCTCCCTCTGAAAAGTTTCACGAGAAAAGGCGGATCAACCTGGCTCAGCCCCGTAACAGCCAAATCCTGAAACGTTCTGACTGCGGCTTCGCTGTCCCCTGTCAGCTCAATCCCATATTGGTCAGCCTTATTCTCCTGATAGCGGGAAACAGCATTAGAAAAAGGCGTAACAGCAAAGCTCAAAACAGATACGATAAGCAATAACAGCGGCAATGCCGCAAGATCGCGCCGGCCCTCTACATGAAACAGATTGCGTGCAAAGCGTACCCCCCGCTTGTAAAGCTTATCAACCACATAAAATCCCGCTAGCGACACAATTAAATAGCCAGCCAATCCGATATACACGTGCTTCATGACATAATGGCCCATTTCGTGCCCCATAATAAAGAGAATTTCCGAATCATCGAGTTTATTCAGCGTCGTATCCCATAGAACAATCCGCTTATTAGCCCCAATTCCTGTCACATAGGCATTAAGCGCGTTTGTTTTCTCGGACATATTCACTTCATACACATGATCAGCCGGAATATCGGCTTCTTCGGCCAGTGCCAAAATTTTACTTTCCAGCTCTTTGTTTTTCAGCGGATAAAAATCATTGTATAAAGGATCAATAATCACCGGCTGAATAAAAAACAGAAACAGCGAAAACGGCACTGTTAACAGCCAGGCGTAAAACCACCATTTTTTTTCATGCTTTTTGATCAGCCAATAAAACACCAGCACGCAAAGTGTAAAGATCGGAAAACTGATCCAAAAATCAATGACTTGATCTTTAGCCCAGCTGGAGGCTGTCTGCGTCGAAATATTGTAATCAAGTGATACCTGATAGCCTATCCAATCCAAAGGCAGCGTCACCAGAGCCGTGATCAGCGAAAGCACAAACACGAAACCGATGATCTGCAAAAAACGAAAACGCACAGCCGCTTCCATCCATTGCTTGATTTTCTTTGAAACACCGCTGGTCAGCAATACAAAAAACAGAAACCAATCAAGAGGAATACTGATAAAAAATAAAAAGTTCTTCACGTCAGAATACTGTTCGGCGACAGCCAATTGAGACGGCTTCATGAAAGAAGCCGGGTCAGCCTGTGTTCCTTTCACGGCCTCCGGCACAGCGGAATCGCCGGACATAAAGAAATACCAATAGAAAAAAAGCCCATACAGCACATATGCAAGCCCTGCACCCGCAATCCACTTGCGCATAACGCCTCACTCCTCACATCTAGACCCATTACTTCTATTGTAATCATAAATTCAATTTCTTAGAACCAAGCTGTGAGTTCGGACTTTTTCGCATGGAATCGCCCTTTGCTGGAGAAACTAGCAAATGTTTGGAGTGATGCAGATGAAAAAAATAGTAGCAGCCATCGTGGTTATCGGTCTTGTGTTTATTGCATTTTTCTACCTTTACAGCCGGTCAGGCGATGTATATCAATCGGTTGATGCGGAATTGATCACCCTGTCTTCAGACGGGCGGGAAAAGATTGAAATCGAAAAAAGACAGCACGTCAAAGATATGCTGGACATTATGAATCAGGGAAAACAGCTGAAAACTGAAAAAACATCAGCTCCTGATTACGAAGGCACGATTAAATTTCATAAAGACAGATTTGACTCATTCAGATTATGGATTAACGACAGCCAGCAGGCCATTTTTTTAAAAGACGGAACGTATTACAAATTAACGCGAAACGATACCAAAGCGCTGCAAACTATCATTAAAAAAGAAGCAAAGGATTAACAATGAAAAAAGCGAAGCTCACTGGCTTCGCTTTTTTCACATTAATGAGGCAGCATATCTTTGAGCGCCCGTCTGAGCATTTTGCCTGTCGCATTTTTCGGAATCTCATCAAGAAAGATGATCTCGGCAGGCCGTTTGTATTTTGCCAGATGCTTTTCACAATGCGCCATGATTTCTTCTTCTGTGACACCAGACCGTTTCGGTACGACATATCCCTTTACCGCTTCGCCGCTTTCAGCATCAGGCACGCCGATGACAACAGCCTCCTTTACGTCCGGGTGGCTGTACAGCACCTCTTCCACTTCACGCGGATACACATTGTAGCCGCCTACAATAATCATGTCTTTTTTCCGGTCAACAATGTAAAAATAACCGTCCTCATCCCGCCTTGCCAGGTCTCCCGTATAAAGCCACCCGTCCTTTAAAGCGTGCTCCGTTTCCATCGGCATATTATAATAGCCCTTCATCACATTGGGCCCTTTTACGATCAATTCGCCCACCTGGTGATCAGGGACCTCTCGGCCGAGCGGATCGACGACCTTGTTTTCGACATGCAAAATACTTGTCCCGATGGAGCCTGGTTTTCTCCCTCTGTCAAACGGGTTAAAGCATGTGACAGGCGATGCTTCCGAAAGCCCGTAGCCCTCCAAAATGGTAACGCCGAATTTCTCTTCAAATGCCGTAAGCAGCGCGACCGGCATGGCCGCACCACCCGAGATGCACAGGCGAATAGAAGAAAAATCATCTGCCTTTCCTTCTTCATGCTGGAATAAATAGTTATACATCGTAGGCACGCCGGCAAAAATGGTTGCCTGCCGCTGCTTTACAAGTTTAAAAACAGAAGCGGGGCTGAACTGCGGTTCAATCAGCACGCATGCGCCGCTCATCAGCGGAGCGTTCATGCAGACAGTTAAGCAAAAAACATGAAACATCGGAAGAGCGCAAACCACATTGTCTTTCTCATCCATTCCCAAATACCCGGCGACATCGTTTGCATTACTGAACAAATTCTGGTGGGTCAGCATCGCGCCTTTCGGTTTTCCCGTTGTTCCTGACGTATATAAAATGACCGCAGTATCATCAGGCACAACCTCTGGATGGCGTGCAGCACCGGATGCCGGACGCAACACTTTTGTAAACGTTGTCATTTTCATTCTGACCTCGGGATATGAAACTTCCGGCTCAGTTTCTCCCGTCCGGCATAAAATGACGAGTTCGACCTTTGGCAAAGATTCGTGCATGCTTTCATAAATCGGCAAAAGCTGATCTACTCCTACGATTGCTTTGACATCGCCGTTTGTCAGCATATAGCCGATTTCTGTCGGCGTGTACGTCGGATTGATCGGCACCACCACAATACCGGCCTTTAATGCGCCGAAAAATGCGATGACAAAATCAGGCGAATTGCCAAGCAGCAAAGCAAGGTGATCCCCTTTTTCCATACCCGCCTCCTGAAGGCCGTCCGCAAAACGCTGAATATTGTCATTCAGATCCTTGTAAGTAATCACTTGATCCCTAAACCTGCATGCGATGCTGTCCGGCTTCTCAGATGCTGTCTCTTCTAATTTTGAAACCAGATTCATTCTCCCACCCCTTAAAGTGAATGAGTAGTCATTCATTATTGAAGATAAGCTTTCCTTTTCATTATAGAGAAACACAAAAAAACACTCAAGAGCAAAAAGCCCCGAGTGTCAGTAGTGTTATAGATTCTTCAAAGCTTCGGCAATCGGTGTATCTCCTGCAGTGAGATCAAAAGCCCGATTTTCCGTGTTGATTTCATCTAAAGAGGCAATGGCTGCTGCCGCAACGTCATCACGTGATATATCACCCCGCTCTAGATCTGGGGCTGCGGAAACCGTTCCTGTTCCCGGTTCATTGCGAAGGCCTCCCGGACGTATAATCGTATAGGCTAAGCCGCTGGATTCCAGAATTTTATCAGCATAATGCTTGGCCACGTAATAAGGTTTAAGTGCCTCATTCCAATTTTCACGGCGGTGGGCCTGCAGGGCGCTGACCATAATAAAACGTTTGATCCCCGCGATTTCCGCAGCCTCTATTGCTTTTGCCGCTCCGTCAAGATCCACCAGCAGCGTTTTATCATAGCCTGTGCTGCCCCCGGAGCCCGCTGTAAAAATAATCGCGTCACAGCCTTTTGCCGCAGCTGCGATTTCTTCCGGGCTTCCTTCTAGATTTGCTAGCACAGCTTCCGCGCCGGCCGCTTCCAAAGATGCTTTCTGTTCTTCTTTTCTGACCATCGCTCTGACGGAATGATCAGCATTCTCTTTGAATAAAGAAACAAGTCTTTGTCCGATTTGTCCGTTCGCTCCGATTAAAAACACTTTCATGTGAATCCCTCCTGCCTCCATTATTTCAAAACGCAAATTTCCTTTCAAACAATGTGTTTCACATTAATAAATCAGATCAAGAAAATCTTCTTTCGTAATGTTCCCAAAATAATGCTTCAGATTCACATCTGCCAGCGCATCAGCGATCACACTGCGCTCATATTGCTTTCCAATCAGCAGGTTTTCGATTTCCGATACATCGCCCACACCGAAGAAATCGCCGAAAATTTTGCAGTCTTCAATTTTCCCTTTTTTTACTTCCAAACGCAAATCAATAGACCCGATCGGATAACGCTTTGAATGGTTCAGGTTAAATTTAGGTGAGCGGCCATAGTTCCAGTCCCAATTTTGATAGCGTTCTTCCGAGATTTTGCGAATGACTTCCCAATCTTTTTCAGTCAGTTTATACTCCGGCACATCTTGAATGTGATTTGTATTGAAAATATGTTTGAGCAAATGACTGCGGAAATCTTCGGTCGTCATTTTATCATCAAGAAACTCACTGATGTTTGCCACACGGCTTCTGATTGATTTGATGCCCTTTGATTCAATTTTATCCTTTTTGACTTTTAAAGCGGACACAACATGATCAATGGCTGAATCAAACATGAGGGTGCCATGGCTGAAGATGCGGCCTCTTGTGGCAAATTGGGCGTTCCCTGATATTTTGCGGCCATTTACCACAATATCATTCCGGCCGCTTAATTCCGCTTCAACTCCGAGCTGATGTAGCGCTTGAATCACCGGCTCAGTGAATTTTTTGAAGTTATGAAAGCTGTCACCGTCATCCTTCGTAATAAAGCTGAAATTTAAATTCCCTAAATCATGATACACAGCCCCGCCGCCAGACAAACGGCGGACGACGATAATTCCGTTTTCCTCTACATACTTTGTATTGATTTCTTCTATTGTATTTTGGTTTTTTCCGATGATGATAGACGGCTGATTCACGTAAAAAAGCAAATACGGCTGTTCAGGGTCTAAATATTTAAGGCAATACTCCTCGATAGCAAGATTGATCCGCGGATCATTGATATTTTGATTGTCAATAAATAACATGGTGCTCCTCCTTTATCCTTCCCACACAAAACCAGATTTCGCAATGTTCACTTTTCCGTTAAAAACGGTCTTGGCTTCTTTGCGAAGATTGTCATGCACGCCGAAATGAGGCAGATGGGTCAGCAGCAGCCCGCCCGCTCCCGCTTCTTCTGCAATTCGCCCTGCTTCCAAGCTGTTCATATGGCCTGCGCTTGTCCCGTCTTGATCAGCATAAAAATTACATTCTGAGATCAATAAATCAGCGTTTTCCGAAAACGGAATAAATGAATCCTGATAGCTGGAATCAGCAGTATACACAACAGTATGGCTGCCGTCAGTAATCCGCATCGCATAACAAGTCACCGGGTGAACCGTCTTTAAAAAGGTGATCGTAAACGGACCGACAGTCAGCTGCTGATCAGGCTGATAGGCAATCCCTTTCGTATGCGTTTTATATGTAAGCTTTTGAAACTGTTCTATATCAGCATCATGTCCGTAAATCGGAAGCGAGTGCTCTCCTTTGCCGAGGAATGATCCGACTTGCTTCGCAAATTGCAGCGGCCCGATGTCGGCAATATGGTCATGGTGATAATGAGACAGAATCACCGCGTCCAGCTTTTCCGCCGGGACATATCCAAACAGCTTAGATAACACGGCACTTCCGCAGTCCACTAACAATGAAAAATCCCCCGATTGAAACAAGTAACCCGACGTCGCTTCATTTGCGGCCGGAAAACCGCCGTAGCATCCGATAACTGTAACTTTCATAATGTCCTCCTTCTTTTCAAAGAAAATTGATCCTCCTTCAATATACCCATTTTTCTAAAAAAAAGCATGTTTTAAACATTGTATCAAAACAGATGTTGAATTTTAATTTCTGTTATATTACAATGAAGGCATTACAAAGGGGAAAGAGGGATTGGTTATGCTAGGGAAAATTACTGAATTTTTTAGAAACCTGCCTTCGAAAAAGTGCGCGGAATGCGGAAAAAAGATTGATGAGCAGCATGAGTGTTATGGTAATATTTGCAACGACTGTATAAAAGTAAGCGATATGTAAAGGGGCGAAAATCTCACGCATACAGTGTGAGATTTTCTTCATTCTTCTAACTTCTCTTTATATTGAAATAATAGTCAGGTTGGGTCAAAGCTCACCTGTTTTTAGATAATTCTGGTGATTCATTCTCTGTTTTTGAATATTCTATATTTTCAAAATATAATTTACTATAGACGAACCTATTTCTTATCTATTATAATTTGATCTAATAGTGAGATTAAATATATGTCTATTCATGATATATGTTGATACTTTGTTTTTTGGGAGGTAATCTATGAAAAGAATTAGGTTTGGATTAGCCACGCAAATATTCGTTGGACTTATTCTAGGTGTTATTGCTGGCGTTATTTGGTACGGCAACCCAGCACTGCCTACTTATCTGCAGCCAATCGGGGATCTCTTTTTACGCTTAATCAAAATGATAGTGATTCCTATTGTTGTCTCCAGTTTAATCATCGGTGTAGCCGGAGCCGGAAATGGAAAGCAAGTTGGTAAATTAGGCTTCAGAACAATTCTGTACTTTGAGATTATTACGACCTTTGCCATCATTCTCGGACTAGCCCTTGCAAACATCTTCCACCCGGGTACAGGAGTTAATATACACGAAGCTCAAAAAACAGACATCAGTCAATATGTTGAAACAGAAAAAGAACAAAGCAATAAATCAGTGGCAGAGACATTCCTGCACATTGTGCCGACAAACTTCTTCCAATCCTTGGTCGAAGGGGATCTTCTTGCCATCATCTTCTTTACCGTACTATTTGCATTGGGAATTTCCGCGATCGGTGAAAGAGGCAAGCCAGTATTAGCCTTTTTTGAAGGCGTTTCCCATTCGATGTTCCATGTGGTAAACCTTGTGATGAAAGTAGCGCCATTCGGGGTTTTTGCTCTAATCGGAGTTACTGTCTCTAAATTCGGACTCGGTTCTCTTCTATCTCTCGGAAAGCTTGTCGGATTGGTATATGTCGCACTTGCTTTCTTCTTAATCGTCATTTTTGGGATTGTCGCAAAAATTGCCGGTATCAGCATCTTCAAATTCCTGGCTTACATGAAGGACGAAATTTTATTGGCGTTCAGTACGTCCAGCTCTGAAACCGTTCTTCCGCGCATCATGGAAAAAATGGAGAAAATCGGCTGTCCGAAAGGTATTGTGTCTTTCGTTATCCCGATTGGATATACGTTTAACTTAGACGGCTCCGTTCTCTATCAATCTATTGCAGCGCTGTTTCTTGCACAAGTATACGGCATTGATTTAACAATTTGGCACCAAATTACGCTTGTATTAGTTTTGATGGTTACATCTAAAGGAATGGCTGCCGTTCCGGGAACTTCTTTTGTCGTCTTGCTTGCAACACTGGGCACGATTGGTGTTCCGGCAGAAGGACTTGCCTTCATTGCCGGTGTAGACCGCATTATGGACATGGCACGTACAGTTGTAAACCTGACTGGTAACGCACTTGCTGCCGTTGTCATGTCTAAATGGGAAGGCATGTTTAATCCTGCAAAAGCAGAAGCTGTCATGACCCAATCTAAAGCAGATCAAAACGCAACCATTTCCGGTTAATCAAAAAGCCTGCTGGGTTCTCAACGCCCCGCAGGCTTTTTTTAATCTTGAACAAGCTCAAACAGCTCTGTAATCAAAACAGTGTCTTCATTCAGTTCCATTTCGCCATTTTTGATCAGCTCGGCCCATGCTCTCCGATGGTCCTCTTGAAATTCATCAATTCGGTCTCCGTTGCCCTCTCCTTTGACTAACCTCATATCAGGCGCTCCAAAGGTCGTTTCAAACACATCTGTCACTTTTATATTGCATCTCGGATGATCATGTTTATCATAAACGGTTACAAGCTGTCCCGCTGTTTGATATACTTCACTCAGTTCATCTTTTGAATATAACGATTTCGGCGCGCAGGTGGCCGTTTTTTCTCCAGCAAGGATTTGCTGGATCAGCTGTTCTCCAAGACCTTCATCGCCTTCCCAGCCAAAAGTGCTTTTCAGTTCATAGATTTTCATTTATTTTCTCCCTCTTATACCATCGGTGATTGCACATAATAATACAGGAGCTTCGCTGTATGGCGAAGAGAAGACTTATGCGTGCGTTCAAAAGCGTGCGAAGCGTCAATTCCCGGCCCGATCAGGCCGTGCACAATATCATGCCCGGATCTGATCGCTGCTGAGGCGTCCGACCCGTAATACGGGTAAATATCGAGCTTATAGTCAATATGGTGCTTTTCAGCTAAATCGACCAAATGCTTTCTCAGCTGATAATGATACGGACCGCTCGAATCCTTCACACAAATCGAAACCGAATATTCGTCTGTCGCCTGGCCGTCGCCGATAGCCCCCATATCCACCGCCAAGTATTCAACAGTTTCAGCAGGAATATTAGAGTTCCCGCCGTATCCGATTTCTTCATTATTAGAAATCAGAAAATGAGTCGTATACGGCAGTTCAATTTCTTCTGTTTGAATTTGATGGATTAAGCGAAGCAACAAAGCCACACTTGCTTTGTCATCTAAATGGCGTGATTTAATGAATCCGCTGGATGTGATCTCAACACGGGGATCAAACGAAACAAAATCTCCGACGCCAATGCCAAGCTCTTCCGTATCCTTACGGCAGTGCACAGGCTCATCCAGGCGGATTTCCATATTCTCTTGATTGCGCTCCGCTTTTCCCGCGTCTTTGTACACGTGCACAGACGTTTGATGCATTAAAATGGTGCCCGTATACGTTTTCCCTGAAGCCGTTTCAATTTGGCAATACTCCCCTTCGATCGAGTTATAGCGGAAACCGCCGATCAAATCGATTTTCAGCCGGCCGTCTGCTTTAATTTCTTTCACCATCGCGCCCAAGGTGTCAACGTGCGCCGTCAGCATTCGGTGACGGGATGTATCACGGCCCGGAAGCGTGGCAATCAAACCACCCTTATGGTTCAGAACCGTTTCGACCTTCCATTCTTTTAAAAGGTTTTCAACGTATTTGATCACCTCATATGTATTCCCTGTCGGACTTGGGATAGAAACGAGTTCTTTAATCAGCTCCATTGTTTTACGAACGGATGTCATAGGACATTCCTCCTTTTATTTTCTATTTAAAATATACTCTTTTCCCGCTGAACTCGTCCAATCTTTTCCTATCAATCTAGCATATGCTGTAGAGAGCATGGGAAGAGGAGGGATATCTATGTGCTGTCGTCATTCACATGAACGGAAACATCATTGTAATTTTTGGTTTGATGATTTTTGGTTCTTTGACGAGTGGTTCGATAAGGATTTCCACGACCATTGCAAGAAAGAGAAAGAATGCCATGACCCTTGCGAGAAAAAGAAGAAAAAGAAAAGACATTGCTCTTGCAAAAAACGCTGCCACTCTTGCTGTCATTGCTAAGGACTGAATCAGAAATATTCTGATACCCATGCCTAAACGAATATTTCATTTTTCCAAGCGGGCTGTTACTGCTGCTTGGATTTTTTATTGAAACAGCCTTTTTGCCTTTACAATCCAAACCACTGATGCCGCGGCTATCCCAGCAACGATGAGTTCAACAGCCGCCGCATGTTCTATCACTCCTTTTTGGTATAAAACCGCCGGTACATTAAACAGCCCGTGTAAGAGAATCGAATACAGCAAAAACAGCGGCCGGCGGCTTTTAACCGCATACAGCACAAATAGTGACAGACCGATTTGAACAGAGATGGCGCTGATTCTTTCAATTCCGCCGAGCAGCCATTCATACGAAGGTGTATTCAGCAGCTGCGCCTGAATCGGCATAAGTGCCTGCTTCACATCTTGATTAATCAAAAGCTGTTCAAAAGTGCCGCTATTGATCGCAAAAGCGTACACGATAAGCGTAATGCTGGACAAGCCGGTTATTAATATAGCCTCCAGACCGCCGTGGCCCGCTCCGAAGGCCAGACCGTCCGCCCAAGAAAGACGGCGCTTCATAAAGAAACGCATCATGATATACCTTCCGCACTCCTCAAAAATCCCGGCCATCAAGCATCCGTAAATGGCATACCAGACTGGATGCTTCATCACTTCTTTCGTCGTTTCATTCATTTGCAGCACATAAACATGAACGCCGCCCTCCAACAGCTGAGCAAAGACAAAAAACGTAAGAGCGCCAATAAAAAACACCTTAATCGGAGCATGATACTTTCGCCTAAACCATATCATCAGTCCAATCGGCAATAAAAACGCAATAACCCCGGAAATAATCATAGAGGCTATCGCTCCTTGACTGACCATTTTTTTCCTCCTTTTCTGGTTTTCTACTGACAGTTTCTCTTTTTTTATCAAAAATCCTCTTTTTAGTACCAGATACTAATATCTAGTGTTATAATCTGATAATAAAAGGAGTTGTGTTATTATGTCAAAAGCAAACATTACAGCAATCGGCACCTATGCGCCGAGCCGGCGTTTAACCAATGCTGACCTGGAAAAAATCGTAGATACATCTGATGAATGGATTGTTCAGCGCACAGGAATGAGAGAACGGCGGATTGCCGATGAGCAGCAGTTCACTTCAGACTTATGCATTGAAGCAGTCAAAGATCTCGAGAGCCGTTACGAAGGAACACTTGAAGATGTGGATATGATTCTCGTCGCCACAACAACAGCAGATTATGCCTTTCCGAGTACGGCTTGCCGGGTGCAGGAATATTTCGGCTGGGAGAACACCGGCGCGTTAGATATCAATGCGACATGCGCGGGACTGACATACGGTCTCCATTTGGCAAACGGATTGATTACATCCGGGCTTCATCAAAAAATTCTCGTCATCGCCGGAGAAACATTGTCAAAAGTGACTGATTATACAGATCGAACGACATGCGTTCTGTTCGGCGATGCTGCGGGCGCACTATTGGTTGAACGAACTGAAGAGGCGCCGGGATTCCTCGCCTCCGTCCAAGGAACATATGGAAAAGGCGCAGATATTTTGTACCGGGCAGGACTGCGGAGCGAACTCAACGGCATGCCGCTTGCGGATTCCGGGAAAATGGTCCAAAACGGACGCGAAGTGTATAAGTGGGCCGCAAGAACTATTCCCCGGGAATTTGAACGTCTGTTACACAAAGCAGGGCTCAGCCGCGATGATCTTGATTGGTTTGTTCCCCACAGCGCCAACTTGCGCATGATCGAATCGATTTGTGAAAAAACACCGTTTCCGATTGAACAAACACTCACCAGTGTTGAATACTACGGAAATACATCTTCAGTCTCTATTGTTTTGGCCCTTGATCTGGCAGTGAAAGCCGGGAAGCTGAAAAAAGACCAAACCCTGATGCTTTTCGGCTTCGGCGGAGGATTAACGTATACCGGACTTCTGATCAAATGGGGATGTTAAATCAAAAAAGACCTTGTTTCCTGAGAAACAAGGTCTTTTTCATTAGGAAGCCGGCTGTTCTTCTGAAGTGTCTTCCTTCCGGCTTAAGATCGTAAAGTAGGTAATGCTCAGCGCGATCATGACCAGAGCAATGCCGATTAAGACACCGGCCATCTGCCACATGTAGCCGAAATCTCCGTTTGAAATCACCGCTCTGAACCCGTTTATGCTGTAGGTCATCGGCAGCGCGCCATGGATCACCTGATAGAAATTAGGAAGCAATTCTAATGGGAAGGTTCCTCCGCTGGCCCCGAGCTGCAGCACTAAAATAATGACTGCAATAAACCGGCCCGGATTGCCCATCGTCGTGGCCAAAAATTGAATCATTGCAAGGAAAGCGAGACTCGTAATGATCGTAAACACGTAAAATCTCCATGTGCTTTCCACCTCAAGCCCGATTCCCAGAAGAAGAACTGTCGCCACAATAAGCGATTGAATGATTCCCACCAGCATCATGACATTAAATTTACTGAAGAACCACTCAAATCCGTTTCTCGGACGGCCTGATGCTTCTTTCAGCGGGAATACGACCGTCAGCATAATGCCGCCGACATATAAGCCCATTGATAAGATATAAGGCGTCAGCCCTGTTCCGTAGTTAGGGACGGAATGAATCGCGTCGTCATTAGTTTTGACCGGATCCGCAAACATACCGTATGTTTCATCATCAGCACTGATATCTCCTGTTTGATCAGCCGCATCATTCAGCTTATTAGACAGCTGTCCTGTGCCGTCCAACAGCTTGCCTAAGCCTGTATCAAGCGATTCAGATCCCTCAGCGAGTTTTGATGATCCGCTTTGGACCTGTTTAGACCCGTCTAACAGCTTAAACAATCCGCCGGATACTTGGCTGCTTCCTGTCACCAATTGCTCTGAGCCCGCTTTTGCTTTTGCGAACTGCTTATTATATTCACCGATGCCGGCTGTCAGTTTAGTTTGGCCATCTGTCACCTGCTGTGACGCATTGTATATTTTCTCAGATCCAGCAGTTAATTTGTCAATCGCGTCTTGAGTGGCTTTTGCGCCGTTATAAAGCTTAGAGGTAGCTTCCGGCAATGCCTTCACCTGGGCAACCTCCGCTTTCACATCTTCCAATGAGCTTTTTATCGTTGCGATGTCAGGCAGCTGATCAGCTGCAGGAAGCCCACTTAAAATTTCATCAAAATCAGGCGCATCAACTTTCGGAAGCTGCTTTTCAACAGAATTGATCAACTGTTTTTTTTGCTCCGCTGTTAAGAAATCACTCGAGTTGATGAGATTTTTGAATGCCTGATCACGGTTTTTTAAGCTGGTTTCAAAGTCAGACAGCTGTTTTTTAAATTCCTTCATCGCAGTTTCTGACTTTTCCAGGTTGTTCACAGCTGTTTCAAGCTGTGTTAAATCGAGCGCATTTATGAGTTTTTCCGCTTTTGCTGCTTTTTCCGACTCTTCTTGCGCTTTACTGTTGAGCTGATCCAGCCCGTTTGTCAGATTAGGCAAGCCCTGCTGTACCTTTTGAAGGCCGGCATTCAGTTCATTTAGCTTGCCCGTTATCTTGCCTGATCCTGCTGCAAGCTGACCAGATTTATCATAAATCTGGTTGCTGCTGTCCTGGAATTTACCGAGCGAGCTGTCAAGCGATTGGATGCCGCTCGTCACCTGAGCCGCTCCATCTGCAAGCTGCGCTGTTTTGTCACTGATGGTAGCGGTGCTTTCCTTCAGCTTCGCCAGATTTTCTTTCAGCTGGGCGCTTCCGTTTTTCGCATCCTTTGTGCCGTCATCAATTTTTTTCGCGCCGCTGCTCGCGTCGCTGAGACCTTTGGCAATATCTTTAAAGTTATCAAAAATCACTTTCGTATATTGCTCGGTCACTTCTTTAGAAACAGAAGCTTTCAGTTTATCAATCGCTTTTTCGCCGATCGTTGCTCCTACATAGTTTGAACCGGCATTCGTATGGTATTTCAAATCCAGTTTTTTCGGATTTTTGTCCATTACAGTGCTGGCGTTTTTAGAAAAGTCTTCTGGAATCTCGACTACTAAATAGTATTTTTGATTTAATAAGTCCTTTAACGATTGGTCGAGATCATTGGAAAAATGCCAGTCAAAGCTTTTATTATCCTTTAATTCTTTTACCAGATCATCACCGATTTGAAGCTTTTCTCCCTCATATGTCGTTCCTTTGTCCTGGTTGACGACAACGACAGGCAGCTGGTCAACTGTGCCGTACGGGTCCCAATAGGCCTTTAAGAAAACACCGCTGTAAATAAGCGGGACAAACAAAATGGCGATGATGGGAATCAATAATTTTTTACTCGTTACGATGTCTTTCCATTGACTTCGTATTGTGTTCATCCTGATGCCTCCATTCTAAAACTGACTCATCATGAAAAATGGTCATTTTCTTGTAAAGAGAAAGGATTATCTAGTTGGCTGACAATCCTTTGACAACATACAACTCAAGCAGTTCCGCAATCGTTTCTTTATCAAGCGGGGGATGCTGTTTTTCCCAATCAAAAATGAGCGCGATATAAAGCTTCAACATGACAAAAGCCGTCAGCTCAGGATCACATGGCTTGATATCTCCGTTTGCGACACCCTCTTCTATCTTATTTTTAATATAAGAAAGAATGGAACGCTCCATTTTCTGAATCACGTCCTGAACTGCCATTGTACCAATCTCAGCATTTTCTTGAAAAATTTTAATCGTCAGCTGATGTGTTTTCCTGAATTCAAGAATGGCAAACAGCGCCCTGTGAACATTTTCATGGAACGGGAGATCAGGCTCCATCGCTTCATCGGCTTTTTGCTTCATTTCTTTTAATAACGTAGAGAAAATATCGTCAAACAGCTCTTCTTTATTTTTGAAAAACGTATAGATGGTTCCTTTTCCCACGTTCGCAAGCTTCGCCACCAAATCCATAGTCGTCGCTTTATAGCCAAACTGTGTGAAAGACTTTGTGGCAGCCTCCAAAATGAGCTTTTTTCGATCTATTGACATTGTATATCACCTCAAAACTGACCATTTGAACATTTTAGTCAATAAGTACATATGCAAATGTATCATACCATGCTGAACAATTCAAACATTTTTTACACAATATTGCCATCATCTAGACACAAAAAACCTCCGTACCGGGTACGGAGGTTTTAGTCGAATAAATATTTCAGCGCGTCTGACACAGCTGCTTTTCCTTGATCGATACAGTCCGGGATTCCAACACCCTCGAAGGATGCGCCAGTCATGTACACACCAGGATATGAGGAAGCCAGCGCTTCACGGAGCTCATTGATACGGCGTTTATGGCCGACATGGTACTGAGGCATGCTTTCATGCCAGCGCGTAACACATGTCATTTCCGGCTCACCGTTGATTTTCATTACTTTCTTTAGGTCTTCCAGCACAATGTTGATAATGTCGTTATCTGAGAGGTCGACGATGGATTCGTCTCCGGCTTTTCCGACATATGCCCGAAGCAGTGTTTTGCCTTCCGGCGCTGCGTGCGGCCATTTTTTGTTCGTCCACGTACAAGCTGTGATCGCGAAATCACTGTTTCTTGAGATGACAAAGCCCGTGCCCTCATGTTCCATTTGGACGGCGCCTTCCGGGAAACCCAAGGCGACATTCGCCACAGATGTGGAATGCATGTTTTTCAGATTTGCAACAGCCGGCAAATCTGAAAGCATTCCCGCGGCAGCTTTATGCGGTGCTGTTACAATCACTGATTCGGCATCAAGTGATACGCCGTTATCAAGATCAAGCGAGTAGCCCGTGCCCTCTCGGCTAATCTTGGTAACCTTTGTGCCTTTGTATACCTTTGTCAGCTTTAGTTGATTTTCAATCTCTTCGACAAGCGTCTGCAGGCCTGTTGTCAGCGTCTGAAACTGCCCTTGTTTTTTGGCTGTCAGCTGCTGGCCGGAGCCTTGAGGTCTTGTTTTTTTCATCCCCAGGATCAGGCTTCTGTGCTTTTGTTCCGTCTGATAGAATTGCGGGAATGTTGACATCAGGCTGAGTTTGTCGATATCACCTGCATAGATGCCTGATAAAAGCGGCTCGATTAAATTCTCGACAACTTCATCCCCGACACGTCTGCGGAAAAATTCTCCCAGTGACTGATCCTCTTTTGATTTACTTGCGGGCAGGATGAAATCCATTGCAGCTCGCGCCTTCCCTGACAGAGAAAACAGCCCCGTTGACACGAACGGCGCAATTTTTGTCGGTATTCCCATTACAGCCCCCTTCGGCATCGGATGCAAAGTGCGGTTGACAAGCACGTAAGATTGTCCGGTCGCATTGTTCACAAGCAGATGGTCAAGACCTAAGTCTTTGACAAGCTGCGGAGCGCTTTTTTTCCGTTCCAGGAATGAATCAGGCCCTCTTTCGATGATATAGCCGTCCTTCTTGACTGTCTGGATTTTTCCGCCTACTCTCGGACTTGCCTCAATAAGCGTCAGCTCAAGCGGCAAATCCTTGTCTCTGATTTCTTTTTCCATGTAGAAGGCGGCGGCTAAACCGGTAATGCCGCCGCCGATGATGACTACATGTTTTTTGCCGTCACTCATGTTCATCGCCTTCTTTAACGTCCTAATTTTTTCAAAACGACTGTTGCTAAAGCATCAATAAATGCCGGCTTAGCGTTTGGCATGTCCGGCCGGTAATAGCTGGCGCCGATATCGTCAGTCACCACTTTGCATTCATAGTCATTGTCATAAAGCACTTCTAGATGGTCCGCGACAAATCCGACAGGCACATATACAAATGCTTGATAGCCTTTTTGTTCAAATAAATCACGTGTCAGATCTTGCACGTCAGGTCCGAGCCACGGATCAGGCGTGTTGCCTTCACTTTGCCAGCCGACAGCGTATTCAGATACGCCTGCGCCTTCAGCGATCAGCTTCGCGGATTCATGAAGCTGATCCGGGTACGGATCTCCGTACTCTTTAATTTTTTCCGGAAGGCTGTGCGCGGAAACGATGAGCATCGCGTTTTCTCTTTCTTCCTTCGGCATTGACGCATACGTGTCCTTCACTTGGTCAACCCAATATTTCACAAACTTCGGTTCATCGTACCAGCTTTCGACAGACGTAATTGTTAAGCCGCCGAGTTTTTCAGCCTCTTCTTTCGCACGTTTGTTGTATGACTGCACGCTGAATGTGGAGAAGTGCGGTGCCAATACAAGGCTGACCGCCTCTGTAATGCCGTCCTTATGCATCTCTGCCACAGCGTCTTCAATAAACGGCTCGATATGCTTCAGCCCGATATACGCTTTAAACGTAATCTCATCCTGAATCTCGTTTAAGTGCTGTTCAAGCTTATAAGCCTGTTCTTCTGTGATTTTGGCAAGCGGCGAAATGCCCCCGATTGCTTCATATCTGTCTTTCAGATCCTGAAGCATTTCAGGATCAGGCTTTCTGCCTCTTCTGATATGTGTATAATAACGCTCTATATCTTCTTCTTTGTAAGGCGTGCCGTACGCCATAATGAGAAGCCCCATTTTCTTTTTACCCACTGTTTACACCCTCTTTAGATGATCTATCACAAAACAATTTTGACAGGCTTTTATCCTGATACCAAAAAATATGCTCAGGAGTATTGGCCTATTTTCTTTGATTGAGAATATTCATGTACAAATGCAGTCAGCTTTTTCAGCACTTCCGGACTGACATCAGGAAATACGCCATGTCCGAGGTTAAAAATGAAGCTGTCCGATTTTAAGCCTTGATCAAGAATCTCTTTTGTTCTCTTCTCGATCACTTCCCACGGAGCAAGCAAAATAGACGGGTCCAGGTTGCCTTGCACCGTTTTGGTGATGCCTTTTGATCTGGCGTCATCAATGCCGAGTCTCCAATCGAGCCCCACAACATCGAGAGGAAGGTCATGCCAATCCGTTGCTAAATGGCTGGCACCTACACCAAACATGATAAGCGGCACATTTTCCGATGCCAGCTCAGAAAAAATCCGATTCATTACCGGTTTGATGTACGTTCTGTAATCCGCTTGATTCAGCGCGCCAACCCATGAATCAAAGATTTGAATGGCTTTTGCGCCCGCCTTAATTTGCGCTTTCGCGTACACGATAATCATGTCGGCAAGCTTTGTCATCAGCAGGTTCCAGGCATCCGGCATGCTGTACATAAAGGCTTTTGTTTTATTGTAGTTTTTCGAAGGCCCGCCTTCGATCATATAGCTGGCAAGCGTAAAAGGCGCACCAGAGAAACCGATTAGCGGGACGTCAAGCTGTTCATTGACAAGCAGTTTGATCGTTTCGAGCACGTACGGCACGTCCTGTTCCGGCTCAAGCTTGCCGAGCGTTTCAATGTCCTGCAGTGAACGAATCGGCTGATCAATCACCGGCCCGATTCCATTTTTAATTTCAACATCCACACCGATCGACGGAAGCGGCGTCATAATATCTTTGTAAAGGATTGCAGCATCGACTCCGTATTGCTCGACCGGAAGTCTTGTGACGTACGCACACAATTCGGGCTGATGTGTAATTTCGAACAATCCGTATTTTTCCTTCAGCTTACGGTACTCCGGCTGTGAGCGCCCGGCTTGTCTCATGTACCAAACAGGCGTGTGATCCGCTTTTTCTCCCCGCGCAGCTTTTAAAAACGTCTCGTTAAACGTTTCTCGTTTCCTCATCTGATTTCCACCTTTCATACTGCAACCATACGTTCGTGTTCCTTGACCATTACACTATACCTCGTTTTGGGCAAATGGTATAGAAATGCGGCTCAAAGTTCAAAAAATCGCCGAATTCCATTAAGAGGAAAACAGTTTCGGCTGAACGTAATCGGTTCCTTCTCCTTCTTTTTTTGTCTGTGTATTATAAGGCACCACTTTATAGGAAGCGCCCGAAAACAAATTGGCATATGGGATCTCATAGCTTCCCTTTCCTTCAACAGAATCAAGAAGCGTTTCCTTGCCGTCCTTATTTACATAAATTCTGTACACTGCCCGATCATCCTCTTGCGCATCCCATTTTAATTCAATCGTAAACAGCCCCGCTGCCCTAAATGTATAGTCAGCCGTCAGCGTTTTGACAGGCTCAAGCTCAATTGGGCTTTCAAGTTCTTTTACTTTTTTAGGCTTCGCAAACGCAGAACCCGTTTCGCCAGCCTGTGTCAAAATATCCTTAAACATTCTGGTCGGATATGCGCTTCCGCCTTTTAAGTAATGGTTTTGATCTGTTTTGTCATAGCCCATCCAGACAGCTCCCGTTATGTTCGGCGTATAGCCTGCAAACCAGGCATCCTTTGTTGCGCCGGAAACGCCTCTATATGAAGTAGAACCGGTTTTCCCGGCAAGATCGCCGTGATAGGCGCCGGACGTTGCTGTTCCCTTCTTAACCACCTGCTGAAGCATTCTCGTCATGTTCCAAGACGTCTGTTTGCTGAATACTCGTTTTCCTTCTTCTTTATGATCAGCTATTGTTTCCCCGTCTTCATCTGTTATGTTTGAAATAAAGTACGGCTCGGTGTATGTTCCATTCGCGGCAAACGTATGAAAAGCGCCGGCAAGCTGGAGGGGTGATACGCCTTTTTCCAAACCGCCGAGAGCCAGAGCAAGCCCTTCATCCGGTATATCAATGCCGTTTGCCTTCAAATAAGATTTCCCCGTTTCCACACCGATTTCATTCAGCGTCCACACTGCCGGCGCGTTTTTGCTGTAAGTGATGGCATCAGACATCGTGACTTCCCCTTCATAACGGCCGTCATAGTTTTTCGGTGTGTAATCTCCATAGGATTGTAATTCATCCTTTAACAGAGAGTACGGCTTAAATTTCTTTTCCTGCATCGCCGGTCCGTATACGGCCAGCGGCTTAAACGTTGACCCCGGCTGGCGCACAGCTGTCACACGATTATATCCTTTTGCCGTGTAATCTCTTCCGCCGATCGCTGCTTCCACACCGCCTGTTTTATTGTTGATAAAGACTGCGCTTCCTTCAGCATCTTGATCTGTTCCGGGATAATAGCTGCCTTCCTTCATGACTTGATATGCCGTTTTTTGCAGTTTTGAATCAAGCGGCACCTTAATCGTGTACCCGCCTTGAAGCAGCTGCTCTCCGGAAATGGAATACTTGTCCTCCGCTTCTTGGATCACAAGGTCAATATAGCTGTCAAACCAAGGTGTTTCCGACTGTTTTTTCACGTTCAGCCCGAGCGTCCTCCCCTGCGCGCTGACAGCCTCTTTCGCACTGATATAGCCTTGGTCATTCATCATGCCGAGAATCGTATCACGCCGCTCCTTGCTTTTATCAGGATGCAAAACAGGAGAATACGTAGAAGGCGCCTTCGGAATAGCAGCCAAGACCGCGCCTTCTGACACGGTTAAATCTTTAACTTCCTTATTAAAATAATAATGGGATGCAGCTTGAATTCCATAAACCCCGTGTCCGAAGTATAGCTGGTTCAGATACATTTCCAGCAGCTTGTCCTTGCTGTAATCCCGTTCAAGGTTGATCGCTATGATCACTTCTTTCGTTTTTCTTAAAAACGTTTTGTCATGTGTCAGAAAAATATTTTTGGCAAGCTGCTGTGTGATCGTGCTCGCACCTTCTACTTTTCCTCCTGCTAATATATCGCGGTACACCGCTCTTCCGACAGATTTCACATCGATACCGTGGTGTTCATAAAATCTCTTATCTTCCACTGAGATAAACGCTTCTCTGACCTCTTTCGGAATTTCATTGATAGAGACCGGTTCACGATTTTCTGTATACAGACTTGCGACCTCATCCCCGTTTTGGTCAACAATTTTTGAAGATGCGTGAAGGATAAGCTTCTTTTCATCTATGACATAATGACCGAGAAAAATGATTGAAATATATCCTATTAAAGCGAGAAAAGCAGTTAACACTAAAATAATGATGGGAATGAAAAGTTTCTTTTTCTTTATCTTAAACATGAACTCACCTCGCCTTTCTAAAGGTAGTATGGGAAAAATTGTTTGGATTTATGTTTGAAGCAGTCGCCAATAGAAACTTATACCATTGTTTTGATATACTAGCAAGCAGGAGGTGGCTGATATGAAGGTTTATATTACATATGGGACAGCCGATTTTTTGAAAAACATCGTGCAAAAACATTCCTCGGAAAATATGCTTTTGATGCAGGGACAGGAAAATGCGATTTTAATTCACGAAACAAATGGAGAAACGGTTTTTCAGGCCCCCCATTCTTATGAAGTCATTGACCAAGTCGGGGACATGAAGCATCCCGGTTTCGCAGTATTGAACAATATAGCCGTCACACAGGAAGGACGGCCGCTGTTTGAAAACAGATTTAAAAACAGAGCGGGAAAAGTCGAAAACGAGCCCGGTTTTGAAGCCATTCGTGTCCTGCGTCCGCTTGACAGCGACACGTACGTCATTCTCACCTTGTGGGAAACAGAAAGAGCCTTCCAAGACTGGCAGCAGTCAGGCTCATACAAAGAAGCCCACAAAAAACGCGGCACGTCTGCCGGAGTTGACACAACGTCCATTTTCTCCCGGCCTTCGTATGTCACCACATATGTTGCTGTCGAATAGCTGCCGGAATGTCCGGCAGCTTTTTTTGACGAAAGGGAGGGAAGCAAGATGAAGTATATTTGCCCAGTCTGCGGGTTTAAAGGGCTGACAGAATCGCCATATGATGATCAAGGGAATCACTCCTATGAAATCTGCTCGTGCTGCGGCTTCCAATTCGGATACGACGATTTTGAAATGACGCGTGAGGACGGTTCATATGTAGAGCCTTCGGAAAGCATAATCGCCTACCGAAAAAACTGGCTTGCTGCCGGTGCCGTTATTTTTTCACCCGAAAGCTACCCGCAGCATCAGCAGCAGGCTAAAAAAGTATTGAAGCACGAGTTGATCGAGCAGCTAAAACATATTCATGTCTATCTGAAGTAATATCTGAGGTCAGATGCTATCTGTCCCGGCACCTTCCGCCCGCCTATGAATAATCTGTAGGAAGCGGAAGGAGTGATCAATGATGGAAATCGGGATTATGTCTGTTCATGTTCTTTATGTGTTTTTTATTGGAGCGATCATTCTTTTTATGCTGCTGCGAAAAGATACAACCTTTATTTCGTTATTTGGGATTTTCATCATTTCGTTATGGGCCAGCCATTCGCTTTCAGCTTCGGTCAGCAGTTTATTCCACAGCTTCATCTATGCGGCATCTGAGCTGCTTCCTACGATTTTCATCATCTGTTTTATCGTGTCTATGAGTGATGTGTTAACGAAAACAGGGATAAATGAAGCGATGATTTCTCCCTTTGTCCGTCTTGTTAAAGGTCCTGTAATTGCATACTGGCTGATTGGCGGACTGATGTTTGCCATTTCTCTATTCTTCTGGCCTTCGCCGGGTGTCGCTTTAATCGGCGCCGTTCTGCTTCCGGCAGCCTCCCGTGCCGGCCTGCCGCCTATCGCTGCCGCCATGGCAATGAATTTATTCGGGCACGGCTTTGCCCTTTCAGGAGACTTTGTCATTCAGGCAGCGCCAAAACTGACAGCTGATGCAGCAGGCATCCCTGTCGGTGATGTCATCTCAGCAAGCATTCCGCTCGTTCTGATTATGGGCGTGACCACAACAACTGCCGCTTTCTTTATGATTCAGCGTGAACGCAAAAAACAATTGCGGCCCGCTTCTTTTTCCCCGATGATGTCAGAAGAACATGACACTTCAATGTATTTGCCGAAACGTCTTCGGTCATTGCTGGCTCTTTTGATTCCTCTTGTATTTGGCGCCGATATCGCGTGCATGGTCATATTCAACCTTCAAGGAAATGATGCAACCGCGTTAATTGGCGGATCGGCCATTTGCATCCTGCTGATCGTTCATTTCCTTGTGTATAAACAGAAAGGGCTTGAAAAAATCACTGGATATTTTATCGAGGGGTTTCAATTCGGCTTTAAGGTTTTCGGTCCCGTCATTCCAATTGCCGCTTTCTTTTATCTTGGTGATTCCGGCTATGAGAGCATCTTGGGTACTGAACTCCCTAAACATTCACACGGCATTGTCAATGATCTCGGCATCGCCTTATCTCACGCGATGCCTATGTCTAAGGAGCTTGCCGCCGCAGCCTTGACTGCCGCTGGAGCCGTAACCGGACTCGACGGTTCAGGTTTTTCAGGCATTTCCCTCGCCGGCTCCATCGCCAAGCTCTTTTCATCCGCTCTCCATGCTGACCCAGCCGTCCTGACAGCACTCGGGCAAATATCAGCCATCTGGGTGGGCGGCGGTACGCTTATTCCATGGGCGCTCATTCCCGCCGCAGCCATTTGCAAGGTCGATCCATTTGAGCTTGCCAGAAAGAACTTCCTCCCCGTTGTGATCGGGCTTTCGGTGACAACCATTGCAGCGATGATCATGCTTTGAAACCCGACCAGTTGAAATATTCAGACTTTTTCTATACAATCATGGAAAAGCTTAGAAAAGGGGGAAGCGGCTATGTCCATAAAGACGCTGCAAAAAGAGATAAACAAACAGCTCGACAGCTGTTTCGATGAAATGGTGGAAATCAGGCGCCATTTCCATATGTACCCTGAACTTTCCAATCATGAAGAAAAAACTGCCGCTTTTATTGCTTCCTATTACGAATCGTTAGGAGTCCCGATCCGCACCAAAGTCGGCGGCAATGGGGTTCTGGCTTATATTGAAGGCAGCGAACCCGGTCCTGCTGTCGCATTGCGGGCCGATTTTGACGCCCTTCCCATCCAGGATGAAAAAGATGTTCCTTACGCCTCCAAAGTGCCCGGTGTCATGCATGCATGCGGCCATGACGGCCATACAGCAGCTCTGCTTGCCGTCGGAAAGGTGCTTTATCAGAACAGGCATGATCTGAAAGGGACATTTATTATGATCCACCAGCACGCTGAGGAGTACGCGCCAGGGGGCGCAAAACCGATGATTGAGGACGGCTGTCTTGAAAACGCAGACGTCATATTCGGCACCCATCTTTGGGCGACTGAGCCGATCGGTACCATTCTCTGCCGCTCCGGCGCCGTAATGGCCGCAGCTGACAGATTTACAATCAGCATTCACGGAAAGGGCGGCCATGGCGCTCACCCCCATGATACAAAAGACGCCGTCCTGATCGGCTCGCAAATCGTTTCCTCGCTGCAGCATATTGTCAGCCGCAAAGTCAATCCGATTCACTCCGCTGTCATATCGACAGGCTCTTTCATGGCTGATAACCCGTTTAATGTGATTGCAGACCATGCAACTCTCATTGGCACAGCTCGTTCGTTT
Source organism: Bacillus sp. 2CMS4F (assembly GCF_023161785.1). NCBI lineage: Bacteria > Bacillati > Bacillota > Bacilli > Caryophanales > Bacillaceae > Bacillus > Bacillus sp. 2CMS4F. Next base: position 38,724 of record NZ_JALNTO010000008.1, read on the forward strand.
AATGAAAATGTCCGCGACATTCTGGAAAAAGAAATCGAAGCTGTTGTAAAAAGTGTGTGCAGCATGCACGGCGCTTCCTATGACTACAACTATGAACGCGGCTACCCGGCGGTAGTCAATCACCCTGCGGAGACCGACCATCTGGTAAACGTCGCAAAAACCACAGACGGCGTTCAACAGGTTCTTCAAGGTGAACCGCAAATGGGCGGCGAAGATTTTTCTTATTACTTACAGCATGTCAAAGGAACCTTTTTCTTTACCGGCGCCGCTCCTGAACAGCCTGAGCGTATCTTTTCCCACCACCATCCGAAATTTGATATCAATGAAAAAGCGATGCTGACTGCTGCCAAAGTGCTTGCGGGTGCTGCAATCACTTACCATTTATCATAAAAAAACAGCCGGAGTTTTACTCTCCGGCTGTTTCCTTTAATATTCTCAGATGAAAAACATGTCTTGCTGTATCTCCAAGCTGAGCAAGCAGTTTATAATTGGCAATTCCGCCGACTGCGGCCCCTACCCCTGGTAAAAGCTGAAAAAGCTTGACGACATCTATATAATCGCGATATTCCTGCTGAAACACTCTCCAGTCAATATCCTTTTTCTCCGTCTCCCAGTTTTCAATGACAGAAAAAAGCGATTTGCGGCAGTCATCACTTGAAAAAGCAAGCTGAAATACAAGAAGCAAAAACATCCTTTCTTCTGCATTCTTCACATCAAAGCCGTATATCGAGGACAAAGTGAATAAACATTTCATCTTAATGGAAAGCAGCAGCGGGAAATCGGCAATACCTAAAAAGATGCCGCCCGCCCCGGTGCCGACTCCTTCGGCAGCCGCCACTTTCTGATAAGAAGCAATCGTTTTTTTCGCAAGCTCGTTTTTTTCACTGAGTGAAAGCGTGCTTGTATCCTTCTTATAAGTGGTGATATTAGATCCTGCCATCGTTGCTTCCACCATTTTTTTCACGCTTTCAGTTACTGCTGCATGAATTTTTTCAGGTATTCGTTCATTCACCTTTGTTTGCACACGCTTTGAGAAGCGTTCAAACATGGAATCCTTTCGCAAAAAATGCATTTTCCATTGAAGAGCTTCCTGCATCAGCAGATTCTCGCTCATTTGACCTACCCCTTTTTTCAGCTCACAGCTTTCCGTGTTTTTTTAATCTGGCGGTCATGTAAGACGGCAGAACGCCAAAGATCAAGACGGCAGAGCCGATCAGCGCGTACAGAAAACCTGCAGCGCCCGCAGCATATGCAGAGGCCGCTGCCATGAGCAGAGCCTGCACGCTAAGCGCAGTTTTTAATAGAGAGAAATAGCTTTTCAGCTTCGCTTCCTTTTTGACAGGATATAGCTCTTGAAGCGCCAGATGGTCAAAGTGGCCAAACAGCGGCAAAAGCTGAATGCCTGTGATAAAGACGGTAAACATAGTCAAAATCCCTGCGATCATCGGGCTTGCAGACGCATACATAATAATCAGCGCGAAAATAACGGTTAATCTGACTTGAATGCCCAGATAATCACTTGAACGCAAAAACGCGCGGGCAAACATATAGGCAAACGTTTTACGCTGTTCAAACGGGACAAACCGCAGCAAAAAGTCGAGATACGCTCTCCGTTTCGCTTGTTTCTTTAAATGCGGCACATCCGTAAACAGGTTGGCAATTCGGTAAAAACGCTGCTTGCGTCTCAATTCGTATTCAATATGGCTTTCCCATTTAAATGTTTTTCCTTTTGCAACGGAAGACACATAAAGATAAAGAGCCGCCATAATGATATAGATCACAAGCGCATACACATAAACCGACTGAAAAACAAAATACAGAACGAGTGTATTAGCGGCAAAACGAATGACAAGATCCATCTGTTTCATGCTTCGGTCATTTTGAAACGTCATACGCCATTCCAAGGCCTGATTCCACGCTTTCAGCAGCAGAAGCTGTACAAATACCGCCGCGTACGACACGAGCGATGCCCCCGGCATGACAGCGAAATAAAGCGGCATCGCTACAAGGCTCAGTGCAATCAGCGGAAACAGCTGGGACACATAGCTGTAAACAAACGCCTGTCTCAAATACGGCTCCATCTTAGCCTCAAGCGGCAATAAGAAGACAAGGTCAGCCTCCTTTAAAAGCGTCCGCACATAAGATCCTGTCAGAACGAGTGAAAACAGAACGGCCATCACCCAAAAGGACGGAAAGTGGGCGGGAATGTCCCGTACCCATTTGCTGTACCAGCTCGCCGCACCTGCGATAAAAAAGATCAAAACGATAACGAGGTGATCGTTGAGCATATATTTCATGTACATTCTTGTTTCTTTAATATGCTCCTGCAGCCGTGACTGCCAAATATCCAGCATGTTATTCATGGCCAGCGTCTTCCTTTGTGAGCTCTAGATACAAATCATCCAGCGCCGCGTCCTTCATTCCAAACTGCTCTCTGAGCTCGGACAGCGTGCCGCGCGCCCGCACTTCGCCGTTATGTAAAATGATAAACGAATCACAATAGCGCTCCGCCGTTGCCAGGATGTGCGTTGACATCAGCACGCTCGCCCCGCTTTTCTTCGCTTCATTCATCCGCTCAAGCAGAGCATTGATTGCCAGCGGATCAAGTCCCAGAAACGGCTCATCAATGATGTAGAGCGCAGGCTCTGCCAAAAACGCACACATGATCATAACCTTCTGCTTCATCCCTTTAGAAAAATGCGCCGGGAACCATTTCAGCCTTTTTTCCATTCGGAATTCCTTTAACAGCGGCGGCAATCTTTTTTCCATGGTTTCTTTTGAAAGGCCGTATGCCATCGCCGTCAATTCAAGGTGTTCCATCAGCGTCAGTTCTTCATATAAAACGGGTGTCTCAGGAATATAAGTGAATTGGGACCGATAGCCTTCCCGATCCTCAGCAAAGGTTTTTCCGTTTAACTCAATAGATCCTTTATGCGGGTCCATCAGCCCGATGATATGTCTGATTGTTGTACTTTTACCTGCACCATTTAAACCGATTAAACCGACAATTTGGTTCGGCTCAAGGGTGAATGACACGTTTTTCAAAACCGGATTTCTCGTATAACCGCCGGTTAAGTCTTTTACCGATAGCAGAGACATAGTTTCTCCCCTTATATTGTTTTTCTTCATAGTACCAAAAACAAAGCCTGATTTGAAACAATTCCCTTTTAACAAATGATGAATTTGCTGTAATAAAGAGACAGGTTTCTGGACAATATAAACGTTGTAGAGGAAAAAGCATATCAACTGAAAAATGAGGTGTTTGTCAAAGACGTCTTAGGCACAGTTGGATAGAAAATAAACATGTCCTATGCTCAAACCTTTTTGCATTCACTGAATTGATGAATCTTCATTTCTGAAGCTGACTATCAAATGAGGTGTTTATCGCAGGAATCGTTAGGCATTAAACAAGTCTTCATTTTATTGACAAATGAGGTGCTTACCAAAGGCATATCACATTTTCTTCATAAAGCTGATTCCTCTGCATTCAGGGTGAACGCTCCGCCGTTCATCCTGTTTTCTATTTTCTTCATTTCTGTGGTACGATGAGTTTATACATAAAAAAACAATTTCATAAGGAGGAACCCTCATGCATAGTGCAGAGAATTGTATCTTTTGTAAAATTATCGCCGGCGAAATCCCGTCAGCAAAGGTTTATGAAGATGAACATGTGCTGGCATTTCTCGATATCAGCCAAGTGACGAAAGGCCACACCCTCGTTATCCCGAAAACACATATTGAAAATGTTTACGAATTTACAGACGAATTAGCGAAACAATATTTTCACGCCGTTCCGAAAATTGCCCGCGCCATCAGGGATGAATTTGAACCGATCGGCTTAAATACGTTAAACAACAACGGCGAAAAAGCAGGACAATCTGTTTTCCATTACCATATGCATATTATCCCGCGCTACGGAAAAGGAGACGGATTCGGAGCAGTGTGGAAAACACATGCAGATGATTACAAACCGGAAGATCTCCAAGACATTTCTTCATCCATTGCCAAACGCCTGGCCTCATCATAAAGATGAGGTTTTTTATTTGTGAACAATTCGCAAATATTCGTCATTTTCTTTTGATAATTCTAATTTTTTATCAAAAAAACTGAATTTTTGTGATAGGATAATTGTATTATTTATTACATTAACGTGGAAAACAGGGAGAGATCATGATGGAACGTACAACGAATTTTAACGCAGGTCCTGCAGCGCTGCCATTAGAAGTTCTGCAAACAGCACAGAAAGAGTTTATTGATTTTAATGAATCCGGCATGTCCGTTATGGAGCTTTCCCACCGCAGCAAAGAATATGAAGCGGTGCATCAAAAAGCGAAAAGCTTGCTGATTGAACTGATGGGCATCCCGGAAGACTATGACATTCTGTTTCTTCAAGGCGGGGCAAGCCTTCAATTCTCAATGCTTCCGATGAACTTTTTAACACCTGAAAAAACCGCTCATTTTGTGATGACAGGCGCTTGGTCTGAAAAAGCGCTCGCTGAAGCGAAACTGTTCGGAAACACATCTGTGACGGCGACAAGCGAATCAGACAATTACAGCTACATTCCCAAGGTTGACCTTACAGATGTAAAAGACGGCGCATATTTACATATTACATCTAACAATACGATTTTCGGCACACAGTGGCAGGAATTCCCGAATTCTCCAATTCCGCTCGTCGCTGACATGTCCAGCGATATTTTAAGCCGAAAAATCGATGTATCCAAATTTGACGTCATTTACGGCGGTGCCCAAAAAAACCTTGGCCCTTCAGGTGTTACCGTTGTCGTAATGAAAAAATCATGGCTGCAAAATGAAAATGACAACGTTCCGAAAATCCTTAAATATTCAACACATGTCAAAGCGGATTCACTTTACAACACTCCACCTACATTTGCCATTTATATGCTGAGCCTCGTCCTTGAGTGGCTGAAGAAAAACGGCGGAGTTGAAGCCGCTGAACAGCGCAACGAACAAAAAGCACAGGTTCTTTACAGCTGCATTGACGAAAGCAATGGCTTCTATAAAGGCCATGCCAGAAAGGACAGCCGTTCACGCATGAACGTTACCTTTACGCTCCGTGATGACGGATTAACGAAAAAGTTCGTTCAGGAGGCAAAAGATACAAAAATGGTAGGCCTTGGCGGACACCGTTCAGTAGGAGGCTGCCGTGCTTCCATTTATAATGCGGTGTCACTGGAAGACTGTGAAAAATTAGCTGCGTTCATGAAGAAATTCCAGCAGGAAAATGAGTAAAAAGTCTGGCTGTGCAAACCATTCGTTTGGTATACTGTTTGCATAACAAATTCTTTAAGCCTTCGCAATAAATGATGAGCATATTATTGGAGGGCAAAAAGCTTAGCAGAGGAGAGCATAGTTATGAAAACAAAAGAGTTAGTCATTATGGCTCTGTTTGCCGCAATCGGCGCAGCGCTCCATTCCATTATTCCGCCCTTTTTAGGCGGGATGAAACCAGATATGATGCTGATCATGATGTTTATGGGCATCCTTCTGTTCCCGCGGGTGCAAAATGTACTCGTTATCGGGATTGTGACCGGAATCATTTCAGCTCTTACAACCGCATTTCCGGCCGGACAGATTCCGAATATCATTGACAAACCTGTATCAGCGTTTCTGTTTTTCTTCCTGTTCCTTTTGGTCAGAAAGAGCCAGAAAACAGCTGCAGCCGCAGTGCTGACAGTCATCGGCACCATCTTATCAGGAACTGTATTTTTAACGTCAGCTTTATTTATCGTCGGTTTGCCTGGCGGTTTCGCCGCATTATTCGCCGCAGTCGTTCTGCCGGCAGCTGTATTGAATACAATTGCCATGATCATGATGTATCCGATTGTGCAAACCATTTTAAGACGCTCAAGTTTTATGGAAGCTGTAAAATAAATGTGACACAAAACCTCTTCCGCTTCCGGGAGAGGTTTTTTTAAAAAAAGAGCCCGCAGCATGTCAGCATGTTTTAAGCGAGGAGTTTTGTGAAAAAGATAAGACATAGTGTAAAGGCGGTTCCGGTTGAACAAACAAGCGCTTTCTGCCGGATGACTTTCTTCGGCGGATAAGAAGCAGCCTGGCTGAGAAGTCTGATATAGTAAATGGCGCCTGTTGCAAAGGCAAGGGTGATGCAGGATAACACAATCATAAAGACAGACAACCTTCTCCCTCCTTTTCACTTAAAAAATATGCTAAAATAAAGCAAGCTATGTATAGAAGTTCATCTTCGAACAAAATTGAAAAAGCTGCATGTATCATATTTCAAGAAAAAAACGGGGTGATTTTAATGGCGGACGGACGTTCTCTATTAACAGGACTATTCGTGGGCGGCATCATCGGAGGTGCTGCAGTTCTTCTATCAGCACCTTCTTCAGGTAAACAGCTGCGTGAAAAAATCAAAACCAATTGCGATTCTTTTGAAGAAACGATCAAGCGCTTAAAATCAGACGGCTTAACTTTAAAGGACCAGCTAGTGAAAGCGGCAAAAGAAAGTGCTGATGTCATTAAAGACGTGAGCGGTGAACTGCAAACCTCAATTAAAAAATGGCAGGAAGAGATCAAACCTCATCAGCAGGATCTTCAAAAAGAAATCGCCGATATTGAAGAAAAAATCAAACAGCTGGAGAAAACCTTACAAAACTAATATCCTATTCAAAGGAAAAAAGTGCGGGTCATAACATGACCTGCACTTTTTTTATTCGCAAAAGCCTTTCCTAGCAATGGCTCAAGAATTTATTAAAAAATTCTTACATTTTCATCTTTATTAATCTTTATTTTATTGGCATAATAGAGAAAAAGATAAAGAGAAGCAGGTGACGTAATGAATCAAGTGGAACCGCCTTATGATGTGAAAGAGGCTCTGGTCTTCACCCAGAAAATGGCTCAGCTTAGCAAAGCTCTTTGGAAATCGATTGAGAAGGATTGGCAGCAATGGCTCAAACCGTATGACCTGAATATTAATGAGCACCATATTTTATGGATTGCTTATCAGCTGAATGGAGCTTCCATTTCTGAAATTGCAAAGTTCGGAGTCATGCACGTTTCAACGGCATTTAACTTTTCAAAAAAGCTTGAAGAACGCGGGTATTTAAGGTTTTCAAAACGGCTGAACGATAAACGAAACACATATGTTCAGCTGACTGAGGAAGGAACTGAGGTATTCTGGAGCTTGCTTGAAGAATTTGATCCGACGCGCAACGCGGTTTTTAAAGGGTCACAGCCTCTGTATCATTTATTCGGAAAGTTCCCTGAAGTGGCAGAAATGATGTGTATGATCCGCCATATATACGGCGATGATTTTATGGAAATCTTTGAAACATCACTCACAAATATCGACAGCGACTTTGAAAGCGTAAACGGAAAACTGAAGAAAAAAGCAACGGACACTGCTGCGGATGAATCAGCCGAAGAACTTGAACCTGTAAACAGTTAATCAAAGTGTCTGATAATGTCTATAAAAACTTCCATCAGTTCTTTATAAAGCCCCTGCTCATACAGGGCAAAAATCGTTTCATGAACATCTAATTTTTCGTTCAGCTGTCCGGCAAAAAGCGCAAGGAGCTTATCAAAGGTTACAAATCCTTGCGCTTTTTGTGCTGCCAGCTCCTCCGACAATTCACCGCATATGCGCACAACCTCTTCCCCTTCTTCTCTGCTCAGCCCTTTATCAATCAGCAGCGCATAGAAAGGGTACCTGTCCATATCCACTGTTTTCACTAATAATTGTATGTAATATTCCAATCGCTCAATGCGATGATCCATCGAATCCATCCACACCACTTCTTTCTATCTTTAATCTTATTTTAGCTGATAATTCACTGAGAAGAAAGTTCTAACCCCATATTTCATAGATTGTTTGCTCCTTTCAAAAAAATACCTATTGAAAGATATTTTTTCTTAAAAAAGCATTGATTTTTTTTCTTGGGAGGAGTAAATTATTTTGAGATTCTATTCAAGATGTACGGAAGGATGACTTTGATGAATTGCTGGAAAACCATAAATCTGATGAAAGATTATGGTGCCGTTCGCATAATATTGATTGCTGTGTGTTTCATGATTATGGTTTTTATATCTAACTTCTTAGCATTTGAGCTGTTGCGGCCTAAAACAAGCTTGAGCGATGAATATGTACCGCTGTTCGGCGTTTTGCTCGTCGTTATTTTATTTGTACATAAAGTCATCCATGTCCTGCCGATCATCTGCAAAAAAAGAAAAATAGAAAAAAAGATTTATATATGGCGTATGCGAACGTGGAAACGAATACCGAAAACGACGATGCTGATTTCACTGTTAAGCCCTTTTATGCTGATAACACCTGTATTATTTTACGCCGCGCTGGCGTTTCCGAATCACGCCCATTACTTCTGCATGATTTCAGGCATTCATGCAGGCTACTGTCTGCCGGACTTTTTGCTGGCTCTGAAGCTGATGCAAGCACCGAAAGCATGCTTTATCGATCAGGAAGCAGACGGCTTTGATATTTTGGTCGAAAAGTAGCTGACGCTTGGCGCTGTGCCGATTTTTCAGTTTACATTCTATCTTTTTTGATAAATATTTGGTAATGTAATATGGGAGCAGTTCAGAGAGAGGGGGAATCTCCCATCATTTTATTCTATTTTATCGTGACTGCCTTGTTTATTGTTTACTTTATAAACAGGCTCACCAATACATTATGCCTTGTCAGAGAGATTCCTGAAGAGCGCCAGGATAAGGTATTTCGATTTATCAATGTATGTATATTAATTTTACTGATCTCTTCATTTGTGGAGATATCCTTTACTGTTTAAATATGAAGGAAGTAAAGAAAGCATAGCTGACGGTCTCGTTAGAACCGGCAGCTATGCTTTCTTGCATTGATTAGTAAAGCCAAGAAGCGCCGATGATAATCAACAAGATAAATAAGACGACCAATAAAGCGAAACCGCCTGCAAATACTTCACCCATCTTAAAAAGCACCTCCTGTAAAAAGCTTTATTTTCCAATTACATCTTATGCAGTTAATTGATGAAACGATTAGGCGCTTGTGAAAGTAAAGGATCGCTTATACAACAAGCGATCCCTTTTGCTGCTTAGTAGATGTAAGCTGCACCTACAATGATAAGCAAAATGAACAGTACAACAAGCAAAGCGAAACCGTTTGAATATCCTCCGCTCATGTTACATACCTCCTTTTCTTGATCAATATATTTGTATGTCATCAGGGAAAGTTTGACTAGACGAATGCCCTTTATTTAAAATCTTTTTACAGAAAGCCACAATATGTTATGATACGCATAGGCAATTCAATTTGGAATGATTAGGAGTGTTTGAAAACAATGAAGAAAATCGCAATAGCAGCTATCACTGCTACAAGCATCCTCGCTCTCAGTGCTTGCAGCAGCGGCGACAAAGAAGTCATCGCAAAAACAGACGCAGGCGATGTAACAAAAGGCGAACTTTACACAAACATGAAAAAACAAGCTGGAGCGAGCGTCCTGACTCAGCTGGTGCAAGAAAAAGTTTTGGACAAGAAATACAAAGTATCAGATAAAGAAATTGACAACAAGATGAAAGAATACAAAACACAGCTCGGTGATCAATATACTGCGTTAGAAGATCAATATGGAAAAGATTACCTCAAAGAACAAGTTAAATATGAATTGCTTACACAAAAAGCAGCTAAAGATAACATCAAAGTTACAGATGACGAAATTAAAGAATACTGGGAAAACTTAAAAGGCCAAATTCGCGCAAGCCACATCCTTGTCGCTGACAAAAAGACAGCTGAGGAAGTAGAGAAAAAGCTGAAAAAAGGCGAGAAATTTGATGCCCTTGCGAAGGAATACTCTACAGACACAGGCTCAGCTACAAACGGTGGCGAACTTGGCTGGATTTCAAAAGATAACGAACAACTGGATTCCACATTCAGAAAAGCTGCATTCAAGTTGAAAACAAACGAAGTCAGCGACCCTGTGAAAACACAATTTGGCTACCATATCATCAAAAAGACTGAAGAACGCGGAAAATATGAAGATATGAAAAAAGAGCTAAAATCTGATGTTCTCGACCAAAAACTTAATGACAACACAGCTGTGCAGGCAGCCGTTCAAAAAGTAATGAAAAAAGCTGACATCGATGTGAAGGATAAAGATTTGAAGGATACATTTAACACTTCTGCTTCTACTGGCAGTTCTTCAAACAGTTCTAAATAATAAAAAAAAGCTGTGCAGGCTCACCGGAGCTGCGCAGCTTTTTTTATGCGATGGAATGATTTTGGTTTTCTTCCTCACGCTGCTGGGACGTGCGGCGTTCTTTTTCTTTTTCCATCCTTTCAATATAAATCTGACCTTCTTTTTCAATAAAAGACTGGTCTAACTTATCTTCCTCTTTGGCTGCTGAAACCAGCTTATATGCACTGAAAATGATACCCACAATACAAAGATATACCCACCATGGAAAAAACAACACGGGCTTCTCCCCCTTTTGCATAGATTCTTTATTTTTAACCTTATGCAGGAATGAGACAGGTTATGAGCGGGAAAAGCATATCAAAAAGGACTGAGCTGAACATGTCAGCATCAGTCCTTTTTGATTATTGATGAAAAGTCGGTTTATAAAAGGAACGGTTTTCAAGTGCAAATACACGTTCAGTGTACTCACCCGGCTTCACGCGCTCCAGCGCTCTGTCCATCATATTCATTTTCGCATCCAGATTATCAATATAGTGCAAAATTTCCGCTTCTTTTACCATCGGCGGTTTTGGGCTGCCCCACTCTGCTTTGCCGTGATGGCTCAGGATCAAGTGCTGAAGGATCAAAACCTCTTCAGAATCGATTTGAAGCTCCTCAGCCGCTTTTGACAGCTCTGTGACCATAATGGAAATATGGCCGAGCAGATTGCCTTCTACTGTATAGGAAGTGGAAACGGGCCCGGACAGCTCTTTCACTTTTCCGAGATCGTGAAGGATAACTCCTGCATAAAGAAGATCACGGTCAAGAGACGGATATAAATCAGCAATGGCTTTTGCCAGATCCAGCATAGAGACGACGTGATACGCTAAACCTGAGACAAACTCGTGATGATTTTTCGTAGCCGCCGGGTAATCCATAAATTCTGCTTCGTGCTTTTTGACTAAATATCTTGTTATCCGCTGGATATTTGGATTTTTCATTTCAAATATATATTGAGTGATGGTATCCAGCATTTCATTTTTCGGAATCGGCGCAGTTTCCAAAAAATCATCAATATTGACGTTTTCATTCTCGCTCACCGGTCTGATATTTCTCAGCTTTAGCTGGGTGCGTCCGCGGTAATGGTGGACATCCCCCACAACCTTAACGATCGTCTGCGGCGCATAGGTTACTTCATCACTTTGCTTGGCATCCCACAGCTTGGCTTCAATATCACCCGACTGGTCTTGAAGCATCAGCGTTAAAAACGGTTTTCCATTGCTTGCAATCCCTTTTGTTAAGGATTTGATCAATAGATATTGGTCAACCTGTTCGCCAACCTCATGTAGCATAATCCCTTTAGCCATACTATTAAAGCTCCCTCCATATCTTACATAATATCAGTATATCACATACCGATTTTCAGCTATATAACCTCATTTATGATACTAAATGGATGATTTGATCACTTTGAAACGCATTTTTTACATGTTCATGGCATGTAAAATAGAAAATCTGCCGTTCTCCTCCTGATAAAACAGAAAGCATTTCCAGCACGCGGTTCAGACGTTTCTGATCGAAATGTACAAAGCTGTCATCGAGCTGGAATGGCAGCATTGCCCCATCCTGACGAGTAACGGCCAGAGCGAAACGAATTGCTGTATACAGCTGTTCACACGTGCCCTGAGACAGCTCTTCCGCCTGAAATACCGTTCCAGCGCTGTTCATAACCATGATGGAATCATCTGTTTCGGAAAAATAAATCGATTGATAGCTGCCGTCAGTCAGCGGGCGGAAGAATTCTCCAGCCGTCTCCAAAAGACGCGGCAGGCCGACTTTTTTATGCCGCTCCATTTTGTTTCTGATCACATGTCTGACCATTTGAATCGATGCCCATTTTTTTGCAGCTTCTTTCACACGCTCTTTTTGCATTTCAGTTTGCAATTTGAGATCTGAGACCAATCCCGAAGCCTCTAACTGTTCCTGTTTGACCAAAAGCAATGCGATTTGAGCGCGCAGCTGTTTCAGCTCCTCATCGAGCCGTTCTTTTTTTTCATGTTCCTGCAGTCGTTTTTGTTCCAATTCAGAAAGAGTGCCGGAGTCCGCCAGATGAAGTTCTGCTGAGCTGACACCTTGAAGCTGTGCATTAATGTTATACAGCCTTATTTCAGTATCCTTCAATTTCTTGCTGATGTCGGCTATGGCGAAAAACTCATTTCTGTTTTTTGCACCCGCCTCAGTGAATAATTGTTCGATCTGCGCTTGGAAATACCGTATTTCTTGCTCCAGCTCCAGCACCTGCTCTTCTTGAAATTGGATATCTGTTTCAATTTCTCTTTTTTGCTTCTCGATCTCTTTTTCGCGTTCCGCATTTTTCCGCAGTGCGTGAAGGACATCAGCCACGGGGGTTTGAGAATCGTTTTTGTCAGGATGCAGCATTCTGACGCGTTCCTCAAATGTCCGCCGATGCTTTTGAAGTCTCCCGGCTTCGATCGTCAGCTCATGTTTTTTCTTCACTTCTTTTTTTACATCCTTCATTACATGGTAAGCATCCAGTAAGAAGGAAGGGTCTTCCTTAAATCCGAGTTCATTCATGAATTGCTCAGCTTGGCTGAAGGAGGGAGCCATATCGGCCTCCCACTGTTCGAATTGCTGGATGATCCTTTCGTAAGCTGCCTCTTTCTGCTGGAGCTCTGCCCGCAACGATGTGAGGTGCTGTTTATTGCGGTCATCCTCCCATAACGCTTCTCTAATCGCTTCGGCTTCTCGCGGAGAAATATCCGTCTCTGGCTCTTTCCTCTCCCTTACTTCTTCAGAAGACAGCGGCTTTCTGCCAGTTGTAAAGGCATACAGCATGAGTGCAGCGCCGACGCATATGGCTGGAATCCATTGCCCCAGCAGCAGAAAGAGAACCATGAAGAGAATGCCTGCTGCAATCACGATCTTCTTTTGTTTCGCCTGCTGCCTTTCGAAGAACTTCAGCTGTTCCCTCAGTTTCATCTGCTCTTGATGCTGTCCCTGTGCTTCATCATATGCTTTAAGAGCGGCTTCTTTTTCTTTTCTTTGGCTGTTTTCAAGTATAGCGGAAGATACGTCACGAACTGCCCTTTCAGCGTCTTCCAGCTCGCGCCGCGCCGCTTCAAACGCTTCATCAAGCTGTCTTTTTCTGTCTCTTGCTTGCACGTAATGCCGCACCGCCTGCTGGAGTTGCCATTCATAGTCATAAGACGTGTTCATATTCAGCAGTTCATTTTCATCTGTTTTATTCAGCTGCTCCAGCCCGGCCGCTGCCTGTGAAGAGGACTGGCGCAGCTGAGCCTGGATGGCGGCAAGCTGTTCCCCGTAGGATTGGTACATATGATACGCTGATGATAGCTCTAGGATAAGCGCTTCATTCGCCAATATATCCTCATTCGGGTTAAGCTTTTGCAGCTGTTTGTCCAACTCTGCAAGCTTTACCCGAAGCGCCTCCAGCTGTGCGGATTTCGGATGAAGATGGGATTCATACTTTTCTAAACGATGTAATCCGTCAGCAGGGGATTGCCCCGCATGCTCCGGATATTGTTCAATCTCCTGTTCCAGCGCAGTTTTTTCGGTTAGCACCGGTTTCAGTTCAATGGCTCTGTCGATGTTTCGAATGTGTTCCGCAGTCTCTTTCAGCTCTGTTTCAGCAGCAGCAAGACGGGACTCGAGCGTTCTTTTCTCCTCAAGAAGCTGATGATAGCCCGCCTCCTCCGCTTCAGCCTGCTTCAGCTTTGCTGCCAGCTGCTTCAGCGTTTCCAGCTCCTGATTCAAATGAGGATTTCGGCCGTTTGGTTTAAAGAGCCTTTCGCTTTCCTTCATCAGTCTTGAATCAAGCTTTGATACGGCTTCAGCGCCAAACAGGCTGGAAAACAGCAGGAATTCTCCAATCTTGTCCCGACTAAAGGCGTGAATTTCCTGCAACCCGAATACGTCAAACGAATAAATGGCTTTGTACAGCGCCCTGTCCGTACCCTGGAACAGCTGCTTCAGAAAGTCTTCCTGCTTTACTTCTCCGGTTTCTGTGTACACCCTTACCTTCTCAGCGGTTCCTTTCGTCCGTTCAATCTTCATCACGCCGTATTCAGGGTGCTCAGCCTCAAGAACACCGCCATACACACCGCCTGATTTCGGTTCATATTTTTTCGATTTCGGAAAACCAAACAGCATGCTTTCGATAAATGACATCATCGTCGTTTTTCCTGCCTCATTTAATCCGTAGATTAATTGGACAGGCGAGGCGGAAAAGTGAAAGGTCCGATTTGAAAATTTTCCGTATTGGTAGATATGTATTGATATGATTCGCATAGCTTTCACCGCCTCATGACTCAAGCACCTTAAGCTGTCTTTTCAATAAAACCTGTGCCTGCTCTTTTATTTCCTTTATCTCCTCTTGACTAAACCGGTCTGCGTGTCTCCTATATACAGGATGCCGCTCAAGTCCTTCCAGCACGCCTGCAAGATCAGTCTGTTCAATGTCTTCCAATAAACCGCCGAAAAAAGGATCAAGGCTCTTAAGCTCTGCTTCATTTTCCGTCTCATCTTCCAATGAGAGCGGCCATATAAAATTCTCCTCGTCCACCTCTTGCTCCTGAAAGGCTTCAAGGAGCTCGTCCAGTGAACCTCTCGGCGCATCCGATAACCATTCTGGCGCGATCCCCTGTAATACGAGCTTCACACAAGCAGGAGTCCCTTTTTTCCGCAGCTTTGAAAACGTGTCCTCGACAATTTGAAAGAGCGCGGTCATATTCTCTATCGCTGACACATCAACTTCTGCTTTCTCCCACAGGACGTCATGCGCTTTCTTAAATTCATAGGAAATATCTCCGCGCTCCACACGGACAAGATAAAAGCCTTTATCTCCTGTCTCTTTCATATGGCGCGCTTGAGGATTTCCCGGATATATCACGGCCGGATTCCCGGCAGAAAGAACCTGGCGTTTGTGAATATGGCCAAGCGCCCAATAATCCATCCCGCTTTTCACAAGATCATCCTGAGTAAACGGGCAATATGGATCGTGTCCTTCAGATCCTGATAACGTGCCGTGGAGCATCCCGATATGAAAGGGCGCGTCAGTTGATCTCCGGTAGCGGGCGGCTTGGTTTTCCGTCACGGCTCTGGTCTGATAGCTAAAACCGTAAATGCTTGCTGCGCGCCTGCCATCCTTATAAAACGATTTTTCTTCAGGGACTGGGGATGTAAACATGTGAACATTCTCCGGCCATTCAATCGGCGTCCATTCTCCGCCGAGATGATCATGGTTCCCAAAAATCACATAGACTGAAATCCCGTACTCTCTAAGTCTATCGAACTGTTTTTTCAAAAAGAGCTGCGCCTTTAAACTTCGATTGGCCTCATCAAACAAATCCCCCGCCAGCAAAACGAAATCAACGTTCTCTGTGATTGCAGCGTCTATAATATGTCTCACGCTTGAAAACGTGCTTTCTTTGATCCGGGCAAAAATGGGTTCCGGCAGATGCGATATCCCGTAAAACGGGCTGTCGAGATGAAGATCTGCCGCATGAATAAAGGTTAGATCAGTCAACATTCTGCTCCTTTCCAGGATGAAGTACCCTTATTTTAGCACCGATTTCTTGCGAATGCACGTTCTGTCAAAACGAATACAATCAAAAACAGCCTGAGCATCCCCAGGCTGTTTTCCAATCAGCTTTTTGACAAACGCAGCGCTTGTTTGATTGCTTTAAACGCGCTTGAGTTGCCGTAAATCAAGACGCCGCCTTTATAAATTCTGGCGCCAATGACGGCAAGTATGATAATGGTGAGCAGTGTTATCCCGATGCCGGCAGCCGCCTGCCAAAACGGAATATCAAGCATGCCGACGCGCAAGAACATAATCATCGGCGTAAAGAACGGGATAAACGATGTGACCGTAATAAATCCTGCGTCCGGAGCGTTTAGTCCGAACATGGCAATCATAAAACCGGCAACCACCAAAAGCGTCATCGGTGTGATCGTTTGCTGCACGTCCTCTATTCTGCTGACGACGCTGCCAAGAAACGCGGCCAGTGTCGCATATAAAAAGTAACCGAGCAAAAAGAAAATAACAGCATATATCACGGTAGAAACAGGAACATCGGTCAGGTTAAGAAAACCGCCTACAGATGAAGCCGTTTCACTCGTTTTGTTCAGCTTCAGCGATAGATATCCGGCAGAAATAATGACAGCAAGCTGTGTTATTCCGACGAGCCCGATGCCTAACAGCTTTGCAAACATTTGCTGGATCGGCGGCATGCTTGAGATGAGGATTTCCATGACACGCGAAGATTTTTCGGTCGCAACCTCCATCGCAATCATACTGGCATACATAATAACGGAGAAATATATGACAAACAGCATAATGTAAACAAGCCCCATCGCCTGCCCCAGTTCTTCCTCAGACTTTGCACCCTCTTTCAGCGCCTCCTGCCCGACAGTGACAGGCGCATAGAGGCTGCTGATGGTTTCCTGCGAAACGCCGAGCTCCTCTGTTCCAACAGCGGTTTTTGTTTGTGTTAACGCCTGCTGCAGTGTTTGGTACGTGCTTTCATCCGAAATCGTTAACGCTTTGTACGTCCCTGAGATCGTCCCTTTGTCATCTCTTTTGATAATGAGCATCCCATCAACCGTTTCATCTCTGACTTGCTTTATAACCTTTTCCTCTGATTGCTTAGACTGCTTCACATCAAGATCGCTATCTGTATCGACTGCTTTCAGCTGCTTTGAGAAAATCGGATATAATTCGTTTGTTTCATCAATAACAGCAATTTTCTCTTTTGTATCTTCTCCTTGAAACATAGAAATGATCGATTCTAAATTGGTGACAGCCAATACAAGCAGAACCGTAATGACAGTAGAAATAATAAAAGACTTTGCCATAATCTTATTTTTGTATGTATGAGAAAGCATGATCAAAAATTTATTCATAGACGGCCCCCACCTTTTCTATAAAAATATCATGGAGTGACGGCTCTTCAAGCTCAAACTTTCGAATAAATCCTTTTCCTTGGAGCATGGCGAAGATCTCTTGAGAGATGTCTTCATTGGCAATTTGCAGCTTTACGCCGCCCGCCGTTTCTTTCCATTGCGTAATTCCTTCATGCCCCTGTAAAAAATGCAGATCGTCATCGGAATGAATGGTCACATTCTTTTTGCCGAATGAACGTTTAATTTCCTTCAGTCTACCTTGCACAACAGGCTTCCCTTTTTGCAAAATACAAAGGTGCTCACACAGCTCTTCGACATGCTCCATCCGATGGCTGGAAAATAAAATCGAGACACCGCTGTTTTTCAAAGAGATAACAGCCTCCTTCAACAGCTCGACATTGACAGGGTCCAGCCCGCTGAATGGCTCATCGAGAATCAGCAGCTCAGGCTTATGCAAAACCGACGAAATAAACTGGATTTTCTGCTGGTTTCCTTTTGAAAGCTCTTCTACTTTTTTATTCTCGTATTCTGTTATATTGAAGCGTTCAAGCCATGTTCCGAGCTCTTTTACGGCTTCGCGTTTCTCCATGCCTTTTAATCTTGCCAGATAGACAAGCTGGTCCTTTACCTTCATTTTCGGATATAGTCCGCGCTCTTCCGGCAAATATCCGATTTTGTTGCTCATACTGTAGTTGACGGGACGGCCTTTCCAGCTGATCGTACCCTCCGTAATGCTTAATAAGCCGAGAATCATGCGAAAGGTCGTCGTTTTTCCCGCTCCGTTTGCGCCTAAGAGGCCAAACATTTGCTGTTCCGGAATTTCCAAATTCAAACCGTCAACCGCTTTATAATCTCCAAATGTCTTCGTTACGTGATCAATCGTCAGCACCGAATCTCCTCCTTCCCTGACCCATTATATACTATATTTGGTTAAAACATAATAAAGGATTTTGGTTTGCTATTTAGAATATAAATGAAGAAAGAACGATAAATGATGAAGTTGGAGGCGAAATATGATGGCGGAGTATTTTCTTACGGCTTTTGATCCTTCGGGAGAAACACTGATAAACGAGCGATTTGAGGCGGAAAACGAAGATGCGGCAAAACAGCAGGGTGAAGCCCTGTTAAAGGAAAAAGAGCTACATAGTCATACCCATCGTTTAGTGAATGCAGCCGGAAAGCTGATTTTGTTTCAGAGATGATCAGCTTCCCGGCTGATCTGTTATGCTTGAAACTTTGGCTCCCGTTTCTCTAAAAATGCACGGATTCCTTCCTGGTGATCTTTAGTCCTCCTCATTCTCTCCTGGGCACTTCGTTCAAGAGCCAGCACCTTCTTCAATTCATCAATATGGAGGCTTTGAAAAATGGCTTTCGTTTCAATCATTGCCAATAGGGGCGAGGCTAAAAGCGTTTCAACATAAGGTCTTGCACCTTCCGCAGGATCTCCGTTAAATGTTCCATCCAAGAGACCCATGCCAGCCGCTTCTTCAGCGGATAGCTTTTTCCCGCTCCAAATCAGCTTTTTCGCTTTCGCTTCCCCAATCCTTTTTTTCAGCAAATAATGTCCCCCGCCATCAGGAACAAGGCCGATGCCGATAAAGTTCATTGCAAGAACGGCATTTTTCTCCGCAAGCACAATGTCAGCACAAAGTGCTAAACTCAAGCCCAGCCCCGCGGCAGCACCATGGACAGCGGCAATTGTCACTTTTTTCATTTCGTATAACGTTAAAGTAATAGCTTCGATCGTATCCATCAGCTGCCTAAATTGATCAGGATCATGCTCAGAGGTCATCATCCGTATATCGCCGCCTGCTGAAAAACCTTTTCCGGTACCTCTCAGGAGGACGATGAGCGCCTCGCTTTCAGAAACCTTTTCACACGCCTCCTTCAGCTCGAAAAGCATTTGCTCATTCAAGGCGTGATGAGCATCAGGACGATTCAGCACAATTTCTGCCACAGGCCCCTTCAGTTCATATTGAATATAATCCATATGAAACACCTCCATGTATGCGCTTTCTTTTTTTCTTTCTCATATACATTCCCCGCCGTCCTTAAAGAAACCTTTTTTATTTTTCAGGGTCAATAGATACTGAAAAATGCATATCATTTGAATGGGAACATAAAGTTTTATATAGTGAAATGGAAGGGATATAGAATGAGAAAGGGGGAAGGTAACATGGATAAATTGCTGATCAGCTTTCTATTAAGCTTATTTATGGTGTGCTTTCCCCCTTCTGACGTGGCCCTGCCCTCCCAGTTTGATGCAAGCACTGACAGCTATGTGCCAATGTCCTCATATCCGAAAGAATCACAATCAGCCAAAACGCCGTCACCGGGCAGCCTGCATCTGGCGGAGTTTATGAAAGAGTACAATCCATTGGCGCAGTCTATCAGAACGCTATCTGTCAAGCCGCTTGATGATCCTCACATCAACAGGCTGGAAAGGGTTTGTGCCGTCCCTGTCAAATACCAGTCTAATTACCTCCGAATATGAATGTATACCGTTTTGTTTGTACCCTATCTTTATGCCAACACTACATTCGGAGGGATTTTCATTGAATATAAAAGAAAACGATCTGCCGGGAATCGGCAAAAAATTTGAAATTGAAACAAGAAACCGCGAAAAAATGACGATTATCATTCATGATGACGGAAGAAGGGAAATCTATCGGTTTGATGACCGGGATCCGGATGAGCTTCTTTCCAATATTTCATTGGATGATTCTGAAGCAAGGCAAATTGCAGCCATTTTAGGCGGCATGGTCTATAAGCCGCAGGCGCTGGAATCCATCGAGATGGCGTTTAGCGACCTCATTATTGAATGGTTTAAGGTGGAAAAAGGCGCGAAGTCAATCGGGCGCACCCTCGGCGAACTTGATGTGCGTCAAAACTATGATGTCACTGTCATCGCCATCATTAAACACAACCAGCAAAAGTTTTTAAATCCGGGTGCTGACTCAGTGATTGAAGAAGATGATACCCTTGTCCTCTCAGGTGAAAGAAAGCATCTGAAGAAGCTGACTCATGATTTTCTTTCTAGAGAGGGCGTGTGATCAGCGGATGGATCATCTTGTTTTTGAAGTCGGAACCGCGCTTGTGCTTGTGGCAATTGCCAGTGTCATCGCAAATAAAATTAAGTTTTCAATTATCCCGTTTCTCATTATTTTAGGGATGCTGCTTGGCCCTCATGCCCCTAAAGTCGGGATCATTGACCTCACGTTTATAGAAAGCAGTGAAATCATTGAGTTTTTCGGACGGATGGGCGTGCTTTTCCTCCTTTTCTATCTCGGACTTGAATTCTCTGTCGGAAAGCTGATCAAGTCTGGAAAATCCATCGCAATTGGCGGATCAATTTATATTTTGATTAACTTCAGCCTCGGACTGCTTTATGGCTTTATCACCGGGTTTTCTTTTCTGGAAGTCCTCGTGCTGGCAGGCGTCATCACCATTTCTTCAAGCGCGATCGTCGCAAAAGTGCTGGTCGATTTAAAAAGAACGGCCAACCCGGAAACCGAGCTGATTCTCGGCATTATTATGTTTGAGGATATTTTCCTTGCTGTGTATTTGTCTGTTGTTTCCGGCCTTGTGCTTGGAGACGCGACATCAGTCGGGGGTGCGCTTTTGTCCATTCTGATCGCATTTGGCTATATGCTGCTGTTTTTTATCGCGGCCAGAAAGCTCCCGCCGCTTTTGAATAAGCTGTTGGACATACGCTCGAACGAAGTGTTTATTATCGTCATTTTTGCAGCGCTCTTTTTCATCGCCGGATTTTCAGAGACAATTCATGTGGCAGAAGCCATCGGCGCGCTGCTGCTCGGTTTGGTATTTTCGGAAACAGAGCATTCCGATCGGATTGAGCACCTTGTCGTTCCGTTTCGCGACTTTTTCGGCGCGATGTTCTTTTTCAGCTTCGGCCTCAGCATAGACCCTTTTTCACTTGGTGAAGCGGTTTGGCTGGCATTGGGAGCTGTGATCCTGACCATATTCGGAAACTTTATCGCCGGAATGGTGGCTGGACGCCGCGCAGGGCTTTCTCATAAAGCCTCATCCAATATCGGTCTTACGATCGTATCACGGGGTGAGTTTTCGATTATCGTTGCCAACCTCGGCATAGCCGGCGGCCTGTCAGCCACATTAAAGCCGTTCGCCGCATTATATGTCCTCATTCTGGCGATTTTGGGGCCATTATTAACAAAAGAGTCAAAATGGATTTACCGCCAGCTAAACAAGGTGTTTAAATGGAGCCGGACGTTCAGCCTGTGAAAAAACAACGGGGATAAAAAAAAGCAGCACTGTGATCAGTGCTGCTTTGTCGTTCTCTCAAAAATTTGCTCTAAATATTTGATCTTTTCGTCCGTGTAGTGCTCAAATCGGTCATTGTATGATTTCGGGTCTTTCGGATTGGCAAAGTGTGTGATTTTCCCTGTATCCGGATCAATAAATTTACTTGCCGCACCGCAGCCGATGCCGATAATCGTCTGCACTTCTTCCATAATCATAATGTTGTAGATGCTTTCCTGGCCCGGAATCGAGTACCCGACGTTTTCCAGATTTCCAAGAATATTTTTCTGGCGGTATAAATAATAAGGCACGTATCCATGCTCTTGCGTCCAAGCTACCGCATCATCCATCATTTGAGAAACCTCTTCTCTCCCGGCAACTTTGTATTTATGTTTGTTTCTTGTCATTTCTGACGCCCGCTTAAAGGAAAGGGTGTGAACAGTCAGCGATTCCGGCATCAGTTTCTCGGTTTCTGAAAGGCTGTGTCTGAACTCCTTCACGCCTTCGCCAGGCAAACCGATAATTAAATCCATATTGATATTATTCATGCCGTGCTGGCGTGACAGATGATATTTTTCAATGGTCTCTTCCACCGTATGATGACGGCCGATCGCTTTGAGCGTTTCGTTTTCATAGGATTGCGGGTTAATGCTGATCCGGTCAATATCATATTTGTTCAACACGGCAAGTTTTTCTTCAGTAATCGTGTCGGGGCGGCCGGCTTCCACAGTAATTTCACGAATGTTTTTCACATCCGGGAAGGAGCGGACCATTTCTTCATACAGAAGATCCATCTCTTCCGCTGTAATGCTTGTAGGCGTCCCGCCGCCAAAATATATGGTTGTGACCTTGACGCCATGCTCCTTGAGCCATTCGCCGATTTTCTGCATTTCGTAATGCAGCCCCCATAAAAATGAGCCGACTCTGCCTGCTTGTCCTTGGATGGCGTATGCAGGGAATGTGCAATACGCACATTTGGTCGGGCAGAAAGGAATGCCGATATAAATACTGACTTCGTCCTTTACTTGATATAAATCAGGAACTGCCGCCAGCTGCCTGTCGACAATTTGCTGCATCAATTCGATTTTCTCATCATGAATTAAATAGTCTTTTTTCAATTCTGCATGCGCCTGTTCCTTCGGCATCCCGCTTTGCAGCTTTTTATGAAGCAGCTTCGTCGGGCGGATTCCCGTGAGGATTCCCCACTTTTGCGTCATGCCCGTATGCGCTTGAAGAAGATTTAAGTAAACATAAGAAATTGTGTTTTTCACTTGTTTGAAAGCTTCTTTTTCATTCATATCAGGAGAAAAAGCTTTCGTATGGTGTTCCTTAATTCCGGTTCCTTTCACTTCTCCTGAAACCGTCACATGCTCATCTGTTTGCGTGCACGCTAAAGAGATGACAAGATCCGCCGGCTCCTCTCCGCCGTAGACAAGACCGCATTCCTCATAAAACAAATTTGCGATATTTTGCAGTGGCCGATGAAGGCGGTCATCGTGTATGCCTTCTATTTTAATTTGCAACTTCATCACCTAATTTATCAGATTCAAAACTTTCTTTAGTGTACAGAAATAAACAGCTAAAATCAATCCGGCAAAAAGCCGCCGCACCTGTTTGGGCGCGAGCGGCTTTTTTTATACGCGTTTCATGTGGAACTTATCGAGGAACCCTTTTCGCTGCTGCATACGGAAATATTCCTTCATCATATATGCGACGCCTTGCTCGTCATTTGACCTTGTGACCCAATCGGCTTTTCTCTTAATTTCCGGTGCAGCGTTCCCCATTGCAACCCCAAGTCCGGCAAGCTCAATCATCGGAAGATCGTCTTGCTGATGGCCGATAGCGACTACATCCTCCATCCCCAGCCCCAGTTCCGAAGCGACAAGTGCAAGGCCCGCTTCCTTCGAAACTCCCTTTGGAACAATGTTCATCTTCTCATCGTTTACGTGAATCACGTCAACCGCCGGGAAGGCTTTTGTAATCGTTTCTGTAATGTCTTGCTGAATATCGTGTTCTGTATATACTTCGATGACGGGCGCACTCACCGGTTCATCCATCAGAAGATCGCTTAACGATTCAACAAACTGAACCGGGTAAAAGATGGGATCTGACGGGTGGATCAGCGCTTTCCCAAGCAAATTTGAATTGACCTTTTTCTTGTTTCCTATCGAATATTTCTCGTGAAGAAGCCTGATGTTGCATTGATAGCTCTCAAGCACTTGAACAATATTAAAAGTATGATCGTCAGAAATTCTTCTTTCAAAAAAGGGCGCGTCTATTTTCTCAGCGATATAGGCGCCGCTGTGGGTGATCAGCTTTGCATCAAGCTTCAGCGATTTTGCTATTTTCTGAGCTGAGCGAAAATGGCGGTTGGTGACAAGTGTGACGTAAATCCCTTTTTTCTTAACATATTCAATCGCATCTTTCGTTGCCTGATGAATTTTCCCGTTCGACCGAAGCAGCGCTCCATCTATGTTTAAGGCAAGCAATTGTTTAGACACAGAGATGTCCCCCTCCTTGATGACTGTACTTGTGTATAGGATATGACCCTGTCTCTGTGTTTAGAACAACCTTTTCTGTACAGCAAAAAAAGCCTGACTCAGCAGACTTTATATACGCAATCATAATAGGATACGATCGAAGCAGCCATTCTCCCTAATATCGTTATTTCGATTTACGAAAAATCATGTATCAGGAACCCCTTATTTGACCAATGATGCGCTCCGAACACTTACTCTCTGTTGCTTATCCCCTCTATATAACGGCATGATATGCGACCGTATCCATTTGAAATAGGTAAGTGTAGGCGCTTTCAATATTATTATCCCAGTTTTCTCTGCAGATGACAAGGGTTTTTTTAACTAAAAAAAGTAACCAATATCTGTGTAACTAAGGTAGCGCGTAATGTTAATTATTGGATTATATCGCTTGAATAAGAACGTACATTCGTATACAATATAAACATTAAATGAAAAAAGCGGTGGTCCAATGACTGTATTAAAAGAAATTTATAATCAAGAACTGATCTCTCGATTGATAGATACTGTAAAAGAAACCTATCCAGCGTTCAACAAAGACAAATTCGAGGAGCTCTTAATGACGGGAGAATGGCCTGAGCTCGCTTTAAAAGAACGCATGCGCCGCATTACCGTTGCTTTATACGAAACACTGCCGAAACATTATGGCGAAGCGCTTGCAGTATTATGGGATGCAGCTCCTCATTTTAAGGGACTCAGCGGAATCATATTTCCTGATTATGTGGAGCAGTACGGCTTAGAGCATTGGGATGATTCAATGAAGGCGTTAGAATACTTTACGGCATATTCCACTTCAGAATTTGCTGTGAGGCCTTTTTTGCTTTTAAATCAGGAAAAAATGATTGCACAATTCCTGATATGGTCTAAGCATGAAAATGAGCACGTGAGAAGACTTGCGAGTGAAGGAAGCAGGCCCCGCCTCCCATGGGGAAAATCGATACCCGCATTGAAATCGGACCCCTTCCCCGTGCTGCCGATCCTTGAGCAGCTGATGCAGGACGAGTCTTTGTATGTGAGAAAAAGTGTGGCCAACAGCCTTAATGATATATCAAAAACGCATCCTCACTTGCTGAGAGAAGTCGCAGTACAATGGTATGGAACACACCCTCATACAGACTGGATCATCAAACACGCTTACCGGACCTTGCTAAAAAAAGGCGATAAACAGGCTTTATTGCTTTTTGGCTATCACGATGCTGATTCGATTCAACTGCAAGATTTAACGTGTGAGTCCAGCCGTATTTCTATTGGTGAAACCCTCAAGTTTACTTTTCACATTCATTCAGACAGGAATCAGAAAGTAAGAATTGAGTACGCCATTGATTACGTAAAAGCCAGAGGCCAGCATCATCGAAAAGTATTTAAAATAACAGAAACGAATATAGGAAAAAACGAAACAAAATCATATACCAAAACACAATCCTTTAAGGATTTATCTACAAGAAAACATTACAACGGAATTCATACATTATCAGTGATCATCAATGGAGAGGTAAAGAAATCGCTGGATTTTCTAGTTTGCTGAACGAATAAAAAAATCCCTTCTTATCCAGAAGGGATTTTGAATGATTAGCCTTCGACACTGCCGTAAAGCTCTTCTAAAGGCTTCATGATGATTTTGTTTAATTCGCCGATCAGCATACTCATTCGCTGCTCCGCTTCCATCAGCTGAGAGATTTTTTCGTGCTGCTGCACAAGCGCAACGGTTTTTTGAGCCTGCTGCACTTCATCTTCTGTAATTTCTTCTCCAGCCATTTGTTTTTGCTGAAGTCTCAGCTGCACATCACGGAAGTTTTCGAACATTCGTTTCGCAGACTCGTCTGCGTTTACTTCATCGTACAGGTTTTTTAAACGGGTAAACTCTTCGCTCCCGCGCAATGCATTTTCCAGATCATACGCTACATCGTAAAAATTAACAGCCATTGTAAATAGCTCCTTTCATTATTGCCGATTGACATACCACTCCACTATAACAGACTATGGAGCTCCTTTCATTAATCGAAACCCGATTCTTCTTAAAAAAGGATGACAAACAACGCTTGAATTGCACCTATGATTCCGCCGAGAAGGCCGCCCAAATAGGTTATCATTTTAAATTCTTTTTTCGAAATCGACAGCACCATTTCTTCAAGACGCTGTACCGGGAACTGATCCACCTGCTCCTTTACAATTTCCTCAAGGCGCATTCGTTTTAATACACTTTCAAGATTGGTTGAAATCCCCTCAAACAATTTGTCTAAAAGCGCCGGCAGGATACGATGGTTCAGATCATTTTCATAGCGGGCTGTAAGCGAGCCAATCGTATTTTCAAAAAACGGAGCAGTTGAAAATGCTTGCAGCACTCTTTGTTTCAGGCTAAAAATTAATACTTTTGCGTTCCATTTTTCGTCCGCTTCATTAAATGTATACTCCTTCAGCTTGCCCCATTCGTTTTTCAGAAGATCAGAAAGCAGCTTATTCGTTTCCTCATTCCGCAAAAACTTCAGAAGCTCCGGCAGCACGCGATCAGCAAGGCTTGAATTGCCGAGAAACATTTGCACCATGCTTCCAAGCATACCGCGTTCTTTTAAGAAATCATCAATCATATTGCCGAGACGGATTTTTCCTTCTTCACTTTCAAAATAATGAATGCTTCGCGCCAAAATATAGCCTGAAATCATCGGTATCTTCTCTTCTAGCTTTTCCTGCACTTCCAATGGCAGTGCTTCCTTTAACGTTTGATGCTCATATCGGCGGAAAAGTTCATTCAATTTATCATCCGTCCAGCGGCTGATCCAGGCGTCTGCCGCTTCACCCGGATGCTTTACTCCGGCTTTTTCAAGCGCTTCTTTTACTGTCATTTCAGATAGCGACAGGTTTTGAATCAGCTGTTCTCCGACTTGAAGCGCCTGCTTTTTGGCTGAATCTGAAACAAGCCGCTTTTTAATACCCTCAGGCGTTAATAAATGGTTTACCACCATCAGCCCCATTTGTTTCGCAAGCTCATCACGTCTTCTTGGAATCAATCCCGGAGTAAAAGGGACTCGTTTTCCAAACAAATAATATGCCTTATACGGCCTAAATAGCATTTGAATTGCTAAATGATTGGTCACCGCGCCGATAACTGCGCCGATCACGATCATAAATATAAAGGTTCCTGCAATACCCATTCCTGCTCATCTGCCTCCATCTGTGCTTTTACTTTTTCATAAATAGAATGACCTATTTGTATTATAGAGGTTGGTGTGATCACTTAGCAAACAAGGAGACAAAACATATGGCCATAAAATCAGCTTGTTTAACAGGAATAGGGCAAGATGCTGAATCGTAATCTGTAAAGTAGACTACCGACAGCTGTGTTCCTGATGTTTTTTGAAGCGTAAAGCTGCTGACACCCGCCGGCAGCTTTTTAATAAAAGGGGGAGTCTCACCATGATAACACTCGGTTTTATGTCCTTAACCCGCCAGCACGAGCAGGATTATTCCGCAGAATTGGCTACAAGAGCGCCCGAATTCGGCATACGTTTGATCCGCTTTACACCGTTTGACATTTTGCCCGACACTCTGCGTGTCAAAGCGCTGGTATATCATCCAGCGAGCAGCAATTGGAACGAAACAGAACTTGCGATTCCCGATTATATTTATGACCGCTGTTTTTATGGGAAGGATTCACAATCACAAAAAGCAAAGCCGATCGTCGAATGGCTCAAAAAATATCCGAAAACCGAATTTATCGGGCGGGGTCTTCCTGATAAATGGACTGTGTTTCAAGATTTGCAGGAGCATTCTGTGATCAATCCTTACATTCCGGAAACCATGAAAGTGAGCCGATTTGAACAAATCCATTCGTATTTATCGAAAGAAAAAGCCTGTATTTTAAAGCCAGCGTTCGGTGCTGGCGGCAGAGGCGTGATACTTCTGGAGCTTGGCAAGAAAAACATAACCGCCACCTACCATATCGGAAAGGATAAACAGACAAAATCCTTTTCCAACCAAGCTTCATTTAAAACTTGGTGCAAAAAAGTGCTTCAGCACCAATATTTGATGCAGCCTTATTTAAATATCCAAGATAAGGAGCAATACCCTTGTGATATCCGGCTGTTTATGCAAAAAAATGAGGACGGTGAATGGCATACCGTCGGAAAGGCAGTGAGACGCGGATACAAAAACGGGCTGCTGGCCAATTTATCAGGCGGATCGGATACGCTTACATTTGATACATGGTTTGAAAATATCCCGAAAAAACAGCAGGTAGTCTTACTGGATGACGTATTCTCGATTACCCAATCGGTTCCGTATTATCTTGATGAGCGATACGGGCCATTATTTGAACTCGGTCTGGATATATGCCTTGCGAAGGACGGGAGGATCTGGATCCTGGATATCAATTCTAAACCAGGCAGAAAATCAATTCTTCATGTTTCTCCTGAGAAAAAAGAACATCTATATACTTGTCCTCTTAAGCGGTGCAAATATCTATTTTCGCTGCAAAACCAGAAAGGAGTCCTTCCGCGTGAATCGTAAACGGTTTTTGATCGGCATAGACAAAAACAGTGAAAATACTCTGTTTCTGCCCTCCGCCATGAAGCAAGACGGCCTTTTGTCTGCCTCATTCGGAACGAAGGTTGTCAGATGCCATGTTACTTTCAGACGAAATCTCGAACAGACAGTGCTCCTCTCTGAAAATCTGTTTCACGAACTGCTGATACCACATCGCAGCCGGGCTGATATTCTCATTCATGATCATTCGGTGCACATTGGTCCGTTAATCGGCATCTTCACCGCGGGGTTTACCGCATCACTTGAGCGCCCTTTTAAGGACCGTTCTCTCTTTTTTTCTAAACTGCTCACTTTGCATGAACAAACAGGAAGCTATTGCTTCGTGTTCGGCGCGCACCAAATCAATTGGCAGGAAGGGACGATTGAAGCGCTTCTATACAGGGAAAATGGCTGGGAGAAACACATTGTCCCGCTGCCGAACGTCGTGTATGACCGTTTGCCGAACAGAAAAATCGAGAACTCAATTGTCTTGCAGAATACAAAAAACCGGCTGATCAATGAATATCAAATCCCATGGTTCAATAAAACATTTTTCAACAAATGGGATGTTCATCAATTGCTGGAAAAAGATCCGAGAACGGCTCCTTACTTACCGAAATCAATCCTTCATCCTACTGTTGAGCGGATTGAAGAGCTGAGTGATTCATTCGGCAAGGTTTATATAAAACCGGCGGACGGAGCACTCGGCACCGGGATTTATCAGCTCGCCAAAACGGAATCCGGTTTGACTGTGAAACATACGAATGATGCCAAATCTTTTTCTTCAATCGACTATCCCGATGCTTCCGCATTTCTGGATGAATTTCAAAAACAGCATGATCCCGCTGTCTTTCTCGTTCAGCAAGGGGTGAATTTGATTGAATTTCAGGGAAAACCA
The DNA here is from genome assembly GCF_023161785.1 of Bacillus sp. 2CMS4F. Taxonomy (NCBI): domain Bacteria; kingdom Bacillati; phylum Bacillota; class Bacilli; order Caryophanales; family Bacillaceae; genus Bacillus; species Bacillus sp. 2CMS4F. The sequence continues at coordinate 68,051 of NZ_JALNTO010000008.1, forward strand.
GCCGATTTCCGCGTTCATACGAATAAAAACAGTAAAGGCAAATGGACTGTGACCGCCATCGCAGTAAAAATTTCAGGAGAAAACAGCATTACAACACACCTATCAAATGGCGGAAAAGTGAAAACGCTGGCCGAAGTATACGATGATCCGGCGGAACGAATACATGTCATTAAAAAGCTTTCTGCGGCGGCATTGACTGCCAGCCAAGTGCTCCATGACCATATCGAAGGGTTCATCGGCGAGATCGGTTTTGATTTTGGCATTGACCAAAATGGTAAGGTATGGATGTTTGAAGCGAATTCACGTCCGGGCCGCAGTATTTTTTCTCATCCGAGTCTGCAATCTGTCGATTCTTTGACAAAACGAAGAAGCTTTGAATATGCTTCATATCTTTCGAAGATGGCCATTACCTCCCATGAATCGCTGTGGCCATCCTAATTTGCCCGCTTTATGTAAAAGCGGGCTTGAAGTTTATTCAACGCTGGGACAAGTTCATCATAAAGCCCCTTCAATGATGTTTTGCAACAATGATACAATGAATGTAATTCGTCCGTATCCATGTCAATTGATATCAATTTCAAGGAGCGTGGCCCCTGATGATTTCTCATTTCAGCTGGAAACCTTTGTTTCAAAAACAAAAACTGCCCGGATGGACAATTTCGTTTTACTATAAAGGCATGCATTACGAGGGCATCTATCATAAAAGCGGCGAGATTGAATGGGGAGATTTGTTTCCCGCCCGTGCTGATGAGCCTGGACTCAAAAACGAGATACATGAATTGATGCTTTTTCATATTTACGATTAGCTTAGCCTGAGCGGCTAAGCTTTTTTTATGCCTTCTCAAGATTTACCACTAAAATCCCCGCATGAGTTTCAGTCAAATCTAACATAATACGTAGTAACAAGCCGGCAAAGCATTGGGTTACGCCGAGACGGCAGTGACACCCGAGGCGGGTCCACAGACTGGTGCAACTCCAGTTAACCCAACCATATCAAATAAAAAAGGAGATTTTACACATGGCAAACCAAAACTCTTCAAATCAATTACTAGTACCTGGCGCAGCTCAGGCTATCGACCAAATGAAACTTGAAATCGCTTCTGAATTCGGCGTTAACCTTGGAGCGGATACGACTTCCCGCGCTAACGGTTCTGTCGGAGGAGAAATCACAAAACGTTTAGTATCTTTCGCTCAGCAGAACATGGGCGGCCGCGTACAATAACAATTCAATAAATGGCTGATAGAAGGCGCGGTTTCCGCGCCTTCTTTATATTTGTCACCCTTTTTTCCTGCACCACATATCCTAGGAGAAAAGGGAGGGAATCAAGGTGCCTTTCATCGCTATTGTGAATTGGGAGCTGGTGCAGTTCGTAAGTATATCCATGATTAATGAATATGTTTCCCATCGTTCTGTCTTTTTGTACAGGTATTCTTTCCCGCGCTGTTCAAACTGAGTACCTCCTTTTATAATGAGGGGCGAGGAGGTTTTTTCATGAAAATTGCCTTATTTGGCGCAACCGGCCGTGTCGGACAAGCCTTTTTAAGATTGGCAGGCACCAATGAACAACTTGATATTTACGCTCTGATCAGGTCATCGAATGATAAACTTGGCCTGCCGAAAGAACGAATCGTTATCGGGAATGCCCGCTGCCGGGAAGATGTGAAAGAAGTCATGAAGGATGCTGAGATCGTCATCAGCTGTCTCGGTACAGATGGCGACGATACGTTGTCAGCTGCCATGACACATATTCTTGCCATTATGCAGGAAAAGCATATCAAACGGCTCATAACAATCGGCACCGCGGGCATTCTTAATTCACGATGTGAACCAGGAAAATACCGATTTGAAACAAATGAATCAAAACGAAAGCTGACCCGCGCTGCCAAGGAGCATGCAAAGGTATATGACATGCTTAGAGATTCGTCCTTAGATTGGACCATGATCTGCCCCACATATCTCCCCGACGGAGAAGCAGCAGGTGAATACCGTGCAGAGCGCAACGTCTTGCCGGCGGAAGGCAAAAAGATCACTGTCGGCGACACTGCGGCTTTTCTGTATCACGAGCTTCTTACAGGAGACTATATCGGCTGCCGGGTAGGACTGGCTTATTAATGCGTACAAAAACCCAAAACATTGAATGTCTTGGGTTTTTGAAAACTATGCAATGGAGTGCTTCTGTCCTTTTTGCAGCTCATACATTTGATAATATTGCCCTTTTAACACCATTAGTTCCTCATGATTCCCTTTCTCAACAATTTCTCCTTTTTCAAGCACTAAAATTTGATCCGCGTTTCTGATGGTTGAAAGCCGATGGGCAATGACAAATGTCGTGCGCCCTTGTTTCACTACATCCAGTGCCTTCTGGATCAAAGCCTCTGTCTCCGTATCAATATGCGCCGTTGCTTCATCCAAAATCAAAATGGCGGGATCGTACGCCAGAGCTCTTGCAAAGGAAATGAGCTGCCGCTCTCCTGAGGATAGCGTGCTGCCTTTTTCTATGACAGGTTCGCTGATGCCTTTCGGAAGCTTTTCAAGAAGCGACTCAGCCCCGACTTGCCGCAGTGCTTCTATGATGTCTTCTTCTGAAATTCTTTCATCCTCCAGACTGACGTTAGAACCGATTGTTCCTGAAAATAAGTACGGATCCTGCAGCACAATCCCCATATGGGATCTAAGTTCCTGCCTTGACATGCTGTAAATGCTTCTCCCATCGATGAGCACATCCCCTTTTTGCGCATCATAAAAGCGGAAGAGGATATTCAAAATCGAGCTCTTGCCTGATCCGGTATGGCCGACAAGCGCTACAGTTTCGCCTTTTTGTGCTGTAAAGGAAATGTGTTTCAAAACATTTTCTCCTTCTTGATAAGCAAATGATACGTCTCTAAATTCAACCCGCCCCAGCGCGCGCTCCTTCGCCGGTTCACCCGTTTCTTCCGTTTCCTTTTCTTCAAGCAGTTCAAAAACACGCCCGGCGGACACCCGCGCCAGTTCCAGTTTAGAAAACTGATTGACGATACCTGTAATCGGCTGGAATAAGCGGTTTAAGTAATCCACAAACGCGTACAGCACACCGATGGAAACAATTCCTGCCGCGTTTAGGCTTGCGCCGCCAAAATGCCAGATCAGACAGACAAACGCAAGGTTTCGGATCACATTCACAAGGTTGTGTGACATTAAGGAGTTTAAATTCAGCATCCTGTTCTGATAGTAATAATGAGATTCATTTAATTCCTCAAACTCTCTCATTGTTTCTTTTTGATGGCGAAAAGCTTGGATGATCGGCATGCCTTGAATGGACTCATTCATTTTTGCATTAATGTCACTATTGATCGAACGGATTTGATGATTGTAATAGGAAGCGTATTTCCGGTAGATGATCGACCACAGCCAGATGATCGGCACAATCGCCAAGCATAAAAATGCGAGCTTTACATCCAGCAGGAACAACGCCGTAAATATCCCGATCATATATATGCCGCTTGTCACAAACGTTGACAGCACTGTCACATATAAATCTCTGATTGCCTCGGTATCATTTGTAATTCTTGCGACTACTTTGCCCGCGGGAAGATTATCAAAATAGCGGATCGGCAGTTTCTGAATGCGGGAAAACACATCCTGTCTCATCTTTTGAATAATGCGGTTGGCACTCATCTGCAATAAATAATGCTGCCCATATTGGAAAAATACCGAGAAGACAAGCAAACCGGCATACAGAAAAATAAGAAACGTCATCCCCTTCATTTCCCGCTTATAGAACTGAAAAATCTCCTGCTTTGTCAGCTTTTCAGCAGGATACGTCCGGCTTTCATTCCCATTAGTGATCGTCAGCTTTCCGTCAGAAACCGTTCTGTTCCCGTCAAAGCTGACAGCCTGATCAACGAAATAAAACGCCATTCCCACTTGATAAATATGCGCTTCTTTCTCTTTAGCAGCCGCTCCCTGCATCCGGTCCTCCCTGACATAGGAGGTGCCGTCAAATTCAACTGCATTTTTATCTTTTTTCGAGACCTCATACCATGTTTTTTCAATGCCGAGGATGTGGTCGTCAATCATTTTTTTGCCGATAAACGGTCCGGTCAGCTCTGCCCCGACTGCAATCGCAAGCAACAGGACGGCAGTGATCAGCAATTTTTTATATAGGAGTGCGTATCTCCATAATGTTTTTCCCGTGTTCATGCCCCTGCTCCTCCTTCTTCTGCAGTGAACAGCTGCTGCCTTTCGTATTGTTCCCGATACCATCCGTTATTGGCCATCAGCTCTTGATGTGTGCCTCTCTCAGAAATCACGCCGCCGTCCATCACAAGGATGAGATCGGCATGCTCCACAGCTGATAAACGATGCGTCAGAATAAATGTCGTTTTCTCTTGGCGGTTTTTCCTGATATTGCTGATAATAGCCGCCTCCGTTTTCGCATCTACAGCGGAAAGAGAATCATCCAGGATTAAAATCTCCGGATTCGCCATCAGCGCCCTCGCGATTGAAATTCTTTGTTTTTGCCCTCCAGAGAGTGCAACGCCTTTTTCACCCACCATTGTCTCCAGACCGGCCGGAAGCATTTGCAAGTCTTTTTCAAAATGAGCTTCTGAAACAGCCTTCTTTACCTCAGCATCACTTGCGTCAAGCTTTCCGTACAAGATGTTTTCTTTTACAGACCGGGAAAACAGCAAATGATCCTGCGGCACATATCCAATCCATCCGCGGAGCCGGTCAAGAGGAATCTGCTCAATCGGCACACCTGAACATGTGATGCTCCCTTCACCGGCTGGATACTGGCGCAAAAGCTGCTTAATGATCGTCGTTTTTCCGCTCCCAGTTTTACCGGCAATCCCGACAGTCTGCCCTTTTCGCACGGCAAAAGAAATATCTTGAATATTCACATTTGTTGAGCTTGGATATGTAAAGCTGACATGGCTGAAAACGATATCTCCAGGCTCTTTTAAATCAGACGGCCTCTTCGGATCTGTCACGTCCGGTTCATAAGAAAGGGTTTCATTTACCCGATCTAAAGACGCGTTGCCGCGCTGCATCACATTAATTAATTCACCGATCGCAAACATCGGCCAAATCATCATGCCCAAATAGACATTAAAGGAAACAAGCTCGCCAAGCGTCAGCTCATTACGGAAAACAAGAAACGCTCCATACCCCAGCCCAATCAGATAGCTGGCGCCGACAAGCAGCTTAACAGTCGGCTCAAACAGAGAATCGATAAAGGCTACCTTCATATTCTTCCGGTACACATCGGCCGTCATTTCATTAAAACGGCGTTCATCATTCGTTTCCTGCACATAAGCGCGAATCACTCTCACACCCGAGACCGATTCGAGCACCCTGTCATTCAGCGCTCCGAAAGAATTTTGTGCCTCTGTAAACCTTTCATGAATTTTACCTCCGTATATGCTAATCGCAACAGCCATAATGGGAAGAGGTATTATGGCTGCAAGCGTCAGCTTCCAGCTGATCAAAAACCCCATCGTCAAAAAGATCGTCATCATAAACATTGTAGAATCGACTAATGTCAAAATGCCAAAACCTGTCGTTAAACTGACAGCCTGGAGATCATTTGTCCCCCGCGCCATTAAATCTCCTGTTCTGTATTTTTCATAAAACGGCGGCGCCATTTTCAGCAAATGACCCATCAGCTTTGAGCGGAGAATTTTTTCCATCACATTCGCTCCGCCGAACAGCTGGTGCATCCAAAAATAAGACATGATATACACCACCGCCGTCAAACCTAAAAATACGCTGACATAAAACAGCAGCCCGCCTGAGGTAAACTCCCCCGATTTCATATCATCGATGGCGTTCCCCAACAGTTTAGGCGGAAACATCTCAAGTACATTTACACATAATAAAAGCACAATCGCAATGGTATAGCGCAGCCAGTAGGCTTTAAAAAACCAGCCCAGCTTTTTCAATACTGAAAACATCCATCCCCATCTCCTTTATCTCGTCAGCCGCCTTCTATTTTTTCCTTGCAGCTCTTTTCGTTCAGGTTGTCATAACCAATCCTTGCCTCTGTATTTGTCTTCACATCCGATACACCTGTCTTTCTTAAGATTTTGTATATAAAAAAGGCACGAAGCGTCAGCTCCATGCCTTTTGTTATCGATTATGATGTACAGAGCGCTTTTTGGCGCGCGGATTAACCCAATTCAAAAAAACAGAATAAGGGTTTGCCGCGCCAATATGAAACTGTTCTGTAAGACATATCATTCCTTGGCATAGCAAACCCTCCATTCATTCTGATTTTTCACTCTTTTTTCATAATATAAACAAAACCTTTTTTTGTCAATCATTACTTGAACAGAGAAAAGATTAAATAGATATGAAGTCGGGTATTGTATTGTACGACGTTTTTTGAAAGGGTGAGAATGATGTTTCATGCTGACCGTATTATTGTTGCGTTTGACGGAAGTGCAAACAGTAAGAAAGCGCTTCAGACAGCCATTGATCTTGCGAAAACGGTAAATGCAGCCATTACAGTCGCCCATTCACATGATATGAAAGACAACCAGACCATCATCGACCCGCCGAGGCCCGCAGCAGGGGCAAGCTATATTGGCGGAGGCATGACAAGTGTTCCTGACCCGCTGATATCAGATGTTGCGCCACCGGAGCCAATGATTTATGAAGACCGTACGGAAGAAGTCATCGCCGAAGCCAGAATGATGCTGAATGATCAGCAGACAGAGGGAGCTATCGATATATTGGAAGGTGACCCGGCTGAATCAATTATCGAGCATGCCAACCGGGTTTCAGCCGATCTGATTGTAACCGGAAGCAGAGACCAAAACAGACTGAAGAAACTTTTGTTTGGAAGTGTAAGTGAAAAGCTTTCGGCGAAATCAGATATACCGGTTCTGATCGTAAAGTGAGCACGCCACGTGCTCGCTTTTTTATATTCATAATTGTGAAAAAACACGGATTTTCGTTTTTTTCTGATATAATGCTTTCGTGCCCAAAAGCACAAAAGCATTAAAGAAAATGATGGGGTGTTGTTTTGGATTCTCAAAAAAAGCTGACGTTTCCGTTAGCCGTCGGTTTATTTATATTCATGTTAGGGGTCATTATCTCCTGCTTATTTTTTCTTCATACAGAACCGCATATCCCGCTGTTCCTATGTGTTGTCCTGCTTTCAGCAGCCGGTTTATGGTACGGTTTTTCCTGGAACAGTCTTGAAAAAGGAATTGTAAACGGGATTAAAAACGGTGTACAGCCGATCATTGTTCTGGCGCTGATCGGTATCTTAATCGGCGCTTGGATGTACAGCGGCGCCATACCGTCCGTTACAGTTTATGCTTTATCCTTTATTGAACCGAGCCATCTTCTGTTGACTGCTTTGTTTTCCTGCATGATCATCAGCACGCTAGTCGGCTCAAGCCTGACAACTGTAAGCACAATTGGCGTGGCACTGATCGGCGTGGCGAGTGCGGCAGGCGTTCCGCTCGAATGGACGGCGGGGGCAGTCATTTGCGGAGCCTGCTTTGGTGATAAAATGTCACCGATGTCGGATACAACAAATTTTGCTGCGGGTATAGGCGAAATATCTATCTTTGAACACATTCGCCACATGATGGGCACAACTATTCCCGCCTTGCTGATCACCGTTGTCCTTTTTTACTTTCTTGGTTTATCAGTCTCAGCAGACGCTGCTTCAACAGATGATATTGCACATGTTATTGCCGGAATAAAAGATGCAGCAAACGTCACACCGTGGGCGCTTCTTTCTCCGCTCTTAGTTGTTTTGCTGGCGATTAAGCGTGTGTCCGTTATTCCCGTTCTGACTGCCGGTATTATTTCCTCGGGAATTTTGACTGCCATTTTCGTTCCCGACAGCAGCATTCAGGCTTTTATGGCAGCCCTGCAAAATGGCACCATGTTCGAAACTGACAATGAGGCAGCCGCTAAAATCATCAACAGAGGCGGACTGCAATCCATGATGGGCTCAGTTTCTCTTATTATGATCGCTTTTGCACTCGGCGGTTTAATGGAGAAAATCGGCCTGATCTCCGCACTATTGGAGGGTCTGATGAAAGGAATCCGTTCAAAGGGCAGTCTCATTGCAGCAACTGTCTGCTCCAGTATCGGTGTCAATCTTGCAACAGGTGAACAGTATTTATCTATATTAATACCGGGACAGTCATATAAATCCTTATATGATAAACAAAACATTCAGCGGAAGTTTTTATCAAGATCATTAGAGGACGGCGGAACATTGATTAATCCATTGATCCCTTGGGGCGTCAGCGGGGCTTTTATGGCAACCGCGCTTGGTGTTCCCGTCATTGACTATATCCCATTTACGTTCTTCCTCTATATATCGCCGATCATCTCGGTTTTAGTTGGATATGTAAAAAAATAAAAAGAGCGCCGCTTGCAAAGCGGGCTCTTTTTTAACATTAAAATGATACGCGGGCTGCCTGCTGAATTCTTTCTTGAAAAGCCGCCTGCAGCTGTTTTGTCACCGGTCCGGGCACTCCGCTTCCGACTGATTTACCATCAAGCGTCACAACCGGAACAATCTCTGCCGTGGTTGAAGAAATAAAGATTTCCTCCGCCTGTCTCAGCTCTTCTTCAGTAACGGGCTTTTCATCAAGCTCTATGCCGTTCTTTACGATGAGATCCAAAATCTTCATTCGTGTAATCCCATTGAGAATCATTCGGTTAGCCGGATGCGTCCGCACCGTACCGTTTAAAACGGCATAAACATTAGAAGAGGTACCTTCTGTAACAATTCCGTCTCTTATTAAAATGCCTTCAAATGCTCCTGCTTCGTAGGCTTTCTGCTTTGCCATCACATTATACAGTAAATTCAGACTTTTAATATCGCATCTCAGCCAGCGAAGATCCTCATCCGTGATGGCTGAAACGCCGTATGTCTGCTCCTGTTCCGGCTTTTTAACAGAAAATGTATAGGCCGTCGTCTGCGGCTCAAGGCCCGCTTCATATTGGTGTTTTCGCGGAGCAACCCCTCTGGTGGTTTGAATGTAAACCGCTCCGTCGCTGACCGCATTTTCCTGCACAAGCTTTTGCAGGTCCCACTCTAAATCTTCTAAACTGAACGGCAGTGAAATTCCGATCTCAGCCGCGCTTCTGAATAAACGCTCCGCATGCTCGCGCAAGCCGAATAATACCCCTTTATACACCCTGATAACCTCATAGATTCCGTCTCCAAACTGATAACCGCGATCTTCCACATCAACGGATGCCTCGTTCCGCTCCACCAGTTGGCCATTGACTAAAATCTTCATATAAGCCCTCCCTTTTTCGTATTTATCCTGATGTCTAATCAAGCTGTCATTGTCACTCATTCTACCATATCAAACCAGCTGAAAAACAGAAAGATCAAGAACTCAATAGCTGGGAAGGAGATTATTTTTTCCTTAAAATCTGACATTTCGACATTTTTTCTATGTTCTTTCCAGTTTTATTCCTGTATACTTGACTCGTAATACATAGGTTGTAAACAATGGCACCTTCAGAGCTGCCAATACAGCGGTATGTAGAGATTTTATGCCACTGGAGAGATTGATATGCGACAAACGAGAGGAGACGCTTCTCCTTCTGCAGTTTCGCTTGCTTTTAAATTTGCAAGTTTAGCAGTTTTATGTGTGCTGCTTTTGCTTATGGTGATTTTAGGTTATTCCAACAGCTCCTCGAAAGCAAAGGAGATCACTGTCACAACAAACAGCCAGCTTCGTGATGAGAAGGAAAGCCTGAAGCTGAAAGACGACTCCCCAGGCCTGCTGATAAAACATTTGCAGACCGAGCAGAATATGGGAGACAAAACGGTTTATTTAACCTTCGATGATGGCCCGTCAGCCTCTACAAACCGCTTGCTGGACGTACTGAAAAGCGCCGATGTAAAGGCGACATTTTTTATGCTGTCACCGCGAATGAACGAATTCAAACACGCGGTTAAAAGGGCCGGAAATGAAGGGCATGCACTCGGTTTACACGGGGTCACGCATAATAACAAATTGTTTTACCAAACGCCGACATCACCGCTAAAAGAAATGCAGCAGGCGCGTGACACGCTGGAAAGCATTACAGGCTATCGCACTGATCTCGTCAGAACGCCCTACGGCAGCAAGCCGTCTCTTACAGATTCACAAATTCGCAATCTAGAAAAAGACGGTTTTGTGTACTGGGATTGGACGATTGACAGCATGGACTGGAAATACCGCAACTCAAAATACGTAGCAGAAGTACTGCAGCAGCTTGACAATATGGAACACAGCCATTCTAATCGGCCGTATGTGATTCTCATGCACGATCTTCCTGCTACAGTAAACGCACTGCCGGTGCTAATCCATAAACTGAAAGAAAAGGGCTATTCCTTCGGTGTGTTAAAGGATACAATGGTTCCGGTTCATGAATAAAAAGTGAGGCGCTTATCTGCGGCCTCACTTTTTTATGCCCAAGCTCCGGGCAAACTCTCCGATTTTTTGATGGATGACGAAATCAAACAAACTGTCGCAGTACGTCGGCTCCAGGTTAATAATGGCTTTTTTTATGCCTGGAATCCGGCTTGCATCCTCAGGCACAAATCTGGCGGGAGCAACCTCAAGAGACGTGCCGATCACCAATAATAGGTCGGCTTTATCCAGCTTTTCATAAAGCTTGTCAAAATGCAAAACGGCATCACCAAACAGAACGACATCGGTTTTTAATACCGTTCCGCACACCTCACCGTCATTTCCGACCGCTGTACACTCCGGCACATCATGCTTCAGCAAATGAGGGAGATCATATCGGGCGCCGCATGAGAGACAGCTTGCTGTTTGGATAGAGCCATGCAACTCGTATACACGTCTGCTTCCGGCTTTTCTATGAAGGCCGTCAATGTTTTGTGTGAATATATCCACCTGCTTCCCTTGTTTCTCCAGTTCTGCCAAAAGCAAATGCCCTTCATTCGGTTCATAGCTCCCGCTCATTTTCATTTGAAACAATTCTTTGAACTTAGGCCAAAACAGACGCGGATAGCTTAAAAAATAATCAAGGCTCATCGCCTCCATCCTTGAGGCATCCTCAGTCCAGATGCCGCCGGCTGAGCGAAAATCGGGTATGCCTGATTCTGTGCTCATTCCCGCTCCGGTCAGCACGACAATTCGCTGTGCTTCATTCAGCATGTTTCTGAATGCTTCCAATTCAACACCGCCTTACAGTCATTTTTCTCTTATTTTACCATGAAATGAAAAAGACTCCGCCTCTTTGAGACGAAGTCTTTCTTTTTTAAGCCCGTTCCTTTTCCCCTTTATTGAGATTTACTTGAAACGGATCGTGCTGGTGCTTCTGGTTGACATACACCATTTGTCCGGGATAAGCAAATTCAACCCCTTCAGCGCCGAGGATTTCAATAATTTTGTAGTTGATATCCTCTCTGACATGAAGGTTCTCCGCCCAAACCGTTGTTTTTGTATAGAAGTTGAAAAATAAATTGTAATAGCTGTCAGCAAACGTATCGAAATTGACCATGATTGTATCATTATCGACGCCTTCATGTTCAAGCAGCATCTTTCTGAGCGAACGAATGCAGCGTTCCAAATTTTCAATCGGCGTTGCGTAGGATACATGAATGGAAAACGTAATCTGACGCTTGGTCATTCTCGTCCAGTTCGTGATGGCTTCCATCGACAGCGTGGAATTCGGCACCGTTACAAGCGCACCCTGCGCTGTTCTGAATCTTGTGCTTCTGAAGGTAATATCCTCCACTGATCCGGTTACTGTCGCCGTTTCCACCCAATCACCGATCGTAAACGGCTTTTCAGTGATAATGATGATTCCGCCAAAGAAGTTGCTGATCGTGTCTTTCGCTGCTAACGCAAAAGCCAATCCGCCAAGCCCAAGGCCCGCCACAAACCCATTGACGTCATAATTGAATTCCTGCGCGATCACACTCACACTGAGCGCTATAATGACAAAACGGAGCAGCTTAGACAAAAACGGCGCCAGAATATCATCCATATCCAGTTCGAAGCGCTGATTCACTTTATGAAAAATAAAAGATGATGTAGCGGTCAAATTACAAAGCCCCCAGCACAACAGCGCCACAATCAGCGAGCGGTATACTTTGCTGATCAGCGGCATCTGTGCATCTAAAAACGGTGAATAGCGGATCGCTAAAAACAGCCCTAAGGCAACAAAAAACCATCTGGCAGGCTTATCGAATGCCACAACCACCTGTTTAAAAATTTCGGTTTTCGGTTTGTTTGTCATATTAAAAAGCAAATTAAAGAAATATCTTGTAAACAGTTTTCTTAGTATAAGAAACAACAGCAAAATTGCCAAACTGATGCCGGTTTGTATGATTTTATCTAGCGTGAAATATTGCTGCAGATGATCTAGCATGGCAGTCTCCCCTCTATCCCAATCGAATGTTTATTATACTAAAACATTCGGCAGAATGCTTCTCTAAATGTCTTTATAAAACACAAAACCCCGGCGGAGTGCCGGGGCAATTTCTCATTTTAACCATTCAGCCAGATTCAATAGGGACAGTCACTTACTTTTTTTCGTTTGTGTCTGATCAAGGAGAGTTGCTTTTTGCATTTCAGCATCTGTTTCGGCTTTAATTCTTTCCTCCACTCTGATTCTCCCTTTTCCCATGATCTCGCCTCCTTTTTTGCTATTATAAATTAACAGAATATTTTGCGAACATGTCGAAAGCACTATTTTTCTGCCGAAATATGCTCGGATACGGCGAGTGTTCTTGTTTCAGTTATACGTTGTTTTCAGCTTGGACTATTCAAATATAACAGAAAAAAATTCACAAGTTGGTATCGCGGTGCATATATGGATTTGATACAATAACAGAAATGCCCATATGAGGAGCTGACAAGCTTGTACACCATTGCCCACCGCGGAGCATCCGGCTACGCTCCCGAAAATACAATTGCTGCATTTGATCTCGCGGCAGAAATGAATGCAGATATGATTGAGCTGGATGTCCAGCTCACAAAAGACAGGCAGATTGTCGTTATACACGACGACAGAGTGGACCGGACAACAAACGGTTCAGGCTTTGTTAAGGATTTTACGCTGAAGGAGCTGCAGGCACTCGATGCAGGAAGCTGGTACGGCCCCGCTTTTCAAGGAGAAAAAATCCCGACTCTGGAGGACGTGCTCAAGCGCTACCATAAAAAAATCGGGCTTTTAATTGAACTAAAAGGCCATCCTTCGCAAATCGGAATTGAAGAAGAAGTGGGACAGCTGTTAGGACAATTTTCTTTTTCTATTAACAATATTGTTCAATCCTTTGGATTCCGCTCCATCCAAAGGTTCCGCGAGCTTTATCCATCGATTCCGACAGCCGTTATTACAAGGCCGAATTTTGGCATGCTGTCCAGAAATCAGCTGAAAGCCTGCAAATCTTTCGCAAATTATGTCAACATCAAATACACACGTCTCAATCGTCTCATGATCGCTTCCGCCCATAAAAACGGATTAAAAGTGTTTGCATGGACAGTAAGGCATCAGAAAACAGCAGCCAAATTGCAGGCCATGGGCGTGGACGGTATTGTCACAGACTACCCGGACTACGTATTAAAGGATGGAAAACATGAATAGATATAGTGCAGTTTTTATCGGAGGCGCCCTTGGCGCTTGTCTCCGATACGGATTGAACATCGGCATAAACAATGACATATTTCCGGCTGCAACTTGGCTGGAGAACGCGGCAGGCAGCCTTCTACTAGGCGTTCTGACCGGCTTTTTTATGATTAGGGCGAAACGGCCTTTGCTATCGGCTTTTTTAGGCACCGGTTTTTGCGGAGGCTTTACAACCATGTCAACATTTTCTAAAGAAACGGTCATGCTGTTGCAATCCCATTCGTCATTAGCTGTTTTGTATATGGCGTCCTCATTCATATCCGGAATCGGGCTTGCCCTCTTTGGCGTTTTGGCAGGACGGCGAATAGCCCGATTTCAAATAGGAAGGGGGCGGAAGCAATGATGACACTAGCTGGTATTTTCGTTGCGGGAGGACTAGGTGCTGTGCTGCGTTTTTGGCTCGGCAATGTCATAACATCTAAAACCGAAAGCCTTCGTTTTCCAGTCGGCATTTTGACCGTTAATATACTGGGTGCCCTCGGTCTTGGTCTTTTTACAGGTCTTCACGTGACAAATTCATCTGCAGCACTCATCATCGGCACCGGCTTTTTTGGCGCCTTTACCACTTTTTCCACTTTCAGCGTTGAAAGTGTTCAGCTCTTGCTGGCCAAGCGTGTAAAGGAAGGCATCCTATACATTGGCTTAACGCTTTGCGGGTCCCTCTTGGCGTTTTGGTGCGGCTGGACGCTGCTGACATAAAAAAACCTTGAGCTTATTTCTCGCTCAAGGTTGCACTGTTCAGCATGACCGGCTCGGGCATCGGCAGCGTATGGTGGGCCGTAACCCCGGTTGTTTTGCTGATTTCTTCTTTTATATCTATTTGCTTAATCAGACGGCCATCCATCTTCAGCACCTTTATTGTATATAATCCGATGCGAATGGATTCGCCAGCCTCAATATCAATGTTTTCTTTCAATATCAGGCCGCCGATGGTGTCCACGTCTTCTTGAATCGATGCGCCAAGAAGGCTGTTCACCTGATCCATGCGAACCTTTCCATCCATAACATAATGGCGGTCGCCAAGCTTTTGGATCAGCGGCTGTTCGTCTTCATCAAATTCATCTCTGATCTCGCCGACAATTTCTTCAAGAATGTCCTCTGTCGTGACAAGTCCCGAGGTTCCGCCGTATTCATCCGACAAAATCGCCATATGAATGCGTTCACGCTGCATTTTAATCAGCAGATCATGAACCGGAATTGTTTCAATGACTTCAATCACTGGCCGCACATACGGATGGATCGTCATTTTCATTCTTTCCTCTTCTGTCATAAACAGCAAATCAGAAAACAAATGCTTCGTATTGACCAAGCCAATTACACTGTCTTTGTCCCCATCTGTGACAGGCCAGCGGGTGTATTTTTCTTTCAGCATAACCTCCAGCATCTCGGCCATTGTCATATCTGTTGATACAGCGGCCATTTCCTTCCGCGGTATCATAATTTCTTTGGCAATGCGGTTATCAAATTCAAAAATCTTATTCACATATTTATATTCAGACGGATTAATCTCTCCGTTTTTTAAACTCTCAGACAACAGCATTCTGAGTTCTTCTTCAGAATGAGAACCCTCATGTTCTGACGCCGGCTTTAAACCAAACATGCCGCATAAAAGCCGCGCCGATCCATTCAGGATCCAAATAAACGGAAACAGGAGCAAATAGAATAGTCGCAGCGGACCCGCTATCAGCAAGGTTAGCTGTTCAGCCTTTTGAATCGCGACCGTTTTCGGGGCCAGTTCACCTACAACAACATGCAGAAATGTAATCAAGCCGTACGCGACCGCAAAAGAGACTGCATGAGAAACCGATTCCGGCAGGCCGAGCGGTTCAAACAATGGGTGCAGCAGCCGTTCAAATGCCGGCTCCCCCAGTACGCCGAGTCCAATTGATGTCACTGTAATGCCCAGCTGGGATGCAGATAAATATTCATCCAAATCTGTAATGACACGCTTTGCGAGTATCGCCCGTTTGTTTCCTTCTGTTATAAGCTGATCAATTTTGGATCTCCTTACTCTAACAATCGCAAACTCACTTGCGACGAAAAATGCAGTTAAAGCAATGAGCACACCAATTAAAATCAGACTGTCAATATCGTCCATTTAACCTTATCCCCTCATTAAAGGATAAGGAGTCACCTCCTGATATAATCATTTTTCCTTAACATTGAGGTACGCGGTGTATTGTTGCCTAAGCAGAGGGCCCCATCATACCACCTCCAAGTCAAAGTTTGATTATAAATTGTATATTTTATTGTAACACAACTCATTCCAAAAATGATTTTTAATTTTTAGACTTTTATCATGGGACAAACTATTGATTCATCTGGCCAGCAGGTTCTCGATATCCGTGTATAGCCTTTCAATCTCTGACTCTGCACCTGTTAAGATGCTAAAACTATTGGCAAGGCGCTGTTTACTGAAATATCAGACATTGATCTGTTTTTCAAGCTGAAGCTCGTTTAAGGCGGAACAATTGGTGACCGTTAGATCATTTGAAGCTTAAAAGATGCGTCTGTCACGCAGCGCAGGCAAGGGCTAGTAATTAGCTTATCCAGTTTGCGTTAAAAATGTTTTTTTCTTCATTTTGATAGTTCTGCTGTTATGATTGGATTTGGCGGTTTATCTAAGGGAGAGATAAAATCAGGAATTGAAAAACAGGACAAAGCTTGGGGCATACGACAAATAAAAAAGATAACAGCCTCAACTAGCTGTTATCTTTTTGTCTGAGATGGCCTATGAAAAATCTTTATATAAGGCAATAAAGATGTCGCGTGATTTTTTGATCTGCTCCAGCGGCACACTGAAGGATAAACGGAAGTGCCCTTTCATCCCAAAACCGCTGCTCGGTACAATTAACAATTTATACTTTTGCGCTGCATGTACACAAAATGCGACTTCATCTTCGATTGGCGACTTCGGAAAAACGAAGAAACCGCCTTTTGGCATTTCAAATTCAAAACCGGCTTCCTTTAAAATATCAACCATGAGATCCCTGCGCTCTTTATAAGCGCTTGCGTCTATTCTTAAATCATCCATTCTCGCCACAGCCCGCTGCATCATGACAGGCGCATTTACAAATCCAAGCGTTCGATTGCAGTACACAAAAGCGTTTATCAAAAGGTCAGCATCCGGCATGCTGCTGTCTAAGCCGATATAACCGAGCCGCTCCCCTGCTATGCCGAGGTCTTTACTGAATGAGCTCGCCAAAATGACACGGTGATACGATTGAAACGGATTTGCCAGTTCTTCATCATATATCAGCTGACTGTACGGTTCATCAAACAGCATATAGATGGTTTGGCCGTTTGTCTCTTCGATTTCTTTTAACAGAGCACCTAGATCATCTATATTTTTCTGGCTGAGTACGGTTCCCGTCGGGTTATGCGGTGTATTCAGGATGAGACCTTTCGTCTGCGGGGTGATCGCCTGCCTGACCGCTTCAATGTCAATCTCGAACCGGGCTGTCAGCGGGCAGCTGACAGCCTTCCCGCCATAGTTCTCAATATACAATTTATATTCTGCAAAATAAGGAGCGAGAATCATGACCTCTTCTCCCGGATTTAATATACTTTTTAACGCCACATTCAATGCGCCGCCCGCACCTACTGTCATGACAACGCGCTCAGCTGAAAACTCGGCAGCAAAGCGGCCGGCCAGAAATTGCGCGACTTTTTCTCTAGCTTCAGGAAGGCCCTGATTTTGTATGTATCCGTGGTTTCCTTTTTCAGCTTCTTCTATTAATGCTCTCGTAAAGGCTTCAGGCGGTTCAACGACCGGGTTGCCGATTGAAAAATCAAACACCTGGTCATTCCCGAACTCTTTCTTCAGTCTCGCTCCTTCATCGAACAGCTTTCGAATCCACGATCCTTTATTAAGGTTCTCTTCAATTTCCCGCGATAAACCAGCCAATCTCATCTGTCCCTTCTGCACATATAAATTGAACATTCTATCTATCTATGTTACTTCAATCAGAATTCGGATGCCACAATTTCCATATCCGGCATCTCAAAAAAACAATAAACTTGTGTAAGGCACCCTTCATATATTAAACTATTCTCATAACTATAACGTGATGGTTGGGAGGGATTTAGATGGGGCTGAGACTTATCGTATCAGTGAACTAGCGGCACTTGCCGGAGTAACGAAACGAACAGTTGATTATTATACGAATCTTGGTCTGCTGACGCCGGCCAGATCCTGTTCAAATTATCGTTACTACGATGAAAACGCACTTAAACGACTCATATTTATTGTAGATTGCAAGCAGCAGCGATTGGCCCTGTCCGATATTAAAGATCGACTGGAGAACCAGTTTCCCTCTTCAGCCATAGATCATGATGAAATTGGAAATCTGGCATCTGAAATTGATTATATGAATCAAAACATCTCCGGAATCTTGCATCGGTTTGAACGGCTGGAGCCTGAGGAGCGTGACAAGCTAAAAAGCAAACTTACACCCGAAAAGCTCGCCGTGTTCCAATCATTTATGCTGCTGTTAAGTTAAAACCATTTTACTAACAGGAGGTGTTACCTTCATTCTCATTGTAGAGTGAAGGTTCTAATTGGACATAGTGAATTTGATTTTAGTCGCTGTTTTAATCGCCCTGACGGCGTTTTTCGTAGCATCTGAGTTTGCCATTATCAGAATCAGAGGCTCACGGATTGATCAGCTGATCGCGGAAGGAAATAAAGCAGCAATTGCCGCAAAAAGAGTGACCACGCATCTTGATGAGTATCTGTCTGCGTGTCAGCTTGGAATTACATTGACTTCCATTGGATTAGGGGTTTTAGGGGAATCAACGATTGAAAGGCTTGTTCATCCGCTTTTCGTACAATTGGACGTACCAAGTTCCCTTTCACATATCATATCGTTTATTTTGGCGTATGCCATTATCACGTTCCTGCACGTTGTTGTCGGAGAACTTGCACCTAAGACAGTTGCCATCCAAAAGGCGGAAGCAGTGTCTATGCTGTTTGCGAAACCGCTGATTTGGTTTTACCGCATCATGTTCCCGTTCATCTGGCTTTTGAACAATTCCGCACGGTTATTGACAAAAGCTTTTGGCCTGGAGACCGTATCAGAAAACGAATTGGCTCACTCTGAAGAAGAGCTAAGAATCATTCTGTCGGAAAGCTATAAAAGCGGTGAAATTAACCAGTCAGAGTTTAAATATGTGAATAAAATCTTTGAATTTGACGACAGGCTCGCGAAAGAAATTATGATCCCGCGGACCGAGATTGTCAGCCTTCCGCACGATATTAAGATTTCTGAAATGATGGAAATCATTCAAATTGAAAAATATACCCGCTACCCAGTAGAAGAGGGCGATAAAGATAATATTATCGGGGTTATTAATATTAAAGAAGTGCTGACCGCCTGCATCAGCGGCGAGGTTTCTGTTGATTCCACCATCTCTCAATTCGTGAATCCGATCATTCATGTGATTGAATCTGCGCCGATCCATGATTTGCTTGTCAAAATGCAAAAAGAAAGAGTCCACATGGCAATCCTGTCAGATGAATACGGCGGAACTGCCGGACTGGTGACGGTAGAGGACATTATTGAAGAAATCGTTGGCGAAATCCGCGATGAGTTTGATATTGATGAAATCAGCGAAATCCGCAAAATCGGCGAAGGCCATTACATGCTGGACGGTAAAGTCTTGATCGACCAAGTGAACGACCTGCTCGGCATTCATTTAGAGAATGAAGAAGTCGATACGATCGGCGGCTGGTTCCTTACTCAGAAATACGATGTTGAAAAGAACGATTCAATTATCGAAGAAGGCTGTGAATTTATTATTAATGAAATTGACGGCCACCACGTCGCTTATATTGAAGTGAAAAAGCTCGCAGCAGAAAAGCTGATAGAAGTTGGAGAGTCGAAAGAAGCATAATTTGAAAAAGACACCCTTTATTGGGGTGTCTTTTTTTATTCTGGTTCGTTTTTGACGTGATCATACCTCTCTTCTGAAAACTGCTGCTAATAAATCGGTCATCCGCGGGAACTCTAAAAAGGTGCAACTGCGAGAAAAACGAACATCTCTGCATTATTATCGAAAAGGAGCGAAAACATGAAAGTTGTCGTAACTGGAGCAGCAGGTAAAATCGGACGCTGGGCTGTAAGAACAATATTAGAGGCCGGCCATGATGTGACAGCATCAGACAGAGTATTAAAAGAAGAATCCGCATCGAAAAAATTTATTCAAGCTGATTTGCGGGATTACGGTCAGGTATGTCAGCTAATGATGGGCTGTGACGCTGTGATTCACCTTGGGAATATCCCTACAGATGTCAGGAATACATCACAGGCGATATTTGAAAATAATATGCTTGTTAATTTTAATATCCTGGAAGCCTGTAAAGATTTTAAAATCCGTAAGCTTGTGTGGGCTTCAAGTGAAACGGTGCTGGGATATCCATTTGTGCCGGACGAGCTCAGTTACCTTCCCGTAGACGAGGAGCATCCAACGATCGTAAAGTCATCTTATGCGATGGCAAAACGGCTGACCGAAATCCTCTCAGATATGTATTCAAAGCTGATCAATACACAAATTGTCACTCTCCGCTTTGCGAATATATATGAGCCTGATGAGTACGAAAAAATCCCAGGCATGCACTGGAACGAGCAGCAAAAGGATATTCAAAAGAAAAACGCATGGGCGTATTGTGATGTCAGGGATGCTGCACATGCTTGCCTTCTAGCACTCGAAAAAAACAATCTCGGAAATGACGTCTTCCATATTACTGCACCCGATACCATCAT
Organism: Bacillus sp. 2CMS4F; assembly: GCF_023161785.1. NCBI lineage: Bacteria > Bacillati > Bacillota > Bacilli > Caryophanales > Bacillaceae > Bacillus > Bacillus sp. 2CMS4F. The sequence goes on from NZ_JALNTO010000008.1 coordinate 88,433, forward strand.
GAAAGAATCGAGTGAAGACTTAGTAAAACGATTTTTCCCCGATGTATCTTTAAAGAGAGATATAAAAGGATTTGAAACGCTGATGGCAATCGATAAAGCCAAAAAGGTCCTTGGCTATGAACCGCGTTATACATGGCGTTCTGTATTAAATAATGACGGCTCTCTTAAAGCACTGCCAGAGGATCAGCTATCATTATCAAAAATATAAACATCACAAAAAAGCAGCAGGTGATCACCGGACTCCTGCTGCTTTTTTTATATCATAATCATCTAAATTGATATCCAAATCCATTTTGAGGGCCAGCTTCGCCAACTGCTCCCCCATATAGGGGCCCATTGTTAAACCAGACGACCCAAGACCGTTTGCCACTATGATCCCCTTCCAGCCGGGAAGAGATCCGATCACCGGCACATCGCCTGGTGTAAAGGGGCGTAAGCCGACTCTTGCCTCTTGAAAGGTGCTGTTCGCTAAGCCGGGAGCCATTTCTAATCCTTTGCTCAGAAGTTCCTGCAGCCCGCCAGCCGTTATCCGTACATCACGTCCGCCTATCTCATCTTCACGTGTCGCACCGATGGCTATTCTATTGTCATGATAAGCTAAAAGATATTCTTTGGAAGGCGGCATCACTGCAGGCCAGCTGTCGATATGATTTACATTCGGCACCTGCACATACACAATTTGCGCTTTTTGCACACTTACTTTGAAGTGAATTCCCAAAGGCGCTAACAATTGGTCTGCCCAAACACCGGCACAAACAATAACCTCGTCAGAAGAATAGATTTCATTACCGACAGTTACGCCTGTGACACGATTCGAATGATGTCGAAGTGCAGCATCGCCTTTTAAAATGACTGCGCCGTTTCTTTGAGCAGATCTCAATAATGTATCTCGCAGCACTTCTCCATCCACGCGGGCGGCTCCGCTTATATGAACAGAATGGTACCGTTCAGCCAGCAGAGGAAACAAATCAGCGGTTTGGTTTTCATGAAGAAACGTAATCTCACCAATTTCCGCGGCAGCTTGTTTACGCTCCCGCACACGTTTTTCGATCTTTTCTATCTTTTCTATATCTTGATGAATACTGAGAGCACCGACTTGAGCATAACCAATGTCCGTCTCGCCTTCTTTTCTAAGTTCTTCTATGAACCGAGGATAAAAGCGCGCTCCGTCCTTTGCCAGCCGGTACCAAGCCTGATCACGGCGAGGAGACAGCCATGGACAGATAATGCCTTTCGCTGCATGGGTGGCCTGGCCCTTATCTTTCCGATCTATAACAAGAACCTCTGCACCCATTTTGGCTAGCTGATATGCTGTTGATGCTCCCAAAATTCCAGCCCCGACGATTATCATTTTTTTCATGATCCGTAACCTTTCCCAATGGTCAATACCTCATTTAGTATAGCTAATGGCCCAGGAAATTATAAACAATCGGGAAATGGATGAATGCAATGACTGATGAATTAAAGTTGTTCCAGCTTCTTTTCAAGCTCTTTAATGCTGTTATTCAAAGCCTCTGTCATAGCCGCCAGCCTTTCCTTAGACGGAAGATGGGCAAAATCGGCCTGCTGCAAAGGTTTACCGATAATCAGCTTCATTTTTCCTTTTTTGAACAACGCCTTTCCGCTTGAAGGTCCTTTATAAGCGGCCGGAACAAGGGGCGCTTTCCCCATTTGCGCAATTGTCACTGCGCCTCTTTTTAAAGGCACATCCTCAGAGGTTCTTGTTCCGCTTGGGAAGATTCCGACAATTTCTCCTTCTTTCAGCAGCTTAATCGGCGTTTTAATGCTGCTTGGGCCGGGATTTTCCCGGTCTACCGGAAAGGCATGAATTTTCTTCAGAAACGAACCGATCCATTTATTTTGAAAAAGCTCTTTTTTCGCCATGTAGTGTATTTGATAAGGAAGAATCCCGACTCCGAGTGTGATCACATCAACCCAGCCAGAGTGTGTACACGCGATGACAAAACCTGAATCGGCCGGAAGGTTTTCTTTGTTATACACCTTCACTCCTCCGCGAAGAGAAAGAATAACTTTTAAAGCATTTGCACAAAACTTATACATATCGCACTTCCTTTGTCGTAATCAATGATTCTTTCTGTTACTTATTATAACAACATTTTTTATTACCTGGTACTAATTTTTAAGATTTCTCTTTTCTTAACGTCAAAAAACTGAGGAATCATCCTCAGCTTTTTGTTAAATGCCCTCTCTTGTCGGAGGCGCCATAAATTCCGGTCCGACCGGGTTTGATATCGTATGTTCCAATATGGTATTGATGTCTTTTTTATCTTCACTGCTCAGCGTCCAGCCGGTAATTTCTGATACCGCTTCTATTTGCTCAGGTTTTCTAGCCCCCCAAAGAGCGATTCCCGCTCCCGGCTGGTCTAAAATCCATCTGACGGCCAGATGAATCACTGATTTTCCATACCCTGTCTTCGCCAGCTCATCTAATTGATTGACAGCAGAAAGATACTCTTTAAATTTTGGCTTCTGGAATTTCGGATCGTGATTTCGGAGATCGTCTCCCTCAAACGATTGATCTTCTGTCATTTTTCCTGTTAACAGCCCTCTGCATAAACTGCCGTACAATAGTGTTGTCATCTGCTTGTCTTTTGCATACGGGAGCACATTCTCTTCAATTTCCCTTTCAAACAGATTGTAAGGAGGCTGGATTGTATGAAGCGGAGCAACAGTCCGAAACGTATCCATTTGTTCAACCGAAAAATTACTCACGCCGATTGCGCGGATTTTCCCGGCATCATATAATTCCTTCATCACTTCTGCGGTTTCCTCTATCGGGACAAGCGGATCAGGCCAGTGCACCTGATATAGATCGATATAATCCGTCTGAAGCCGTTGCAGGGAATCCTCGACCTCCTGTATGATTCTCGCTCTGTTAGCATGGCGGAACAGCTGATTGTTTTTCCAATCCAGCGCCGTTTTAGTGGCAAGAACAACCTGATCTCTTGCCCCATGCTGCTTGATCGCCTTCCCGACAATTTCTTCGGACTGTCCGAAGCCATATGCCGGCGCGGTGTCAATCAGTGTGATCCCCTTATCAAGAGCGGCGCGGATGGTTTCGATCGATGTTTTTTCATCAGTGCCCCCCCCACATGGTTCCGCCGATCGCCCATGTGCCGAGTCCAATTCGGGAGGCTTTTATTTCTGTGTCTGAGATACTGGTATATTCCATTGTGCCACTCCTTCACTTTTTCACTATGGTTTCCCTGATGGAAAAAATGTTAAACATTTCTCACCACTATCTTTCAGGGCAAATTTTCGGTACTATAGAGTAATGGTGTTTGATTACGTATTAAAAAGCCGTTTGCATGTAATGTGCAACTTTAAACCTTTCTTATGCGTGTATAACATAGAGGGGAGAAAAGGCAGTGACGATCGATGAAATTTACCAAATGTACATGAATGATGTTTACAGGTTCCTGCTCTCCATGACAAAAGACAAGCATCTTGCCGAAGACTTGCTGCAGGAAACCTTTATGCGGGCATACATACACATTCACTCCTATGATCACAGCAAAGTAAAGCCCTGGCTTTTTCAAGTGGCGCGGAACGCCTTCATTGATTACGTCAGAAAGCATAAGAAAGAAGTAACCATTTCTGATGATTTGATTGGAAGTCTCTTTCAGACTGCTGTTCAGAGCCCTGCACATCAGGTAGAGATAAAGGAAGTGCTGACTGGTTATATGTCCGAGCTCCCCGATAACTATCGGGAGGCGTTAACACTATATTATTTAAAAGAATTAAATTACAAAGAAGCATCCCATATTATGAATATTTCAGAGGCGAATTTTAAAAGTGTTTTGTTTCGTGCCAGACAGCGGCTGAAAGCACTTTATAATAGAGGTGTTAATGATGAATGAAGAATTTAAAAAGCGTTTTGATCAATATAAAAACGGTGAAATGAGCGATCAGGAAATGACCGCGTTTGAAGAGGAACTTGAGAAGCTCGAAGTGTATCAGGAACTGATTGATAGTGAGCTGCCAGACGATCATGATTGGGATGTCGACATCAGTCCTGAAAAACAAAAAGCCATTCTGGCCTACGGCAAACGGAAGTCTTATTTGCGTATTTCCGCGCTTGCCGTCATTTCGACATTAATGATTTTGCCGCTATGTACGCTGGGAAGCTACCTCTATTACGGAATGGGAGGAAAACACAGCACCGGCAATGAATTTATGGAAACTGCCGCAGTCACTGTAGCCCTGACTATGCCAAATGTTCTTGTCGATACTTCTGGACTGAAGAGCCAGGTGAAGCTGTTTGGCATGAATACAGAATTCCCGCTGCAAAAACAGATTGGCACGAAAACGGCCGCCGTGGGGAATGAACGGGTGGAAATGTTTTATGACAGAGTGAAAGCGCCGGTCGTCAACTACTATGACTTAGAAATCCATAAAGCCGGCCATTACTTTACACACCCATCAAGCGGGTCTGAACAAACAACCGCAAAAGCAGAAAAAACATTAAAAACTTTGCCTGAAGGGACTGTTTCCGAGGTCTACCTTTCTTATGACCGGGCATATCCGACAAAAGAAGTGTATCAAAAATTCAGCGGCTATGATGTAAGCTTTTTGTGGAACGCGGTTGAAACAGAGAACAATACAAAGGATACCCCTTACGCAGAGCCGCTTGGCTACCCAGGGAAAGATTCAAAGTTCCTGACTGCGCTTAATACAAAAGGCAAGTCAAACGGCGACCAATTTATCGATGCTTTAACTTACATATCGAAGCACGAGAAATGGGCGCAGGTCATCTCAAAACGAAAAGATTTAAAAGTGGATTCCCGCTTGGATTATGTAGAGAAAAATGGTGTTAATGTATACGGCTCAGTCGTTACAGGTCCGACCAAGGAAATCCAGCGCATGCTGAAAAACAAATCAGTAAAATCGGCAAATGTCGGCGAGGTGGAATTATGGAATTGGTAAGAATTTTTAAAGAACATAATGTATTTGGCTGGATATCTGTCGGAACAGCAATTCTGTCTTTGCTCTTGCTTAATTTGGCGATTATCAGCAATGTAACCTCTTATTCTTATCAAATGCTGCCGTTTGCCATGGCCGCCGTTCCGTTTGGCGTTATCGAGCTTTTCATCAAAAGAGGACGCACGGGTCCTGGCCTGCTCGGCGTTGTACTTAATCTCTTTGTAATTATCTGTGTGTATACCATCGTATCTGTGGATACCAACTTACAGTTTGGCTTTTAGCAGAAAAGACGCCTGAAACGGCGTCTTTTTTTAATACAATTGTTTTCTGAATAAATAGCTTTCAATCGTAAATCCCATTTTATCCGTATAAAATCTGTGGGCGTCTTTGCGCTGAAGACCTGATGAAAGACTGACAAGAGGATAGCCCGCATCTTTCGCCCAGTTTGCCGCATAATCCAAAAGAAGTTTGCCGTACCCTTTAGATCTGTGAGACCCGCTTGTGACAAGATCCGCTATCCATACGTACTCTCCTTTATGAAGCGAGACCCTTGGCAGTGCGCCGCACAGCGCCCTGATTGCTTTATCCTCATATAAGGCAAACAGCACATACGACTCTTTTTGGACACAGCGCTCCAGCCTATGTAAATACGTCTCTTCATCCAGCTCTGTTCTTAATTCGTGCATCACCGGATAAGCTTCCATCCACTCTTCTCTCGTCGTTAATTGTTTGATATGAAGCATCTTATCAATCCCCTCTCCATTCGTTACAATGATGATATCCGATTTATGGCATTCACCAAATAGCCAAAACCTGAAAAAATGACCACGCCAGATGCAAAGGAGAGATAAAATGGATATCACGCCGTTTCTGGATAAAACAAGCAAAACACCGCTGTATGAACAGCTTTACACCTATTTCAAACAAGAAATGACACATGCCAGAATCACCAAGGGAATGAGGCTTCCGTCAAAACGCAGGCTCTCCGGCTTGCTCGGTGTCAGCACGGCAACGGTAGAACGCGCCTACGAGCAATTAACCGCTGAAGGATATGTCAAAAGCAAGCCTAAAATCGGCTGGTTTGCGGCAGAAATTGAACCTGAGTTTCCGGCTGCTCCAGTATCATATCAACCGCCTCCTCAATCGGTCACTCATAAGGAGATAGAACCTGTTATTAACTTTCACCAAGGAAATGTAGATCCGGTCCACTTTCCCTTTAACGCTTGGCGAAAAAGCATAGTGAAAAGTCTCGATCTGTATTCTGAACAATTTCACACCTCAGGCGATCCTCAAGGAGAACCTGCACTCAGAGAAATGATAGCCCGATTTGTCAGACTGTCACGCGGTGTCAATTGTGGCCCCAGCCAGATTATTATCGGAGCAGGCACTACTGTCCTTCTGCAAATTCTTTGCCTTACGCTTCAGCCGGGAACAAAAGTCGGTTTTGAAGAACCGGGATTTCACCGTTCAAGACGAATGTTTGAGGCCAATCACATGAACGTGATCCCCATTTGCACTGATGAAGAAGGAGTCTTGCCGGCTAGCCTTACACACGAGAGCCCGCATCTTGTCTATACGACTCCCTCGCATCAATTCCCGCTCGGGAGCATAATGACGATCGCCCGAAGACAAGAGCTGTTATCTTGGGCAAAAGAGGCAAACTCATTTATTATTGAGGATGATTATGATGGAGAATTCCGCTACAGCGGGCAGCCCATTCCATCTCTGCAAGGCCTTGACCCGAATGGCAGGGTCATTTACCTCGGCACTTTTTCAAAATCATTGCTCCCTTCTTTGCGGATCAGCTATATGATTCTTCCTGCTGCACTTATTGAACCCGTAAGAAAAAATGCGCATTTGATGAAACAGGCGGTCTCTTCCCATAATCAATTGGCATTGGCAGATTTCATTGAAAACGGCGAATGGCAAAAGCATTTGAACAGGATGAGATCCTTGTATCGAAAAAAACATGCTGTTCTGCTGGAAGCGATACGAACTGAACTGGGAGACAGTGTTGAGGTTCTCGGAAAAAACTCGGGGCTTCACATCCTGCTCCGGCTCATGTTTTCAGCCAGTGAGGATGAAGCGATAAAAGCTGCTGCCAAAAACAGAGTGAATGTCTATCCGGTATCTCCATCGTACAAAAGCCAGCCGCCGTTTGTTTCTGTCTTAATCGGTTATGGAGGGCTTTCTGAAGAGGACATCCGGCTCGGTATCAAAAAGCTGAAAACAGCATGGGAGCCGCTGATGAAATCATAAAAAACAAAAAAACAGGCCCCCAGCGGAGCCTGTTTTTCTAAAAGGATATAACCCCGATTAAATTTAAGAACACAATAATAATAGCCAGCGGCACAACGAAACGGAGCAAATAAAACCATATATAAAAGAATGCTTTTCCGGGATGCGATCCTTGTCTCATTTCTGCCCACAGCTCCTGTTTCGATATTTTCAGCGGAATAAAAATAGAAATTAACAGGGCGCCTAATGGCAGCAGAACATTGCTGACAGTAAAATCGACAACGTCAAAAAACGTCTTATCAAATATGCGCACATCGCTCAGCATGCCATAAGATAAGCAAGATGGGATACCGACTAAGAAGATTAAAAACCCGCTTGTCCATGACAGTTTTTTTCTCTTTGTTTCATCGCCTTTGCCGATAATGGCTACAATCATTTCCACCATTGAAAAGGCAGAGGTCAGTGCGGCAAATAAAAATGCGACAAGAAAGCCGATGAAAAACAGGATGCCGAACGGAAGCTGTTCAAAAACGGCCGGAAGCACTGTAAACAGCAAAGTCGGACCTTCATTCGGCTCCAATCCGAAGGAGAAAACCGCAGGAAAAATAGCCAGGCCTGCCAAAAGTGTCACAATGATATTCATGACGACAATGGAGGCTGCAGACCGCGGGATATTTTGCGTTTTCGGCAGATAGGAGCTGTAAGTCACCATGACCGAAACCCCCAGTGTTAACGTAAAGAAAGCCTGTCCCAGCGCAAATAAAACAGACTCCGGCGTCAAATCGCCGAAATGAGGCACAAGCAAAAATTTCACGCCTTCAATCGCATGATCCAGCGTGAGCGACCGAAGAACAAGCAGGACAAACAAAATAAACAAAATCGGCATCATCACCGCGCTTACCCGTTCAATCCCTTTTTGAACCCCTCTTGCGACAACCAGCACAGTCAGCACCATAAAGATAAGCTGAGCCGCGAGCGTCTGCACGGGATTTTGAATAACAGAACCAAAAAGTGCACCGTACTGTTCCTGGGTGAGTCCGGACAGTGAACCTGATGCTGTTTTCACTATATATAGTAAAATCCATCCTCCGATAACACTGTAAAACGATAAAACTAAGAAACAAGCCGCTACGCCGACCCATCCTGTGAGAAACCAAGCTGTTCGCGGCGCTTCTTTTTTATATGCATCAATGGCATTCGTTTGGTTCCGTCTTCCAAAGATAAATTCTCCCACTAAAAGCGGATAGCCCAAGAGAATGGTAAATAGCACAAAAATAAGGAAAAAGGCGCCTCCTCCATTCGTCCCCGCTACATAAGGGAACTTCCAAATCGCGCCTAAGCCGATGGCTGATCCAGCGGCAGCCATGACGAAACCGATTTTTGAAGCCCATTGGACTGGTTTTTGCTCAGACAATGATGTCACTTCCTTTCCAGCCTATATTATCTCTTATTTTCATGCTTATTTCTATATATTCATTTGATGAGAATAGAAAAGAGAGCGGCCAGTGTCAGCCGCTCTCTTCTTTGAGAGTTATTGATTTAATTTTGAATGCTTTCTTGAATATAAGAAATAGATCGCCATGCCAATTAACAGCCACACAAGGAAGCGGACAATCGTTACCCATCCAAGATTAAAAATTAAGAACAGGCAGAAAAGAATTGCTAAGCCCGGGATAACCGGAACCCCCGGGCATTTAAAAGCTCTCGGGAGATCAGGCTGTTTCTTTCTCAATACGATAACCGCCACAGAAATCAGCACAAACGCTGACAGCGTTCCGATGTTTACCAGCTTGGCAAGCTCATCAAGCGGAACAAGTGAACCGAGAAGCGCCGACATAATGCCGAAAAACCAAGTCGCAACATAAGGTGTTTTATGCTTCGGATGAACCTTAGAAAGCGAGCCCGGAACCAGGCCGTCACGAGACATAGCAAACATAACGCGTGTCTGTCCATAAAGCATCACAAGCATAACCGTTGTCATTCCCAAAACCGCGCCGATATCGATAATGCCTGCCACCCAGTTTTGTCCCGCGCTTTGAAGAACGAGAGAAACCGGATGATCGACGCCTGCAAACTGGGCAAACGGAACAACCCCTGTCATGATAGCCGATACAGTAACATATAAAATCGTACAAGCCAATAACGAGAAAATAATTCCTTTCGGCAGATCCTTCCCAGGGTTTTTCGTCTCTTCCGCAGCAGAGGATACAGCGTCAAATCCGATAAAAGCAAAGAAAACGAGCGCCGCTGCGCTGAATACGCCGCCAAAGCCCATTGGCATAAACGGCTGCCAGTTATCCGGCTTCACGTAAACAGCTGCCACCGCAATAAATAAGAGAACGACCAGCACTTTTAAAATCACCATAATGTTGTTGACTCTTTTAGATTCTCTGATGCCTAAATAAAGCAAATACGTTATCGCAAGAACAATGACAAACGCAGGTAGATTAAAAATGGTAAATGTTCCTTTTACAGCCCCCGGAGCAGCCGTTAAGGCAACCGGGAGATGAATGCCAAGCCCGGACAAAAATGATTGAAAATACCCGGACCACCCGACTGAAACGGCACTTACCGCCAGCATATACTCTAAAATTAAATCCCACCCGATAATGAAGGCCAAAAGTTCTCCCATTGTAGCATAAGTAAATGTGTACACGGAACCTGAGACAGGCACACTTGAGGCAAATTCAGCATAAGACAATGCAGCGAATAAACAAGCCAGCGCTGCGACAACAAATGAAATGGTCAGTCCGGGTCCGGCAGTTACCGCGCCTGTCCCCGTCAGTACAAAAATCCCAGTACCAATAATGGCACCAATCCCAAGCAGTGTTAAGTCAAATGCCCCTAATTCTCTTTTTAAGGATTTTTCCCCATTTGTTGCAGCGATTAAATCTTGTATGCTTTTCTTCCTAAATACGCTTCCTTTCATTCCCCTTCAACTCCTAGCTGATGTTTTCTTTATATTTTATTTGAATTTTCTGAATTCATGAGCGGTAATGGCCGTTTTTCTTTTTTTCTACTATATTTGTACTGGTGATGAATCATTCCTTTCTCCTACTCAATATTATATATAAAAATCTGAAAATGAAAACTAAATTTTTAAAAAATTCGACCAACTTATGCAGTACCATATTTTCATGCACAAAAAAACCAGCAGATTTGCTGGTTTTTTGTGCATTATGTTGAAATAAAACGGCCGCCATTTACATGAATCGTCTGTCCCGTCATATAGGAAGATTCATCAGATGCGAGCAAGACGTATACACCCGCATGCTCAACCGGCTGTCCCGGTCTGCCCATCGGTGTATCAAGTCCATGCTGTTTCACTTTTTCTTCCGGGAATGTCGCCGGAATCAGCGGTGTCCAAATCGGACCGGGCGCCACCGCATTCACTCTGATGCCTTTATCAGCAAGAGATTTGCTCATTGATCGTGTAAAGGAGACAATTGCACCCTTTGTACTGGAATAATCAATTAATGCGGTATCCCCTTCATAAGCGGTAATCGAGGTCGTATTAATGATTGCGCCCCCTTCTTTCAAGTGAGGCAAAGCTTTCTTTGTCATATGAAACATTGAAAAAATGTTCGTGCGGAAGGTTTTTTCAAGCTGTTCTGTTGAAATATCAAGAATACTGTCCTGCGGGTGCTGTTCAGCTGCGTTGTTAACCAAAATATCCAGCTTCCCAAAATGGTCTACGGTTTGCTGTACAGCCTGTTCACAATGCTTCTCATCTCCGACGTCACCCGGAATCAGCAGGCAGCGGACGTTTTCCTGTTCAATCTGTTTTCGCGTTTCCTCCGCGTCAGAATGTTCGTCCAGATAAAGAATGGAGACGTCCGCCCCTTCTTTTGCGTACGCGATTGCTGCCGCTCTACCGATTCCGCTGTCGCCTCCTGTAATGATCGCGACTTTTCCTTTCAGTTTTCCGCTTCCTTTATAATCACGGTCCTCTGATAAAGGAAGAGGATTCATTTCGGACTCAATACCCGGCTGCCGGTCCTGCCGCTGCGGTTCTTGTCCTTCTGTTTGTCTGTCCATTGGGTTCATATTGATCACTCCTAGACATGATAATACTGATCGTTTACCACATCACAGCAGCGAATAAACCGCAACATATGTTTATAAAAGTACTTCTTCAGGAATAGCCCCTGTATATTTAGCTGACGGGCGGAAAATCATGTTGTTTTCTGCTTGTTCCAGCACGTGTGCGCACCAGCCTACCATTCGGCTTGCTGAAAACGTCGGTGTAAACAATTCATCATCAAAATCAATCGCTTTCATGACAGCAGCTGCATAAAATTCAACGTTTGTGTACAGCTTGCGGCCCGGTTTGTAGATGTCCAGCAAACGAATCGCCTCTGCCTCTACATGCAGCGCCAGATCCAAATCACGGTCATCTCCTGCAACCTCCTCAGCTTTCTGTCTCAAAGCTTCTGCCCGCGGATCTTTCGTCTTATACACACGGTGCCCAAATCCCATCAGGCGTTCTCCTTTTTCAAGCTTTGCTGTCAAATACGCTGCAGCATTCGCTTTTTCTCCAATGTCTTCAAGCATTTTCGTCACAGCAGATGGAGCCCCTCCATGAAGCGGGCCTTTCATCGTGCCAAGCGCCGCGGTAATGGCCGATACCAAATCACTCTCTGTAGACAAAGTGACCCGTGCCGAGAAAGTTGATGCGTTCATGCCGTGTTCCATGGCCAGAATCATATATGTTTCAAGCGCTTTCTTTTTTGCTTCTGAAGGCTGTTCACCTGTGAGCATATAATAATAGTTTTCGACATGTCCGTACTGGGAAGATGGCTCAATGGCTTGCTCGCCGCGCACCCAGCGTTTTCTGTAAGCGATAATGGACGGCGTGATGGCAATCAGCCGAATCGCTTCTTCTATTTTTGGATAAAACGTGTACGTATTTTCCCCTAATGCTGAAACAACCGTTCTCAGTACCGACATGTCGTCCATGTTGTTTGGCAGCGACTGAATCAAACGCCCGATGCGGTCAGGCAGGTTTCGCTCCGCAATCAGCTTTTTTTCAAATGTCTGTAATTCATCTGATGCCGGCAGTTTTCCAAATAAAATCAAGTAAGCGGCTTCTTCAAAGCTGTGATGCAGCGCGATGTCTTTTGCATGATGTCCTCTGTAGATAAGCCGGCCTTTTTCGCCGTCAATATGACTGATTGATGTGTCCACACATGTAATTCCCTTTAATCCGTAATGTACCATTTGTATTCCCCCTATCCTTTTCTGTTATTATAGTAAATATAATATTTAAAAAATATTGAATATTTTAAAGGGAATTAATTAAAAATCTTAATCAGAGGGAGAATGGAAATGGATTTCAAATGGCTTCACACCTTTGTGACCGCAGCGAAATATGAAAACTTCAGAAAAACAGCAGAAACGCTTTTTTTATCTCAGCCCACTGTAACCGTTCATATCAAGCAATTAGAAAAAGAAATCAGCTGCAAGCTGTTCGAGCGAAAAGGCAGGCAGATTCAGTTAACCGATGAAGGCAGGGCTTATTTGCCATTCGCTCTGAGGCTGCTTGATGACTATGAAAACAGCATGGCAGAGCTCCACAGAGTGAGACAAGGCTACTCTCAAACCTTACAGCTCGCGGTTTCGCCGCTTATTGCCGATACCGTGCTTCCATCTGTTATGAAACGATACACTTCAATGAATATCGAAACAGAAATTGCAGTGAAAATTTTTGAATCGGCAGAAATCTCGTCTCTGATTAAAGCCGGCGAGGCGGATATCGGACTGAGCTGTTTAAAAGTCCAGTCTTCTTCTTTAACATGCCACTGTTTATATAAGGACCCTGTCGTCCTCGTTGCGCCTCCTGATCAGCGTTTCACATCAGACGAAGAAATTGATGCCAAAGAGGTGCTTGAGCAATACCTGCTTTTGACCCACAATCATCCTGACTACTGGGACGACTTACTCCGTCAAGTCAGAGTGACTTTTCCATTTGTGAGAACAATGAAAGTCACACAAACCCATATAACGAAACGGTTTATAAAAGAAGGACTTGGCGTTTCATTCCTCCCCTTATCTACAGTAAAGCGCGAATTAGAGGAAAAACAGATGATCAGAATCCCTTACCATTCTGTGCAGCTGCCCTATGCCGGTGCTTATGCGATCGCCCTTTATGAAAATAAGAAGGAAAAAAAGTTTTTGGACTTTTTATCACATTTTCATTTTTAAATGTAACCAAAACGAAGATGCTCCGTCTAATGAAAAAAACCCGTTCTATGAACGGGTTACTTCGCAAAATTAGAATCTTTTCGCGCCGAGGTAGCGAGGCTTCCAGTAGCTGTTGTTCAGGCTGCTGATTTGTACGCCGTCAGATCCTGCATGAACGAAACTGTTGTTTCCAATGTAAATCCCCATGTGAGAAGGGCCGGATTTATAAGTTGTAAAGAATACGAAATCACCGACAGACGGGCTGGCAATGCTCTTCATGGAACTCCAGTACCCCGCAGTGCTCGTTCTTGCCACACTTGTTTGTTTGTTTAATACGTACCAAATGAATCCGCTGCAGTCAAAACCGGAAGTTGTTGTTCCGCCCCATTTGTACGGCGTTCCAGTTAGCGCTTTTGCATCAGAAACCAGTTTGCTTACGTTAAGTGATGTAGATGATACTTTGCTGCTTGAACTAGATGAAGGCTTAGATGAAGTGACAGGTTTTGAACTTGTTCCTTTCACCTTCAATACTTGTCCGACATAGATTAAATCTGATTTTAAGCCGTTGAGACTCTTTATTTTGCTAACCGTTGTGCCGTATTTTTTCGCAATTTTAGATAGACTGTCGCCGCTTACTACTTTGTATGTAGAAGTTGCAGACGTAGACACGCTTGATGAACCGGAGCTGCTTGAACTGCTTGAGCCCTTCACTTTCAGAACTTGTCCGATACGCAGAAGATCTGATTTTAAGCCGTTCAGTTTTTTCAGTTCATTGATCGTCATGCCGTATTTTTTCGAAATCTTCCAAAGACTGTCGCCGCTCACTACTTTGTATGTAGAAGAAGATGAACTGCTTTTTGAACCTGATGCTGCCGATTTACCGTTAATGGATAAAGTTTGTCCTGCGTAAATAATATCAGAATGAAGCTTGTTTTCTGATTTAATTTTACTTATTGTGGTGCCGTATTTTTTTGAAAGATCCCATAACGTGTCGCCTTTTTTCACCTTGACGCTTTGTGCAGATGCCGCTCCTGCAAATAAGGTCGATCCTAAAACTACTGCTGTTGTAGCTGTAATGATTTGCTTTTTCATGTTTTCCTCCCTAAATATGTATATCTATTATTATCTCTTTTTTTAATTAATCATCTTGTTTTCTATTATAAGGATGGATTCCCAACAGAAATAGTCTTGACTTCACGTGACAAATTTCTTAATTATTCGTTTTCAAAAAAAGTTTTTAAGGGTATTAAATATTTCATTTTCATTTCAAAGGTGACAAAAAACGAGTGCTTTTGTCATGTTTTTTGGGCGGTTTATCAACATTTAGGAAATAATTGAAGAAGGTTTTGGGGATTTATGACATAGCGTAAGAATGTGGAACTTATAGGTTTCGATAAAAACTGCGGGCATCCGCAGTTTTTTTATTTAAACAACCATATCACGCATAAACCATGAGGTAAAGATTTTTCCGGAAAAATGAATGCTTTGATGAAAGAAAGGCAAGATAACGGACACAGACAATTTATATTCATCACAATCCTTTACCTAATGTTTACAGGATCAACAGCCGCACTTAACAAACATTCCCTATCGTAATAAGCAGAATAAATTAAAGGAGGCCTGCAAAAAAATGAGTCTGTTTCAAAAAATGAAATCAAAATTGCTGCCAGTCGCAGCTGTTTCCGTGCTTACAGCCGGTATATTCGCCGGTGCAGAGCTGCAGCAGACCGAAAAAGCAAGCGCCAAAAAACAAAACAAAGATGAGATCAGAAATGTCATTGTGATGGTTGGGGACGGCATGGGAGCATCATACATAAACGCCTACCGTTCCATGAAAAATAACGGTGAAACACCGAACAACCCGAAGTTAACTGAATTTGACCGGAACCTGACAGGCATGATGATGACGCACCCGGATGACCCTGACTATAATATTACAGATTCAGCAGCCGCCGGAACCGCATTAGCGACAGGCGTTAAGACATATAACAATGCAATTGGCGTCGATAAAAACGGAAAAAAAGTAAAATCAATACTCGAAGAAGCCAAACAGCAAGGCAAGTCAACAGGGCTTGTCGCAACTTCTGAAATTAACCACGCCACACCCGCAGCATACGGCGCTCACAATGAATCGCGGAAAAATATGAACCAAATCGCCAACAGCTATATGGATGATAAAATAAAAGGCAAACAAAAAATTGACGTTTTGCTTGGCGGCGGAAAATCCTACTTTACCCGCAAGGACAGAAATTTAACGAAAGAATTTAAACAAGCGGGCTACAGCTATGTGACAACAAAACAAGCGCTGAAGAAAAATAAAGATCAGCAGGTGCTCGGGCTTTTTGCAGACGGAGGGCTTGATAAAGCGCTCGACCGCGACAGCAAAACCCCATCCCTGAAAGATATGACTGTTTCAGCAATTGACCGGCTGAATCAAAATAAAAAAGGATTTTTCTTGATGGTCGAAGGCAGCCAAATTGACTGGGCCGCTCACGACAATGATACTATCGGAGCCATGAGCGAGGTTAAGGATTTTGAACAGGCCTATAAAGCCGCTATTGAATTTGCGAAAAAAGATAAACACACGCTTGTGATTGCAGCTGCTGATCATACGACAGGCGGATTTACCATCGGTGCAAACGGCGAAAAAAATTGGCATGCGGAGCCGATTTTGGCCGCGAAAAAAACACCTGAGTTTATGGCCAAAAAAATCAGCGAAGGCAAACCGGTCAAAGATGTGCTCGCCCGCTATACAGATCTGGATTTCACACGTGAAGAAATGAAAAGTATTGAAGCCGCTTCACAGGCTGACAAAAGCAAAGGCGCCTACAAAGCCATCATCAAGATTTTCAACACCCGCTCTAACAGCGGCTGGACCAGTACCGATCATACCGGTGAAGAAGTACCGGTATACGCGTACGGCCCCGGAAAAGAGAAATTCAGCGGACTGATCAACAATACCGACCAGGCAAAAATCATATTTAACATTTTGAAAACAGGAAAATAAAAAGGATGCAGGACACTGCATCCTTTTTTCTTATAAATACCTGCGGTGAACCCCTTTTCCGTCATACGAAAACATCACTTGCTTATCCTCCAGCACAGATTCGATATGCACGCTTCTTCCCCACAGCTGGTATAAATAAGGAAGCACTTTCTCCAAGTATTTCAAATCCAGTTCTATGCCCTCATACCAATGCTTAATTAAGAGCTCGTTATTTTTCAGATAATCGCCTTCGTTTACTGTCAAATACGGAAATCCTCCGTTTACCCGCATGCTCACAAGCTGATTGCGGACAGCCTCCCACTCTTTATCGACGATTTTATAGTCTCTGCCCTGCTTTTGGAACAGGTAAAGATCCTCGCGCATCACTAAATCTTTTGTTAAATAATTGCGGATGAATGAGATATCTGATTCAATCTCTCTGACCTCAAACATTTTCTCCCGGCCTGAGTTCGGCTTGACGCCCATTTTCTTCATTTCCTCAGTCGGATTGTTATACCGTTCCTCAATATCTTCAAAAATCTTCAGTCCCAAATAATAAGGATTGATTCCCGTTTTTGACGGCTGGACAACCCCGGCATTCAGCTTGGCGAACTCTATCGCTTCATCAGAGGTTAAATCAAGCTCCCGGATAATTCTTTGATGCCAGTATGAGGCCCATCCTTCATTCATAATTTTTGTTTCCAGCTGAGGCCAGAAATAAAGCATTTCTTCTCTCATCATCGTCAAAATATCACGCTGCCACGGCTCAAGTTCCCTTGAATGCTCTTCAATAAAAAGCAGAATATCTTTCTCGGGCCGCGGCGGGAAAGGTTTTTTTGATTTTTTCAGTTGTTTTCTCGGTTTCTTTCCATCTAAATTCCATAGATCATCGTACGGCGTAGCCATTTCCTCAAATTCTTCTTCCTCATCATCCACACTCCACTGGAGCTTCGGACGCACCAAAGACGGATCGATATGCTCCTGGATTGAAAGGATCGCGTCTAAAAAGGCCTCCACTTCCTTTATTCCGTGAATCCGTTCATAATACTTAATCCGCTCCGCCGTTGCCGCCATGCTTTCCACCATGTCACGCTTCGTATTTTGGAAGCGGCAGTTGTTTTTGAAAAAGTCACAGTGGGCGAGAACATGGGCGACAATCAATTTATTTTGAATCAGTGAATTGCTGTCCAGCAAAAAGGCGTAGCATGGGTCTGAGTTAATGACAAGCTCATAAATTTTGCTTAATCCAAGGTCATAATGCAGTTTCATTTTATGAAACTGTTTCCCGAAGCTCCAGTGGCTGAATCTTGTCGGCATCCCGTACGCGCCGAATGTATAAATAATTTCAGCCGGGCAAATTTCATATCTCATCGGATAGAAATCAAGGCCGAATCCTTTTGCAACTTCGGTAATTTCCTCAATTGCCCGCTGTAATCCCTTTTTCTCCTCCGCGTTCAACCGAATCCCCCCTACTTGGACTTATCTATAATGTATGAGCCCGCCTGATAAAAGATGATAAGTCACATTTCCGCCTGAAAAAAACTTGCCCTGCACATTGGCCTGTTTGCCAAATGTGTAAGTGGGTAAAAACAGACCATATTACGAAAAAAAGGAGCGATACCAATTGAATGCAGCAGACATGTTTTCTTCTTATCTCAGTAAATTGCCAAACCTCATCATTGCTTTGCTTGTCTTATTAATCGGATGGGCTATCGCCAAAATCATTGAAAAAGCGGTGTACAAAGGGCTCAGAAAAACAAAAATCGACGACAAGATCTTTGCTGAGAAAAAGCCGTCACGCTATTCATCAGAAAAAATCGTAAGCAAGGTCGTTTATTTTATCGCTTTGATTATCGTCTTTATTTTATTCTTTAACATTTTGCACCTGACAACAGTGGCTTCGCCTTTTGTCAGCATGCTTTCTGCTATTGCAGCAGCTGTTCCGAGCGTGCTGAAGGCCGGATTGATTCTGCTGTTAGGCTGGGCGGCAGCTTCTGTGTTAAGCTTTCTTGTCAAAAAAATCGGGATGAAGCTGAACATGAGCGAAAAACTGCGCAAATGGAACTTGGTATCTGAAGAGAAAGATATTCACCAGGCAGTTAACGCCGCTTCACAAATTGTCTTTTATCTCGTGCTGCTCATTTTCTTGCCGGGCGTCTTATCTTCACTGAATATCAGCGGAATTTCAGGCCCGTTTACCAATATGATGGAAAGCGTACTCGCTTTTCTGCCGAAATTATTCGCTGCCGCGCTGATCGTTTTAATCGGCTGGCTCATCGCCCGCCTGGTCCGTGACATCATCACGAATTTCCTAGCAAGCATCGGTACAGAAAGATTCGCTGCTCGTATGGGATTATCCATTTACTTAAAGGATACAAGCCTTTCAGCTGTCATCGGAACCATTGCTTATGTGCTGATTTTAATTCCGGTTGTCATTTCAGCGCTTGATCGTCTTGATGTCGCCGGCATTTCTCAGCCAGCCGTCTCTATGCTCAATACCATCTTACACATGCTTCCGAATATCATTATCGCCATCGTACTGATTTTAGCCGGTATATGGGCCGGAAAATGGGTAAACACAATGGTGTCCGGACTGCTCCGCCGTGCAGGCTTTGATTCTTTATTAGGAAAAATGGGCGTAGAACCTGGCGCATCCGCAAAGCTGTCACTCTCCCAAGTTGTCGGTATGATTGCGCAAATCATTGTGATCCTGCTGTTTACAGCCGAGGCGCTGCAAATTGTTCAGCTGCATTTACTCGTTGAGATCGCAGGAGGCATCATCGCGTATCTGCCGAATGTCCTTGTCGCAGTATTTATCCTCGGAATCGGCCTTTACGCCGGAGAATTGGTGCGCAAGGTACTGGCCAGCATGATCAAAGGTCAGGAGTTCAAATCTTTAGCTGCGATTGCCAAGTATACAATCATCGCACTGGCTTTCTTTATGGCACTAGATCAGCTCGGAGTCGCTGACACAATTGTCAATTCCGCATTTATCATCGTGCTTGGCGGATTCGCACTTGCATTCGGTTTATCATTCGGTCTTGGCGGAAAGGATTTTGCTTCACGTTATCTTTCTAAATTCGAACGCAAAATTCAAAACACCGAGGTTGATACGAAAAACCGTTCAAAACAAAATCCTTCCAATGACATGAATTAAAAAAATGCGTGTGCCCAGCAGGGTGCACGCTTTTTTAGGGAAATTCCTTTTTTTTCATTTTATAATAGATTATGATAAGATATAGAAAATGTCTTATTCCGAGGTCTTAATATGAAGTTAACAAATTATACAGATTATTCATTACGAGTTTTGATTTTTCTTGCTGCAGAACGTCCCGGAGAACTTTCAAATATAAAACAGATCGCCGAAACGTATTCTATTTCAAAAAATCATCTCATGAAAGTCATATACAGGCTCGGTCAGCTCGGATATGTAGAAACGATACGCGGACGTGGCGGCGGCATACGTTTAGGCATGGATCCTGAAGACATTAATATCGGAGAGGTCGTCAGAAAAACAGAAGACGATTTTAATATTGTTGAATGTTTTGATGCGAATAGAAATCTCTGCATTATTTCTCCAGTGTGCGGCTTAAAACACGTGCTTAATGAAGCGCTTATGGCCTATCTTGCCGTTTTAAACAAATATACGCTGCGAGACCTTGTCAAAAACAAAGAGGAAATTATGCAGCTTTTGAAAATGAAGGAATAGTTGATGATTCCTTCTTTTTTTATGCCCTTTTTCCTGCTTTCTGTTAAGATAATATGACTGATTTTTAAAAAAGGCAAAACGATGAGTTGAATCTGCCGATATAAAAAAGAAACAGCATATTCAAAATCATTGGGGGAAAAAGGAGAGCTCAGATGAAAAAGAAATTAGCAGCAGGGCTGACAGCATCCGCAATTGTCAGCACAACACTAGCGATTACACCCGCTGAAGCAGCAACGATTAAAGTCAAAAGCGGAGATTCCTTATGGAAGCTGGCGCAAACCTACAACACAAGTGTAGCGGCCATCACATCCGCCAATCATCTTTCGACTACCGTCCTGTCAATCGGCCAGACGCTTACCATCCCAGGCAGCAATTCCGGCACTTCATCTTCTTCTTCAGGCTCAACAGCAAAGAAGAGCGGAAATTCTGTTTACACAGTGAAAAGCGGCGATTCACTATGGCTGATTGCCAATGAGTTTAAGATGTCGGTACAGGAACTGAAAAAGTTAAACGGATTGAGCAGCGACATGATTCGTGCAGGGCAAAAATTAAAATTATCCGGAAAGGTTTCTTCAAATTCCAGTTCCGGCACTTCAAGCAGCTCTAAATCATCTAAATCGAGCTCAAGCTCTTCAGCTTCGACTGGCACTTACAAAGTGCAGCTAGGTGATTCGCTTTGGAAAATCGCGAACAAAGTCAATATGTCCATCGCTGAATTGAAGGTATTGAACAATTTAAAATCAGATACCATTTATGTGAATCAAGTGTTAAAAACAAAATCAGCGGGTTCTAATTCGTCATCTAAAGACAATTCATCCAAATCGAATCAATCAACGTCAGCAACAACGAAGTACACCGTAAAAAGCGGAGACTCACTTTGGAAGATCGCAAACAAATATAACCTGACTGTACAGCAAATCCGAAACAGCAACAATCTGAAATCAGACGTTCTGTACGTCGGACAAGTGCTGAAGCTGACCGGCAAATCATCTTCCGGCACATCAACAACACCGTCTTCGTCAAATTCAAGCTCCGGAACAACGACGACTACATATACGGTGAAGAGCGGTGATTCCTTATGGGTGATCGCGCAAAAGTTCAATGTGACAGCCCAGCAGATTCGGGAGAAAAACAACTTGAAAAACGATGTCTTACAAATCGGCCAGAAGCTCACGATTACAGGCAAAGCTTCATCTTCAAATTCAAGTTCCGGATCTTCAGGCAGCACGATCTCAACAAGCGCGAAGATTAACAAAATGATCGCGGCCGCTAAGGAGCAGCTTGGCGTTCCATATCGCTGGGGAGGAACGACACCGGCCGGATTTGACTGCAGCGGATTCATTTACTATGCGCTAAACAAAGTGACATCCGTGTCCAGATTAACGGCGGCCGGCTACTGGAACACCATGAAATCTGTCAGCCAGCCTGCAGTCGGAGACTTTGTCTTCTTTTCGACATACAAAGCCGGCCCTTCTCATGTCGGGATTTACCTCGGAAACGGGGAATTCATTAATGCCAACGACTCAGGGGTTGTCATTTCAAATATGAACAACTCATACTGGAAACAGCGCTACCTCGGAGCAAAGCGTTATTTCTAAAAACAAAACTGTATGGCCTTTGTCGGCTGTACAGTTTTGTTATTAAAGACGAAACACATTGATGCTGATCATATGTTTTGTCACAGGGTGAAAATAAACCTCCGCACGCACGGAAAATGTTTCATCATTCTGTTTGACGGTCACCCGAAAGACATCCTTTGTCTGCTGGTCATTCACCTCGGTCCGCCCCATATAGGCGTAATCGGAAAAAGAAGCCCCTTTATATTCATCTTGAATTTTACTCCAAGCGAGCTGTTCCCACTTTTGAACAGACTCGTTCATGTTTTCTGAATGCCCTTTTGCAGCCATCGATAAGATGATGAAACCGCAAAACAGAAGCGCAATGGCATACGGCAGAGATTTCATGTTTTCAGTCTCCTGTACCCAGATTATTTTCATCTTAGGTTTTCCAAAACCGCTTGCTTCATTCAGACATTTTCATTTTATGTCTCCCTCATATTGCTACCCCAGTTCTGACGCAGACGCCAAGTTTTGCCCCGTCAATAACAGCTGATGCGGCATAAACTAATCCTGAACTTCTCACACAGGAAAGGAGAAGCGATTGATATGGATTATGCTGATTACGACAAAGCATTGTATTACACCCATCGTTCCCAATGGGATAATTTATTAATTTTAATGGTGCGGACAGAGGATGATTTGTTATCAAAACGAATTGAGCATTTTTTGCATGCATACCATTTTGAACAGGATTATGCTGTATTAGAAAAGGTGCTGTATTCTCTTCTCCGCTATATTGACCATGCCACTGAGCTGACATATGAGGATCAATTAGCGCTTCTCACATAAAAAAACCCCCGGTGTTTAGACGCCGGGGGTTCCTGCATTTGCGAACATGTGCAATTCTTCCATCAGCTCTTTTATGCTGGCCGCCATGTGTTCCGTTACTGTTGCGTTTTCCACATCAATCGTTACCGGATCAAGCACAAGCTGCCTCGGAATAGCATTGGCATATAAACCCCGCATCACGGTTCTCATATTGTTCAGCGCATTGATTCCGCCTTTTCCGCCGCCTGCTGCTGCCAAAAGAGCTACTGGCTTATATTTAAATTGTTCGCTGCTTAAAAAATCCAGTGCATTTTTTAAAGCGCCGCTCATGCCGCTGTGATATTCAGGAGATAGTAATACAATCGCATCCGCTTTGCTGACGCGCTGTTTCAGCTCTTGTACCCGCATAAGCGCGGCCTGTTCGGCTTCACCGTTAAATAACGGCAATATAAATTCGCTCAAATCAATCAAATCCGTTTGATACACAGATGAAATATAGGTTGCCGCAATTCTTGTCCTGCCATGTATTCTCGGCGAGCCGCTAATCACTAATATGTTCACGTTGTGGTCTCTCCATTCAGGTTGTATTTCACTGCAAAAAGCGCTGCTTGTGTGCGGTCCGCCAGCTCAAGCTTTGCTAAAAGATTAGACACATGAGTTTTTACTGTTTTTTCTGAAATAAACAACGCCGCTGCGATTTCTTTATTGCTTTTTCCGCAAGCAATTTCGTTTAGCACATCTCTTTCCCGCCGGGTTAATTGATAAAATTTTTCTTTTTCCGGTTCATTCTGTTTTTTCATATGTGTCAGGACATGGGGCATAATAGCTGAAGATAGCATATATTCGCCTGAATCAACCTGTCTCAGTGTTTTCACCAATTCCTCCGGCTCCGTATCCTTTAGCTGATACGCCTTCGCTCCTGCCTGAAGCGCAGGGATTACATGCTCCTGATCAGAGTAGCTCGTCAGCACGATGATATGGACTCCGGGAAATTGCTGTACTGCTTTTTTTGTTGCCGCTATTCCATCCATATCCGGCATCGACAGATCCATCAGCACGAGATCTGGCTTTGTTTCTTCGATGACACGGAGGGCCTCACTTCCGGTTGCCGCTTCTCCGACAACTTCAATGTCGTCCTTGGTGGCAAAGAAAAAACGAAGCCCCTTCCGGACAACATGGTGATCATCCGCTATTACAATTCTCATCTCACTGTCCTTCCTTTCTGATTGGTAAGTGGAAGTCTGACAGACAGCTTCGTGCCAGCTCCAAGCTCTGACTCAATGAAAAATTCCGCGCCGGCTTTTTCTGCCCGCTCTTTCATTCCTTTGATGCCAAGTGAAGGCAGGCCGTCGTGCGCTTCATAACGAAATCCTGCCCCATGATCGATAATATCCAGTTCTGCATAGGACGAAGAAGCAGCAATTCTGACATACGCCGTATCAGTCCCGGCATGCTTTTTGCAATTATTGAGGGCTTCCTGCACGACACGCCACAGCATATGCTCCTCTTCATCACGAAGGTCCGGACATCCTTTTTGTGTAAAGACGACATTCAATCCGATCAGAGTGCCGTAGCTTTTAATGGCTTCAGCCAGCCCTTTTTCCAGTCCTCCGGGACGAAGCTGCCAGATTAAGGACTTCATTTCAGCCAGCGCGTCCTGCGTTAACGTTTGAATAAAATCAATCATCTGCTGCAGGGTCTCTTCTTGTGTTAATGTCTTTGCCGCTTTTGCTGTTAAACTGACGGAAAACAGCATCTGGTTGACTGAATCATGCAGCTCCTGAGCGAGACGGTTCCGCTCCATTAAAAGAGCGTTTTTTTGTTTGTATTCAGCAAGCCTCATCCGCTGTATCGCTGTTCCGATCTGAAAAGCAACCGCCTCCAGCAAATGAAGCTCCTCCTCATCAAAAAGTGTCTTTCCGGCCGCCGCCACATTTAATAAACCAAACCGTCTGTCTCCATCTTCTAAGGGAACGGTTGCATGATGCGTAATCCCTTCTGTGTCAAAACAATGCAGCTCTTCAGCTGATTCTATGCGTTTACAGTTCATAATATTGGCTGCTTTTCTAAGTCCGCCGTTATTGAATTTCGTCAGGCAATAGCACTCCCCTTCACACATCAGCACTTTTTCCCTGCGGCTTAAAGCAGGCGGCAGGTATGCGTCTGCCGCTAATGTATAGGAACCGTCCTCTTCAATGAGAAAGATCCATCCAGACTGAAGATTCGTTAAGCTCAGCAATTCTTTTAAAACTTCATTCAGCGTTGCTTTGACATCGTGTCCTTGATTCAAAGTCTCGGCAATGGTTTTCAGCGTTCTTAATTTTTCCACCCTCGGTTTGGTCACGTCTCTCACTCCGGCTATGGTTATTATCTAAGATTATACCAGTTTTTTGAATATTGTTACTTCACATGAAGGATGATTTTCTTTCAGACTTTTGGATGAGAAATAGAAAAAAGCTGGATCACATTGCGTGATCCAGCTTTTATAGAATTACTTTGCTGTTGCTTCGACAATTTCGTCAACTGTCTTCATGACATCGTCAGAAAGTGCGGCAAGACGCTGTTCACTGTCTTGGAGGGATGTTCCTTTTACGGCGAAATAAAATTTGACCTTCGGCTCAGTACCAGAAGGACGGAGGCAGAACCAAGATCCGTCTTCCAAGAAGTATTTCAATACGTTTGATTTTGGCAGGTCGATGGCTTCTTCTTTATTTTCCGTCAAAACCATCCGTTTGCTTACAGCGTAATCCTCTGCTGAGACAACCTGTTTACCGGCCATTGTTTGCGGAGGATTTTGTCTGAAGGAAGCAAGAATCGCTTCAATCTGCTCCGCTCCCTGTTTTCCTTTCAGCGTCAGTGATTTCAGTCCTTCACGGTAAAAACCATATTCTTTGAAGATATTCATTAACGCTTCGTATAAAGACGTTCCTTGTTTCTTATAGAACGCGCAAACCTCAACTGCCAAAAGTGCGGCCTGAATGGCATCCTTGTCGCGGGCGAAATCTCCGATTAAATAACCATAGCTTTCTTCATATCCGAATTGGAAAGTGTACTGGCCTGAGGCTTCGTATTCTTTAATCTTTTCACCGATAAACTTAAAGCCCGTCAGTGTATCAATCGTATCGAGTCCGAATGAAGATGCGACATCGCGGCCGATTTCACTTGTTACGATTGTTTTGAGAACGACGCCATTCTCAGGCAGGATTCCTTGTTTTTTCTTTTCAGAAAGCAAATAATGAAGCAGCAGCGCACCGGTTTGGTTTCCTGTCAGCACTGTATATTTGCCTTCATCATTTTTCACCGCAATGCCAAGGCGGTCCGCATCTGGATCTGTTGCAATAAGAATATCTGCATTTTGCTCTTCGCCGAGCTTAATAGCGTATTCAAATGCAGCATGCTCTTCCGGGTTCGGAGATGTTACAGTTGAAAAGTCCGGATCTGGCCGTTCCTGTTCCTTCACGACCGTGACATTTTGATAGCCGAGGGCTTCGAGCCCGCGTCTGACCGGTTTGTTTGCGGTTCCATGCAGCGGAGTGAAAACCACTTTCACATCCACTTCTCCGGATAACTCACGGTGAACGGAAATAGATGTCAGTTTTTCAGTATAGACCTTATCAATCTCTTCACCGATGATCTTTATTAAGCCTTTTTCTTTTAACGCTTCTTCATCGTCGACCGTGATTGTCAGTTCATTTTCGATGGCGTTTACCTGCTCAATGACGATGTCTGCTTCACGCGGAGGCAGCTGGCCGCCGTCATCACCGTACACTTTGTACCCATTATATTCAGGCGGGTTATGGCTAGCCGTCACAACAATTCCTCCGTAAGCGTTCAGTTGTCTGACAGCGAATGACAGCTCCGGCGTCGGGCGAAGCTCATCAAATACGTACGTTTGGATGCCTTGTGTAGCAAGCGTTTTTGCAGCTTCCATCGCAAACTCCGGTGACTTATGGCGGGAATCATACGCAATGACAACGCCCCGTTTTTTCGCTTCCTCACCCTGCTGCAAGATGTATGCCGCGAATCCCGCTGATGCCTTGCGCACCGTGTAAATATTCATCCGATTCGTACCGGCGCCAATTTCTCCGCGCATACCCCCAGTTCCGAATTCAAGGTTTTTATAGAAGCAGTCTTCAAGAGCCTGATCATTCCCCTCTAATTCAGTGAGGAGCTTTTTTAATTCAGGATCTAAATTTTCTGTATGTTTCCAGCGTTCATAGCTCTTTCTCCAAGTCATAATTCGTCCTCCTATGTATCAGCCATATGCCATTATTTTAATATGAAGAGAGCGTCTCTGTCACTTGATATCTTGAGATCTGACGGTTTCTGGCTCATAAAAGAAAAAACGGGCTGCAGACAGCCCGTTATTTTTATTGTTCGACCGGTACAACCGCATCGTGTAATAGCTTGTTAAGGTTTTCTGTATGTTTGTTTTGCGTCTGCTCATCCCACTGGAATCGCTCGCTCATAAAATCAATAACGGCATCTTTATATGTTTTTACCCAATTGATATCAAAAAATAAACGTCCCGTTCTGCGGACAAAGAAGTCAGCAGGCGTTGCAGTCAATTCTTCTTCAATGCTGTATTCTGCCTCGGCAAGGATATGAACCGGGATATTTCGCTTCGCAGCCTCGTCTTTCAGTGCCTCGACCCGATTAAAGACTCGCTCTACGTTGGAGCCGTATCTGATAGCCAGCTGTTTCGCATCCTTTTCTGATAAGCCGGCCGCAATGCCTTCTTTCGTTTTCGCCGTCACGAAGGATGCAAGGTTTTTAGAACCGCCGACGTGCCCGCCTGAAATCGGCATGTTTTTCGTTTTGCATGGGCCGAAATCCTTTTCGCCTTCCTCTTTTAATCGATCACGAACAAGATCGACAATGTGCTCCGCCATTTTTCTGTACCCGGTCAGCTTACCGCCGGCAATAGTGATCAAGCCTGAATCTGACGTCCAAATTTCATCTTTGCGTGAAATCTCGGAAGGGTCCTTTCCTTCTTCATGAATGAGCGGACGCAGGCCAGCCCAGCTTGATTCGATATCATCCGCTTTAATATTCAGTTCCGGGAACATGTAATTGATTGAATTGATGACGTAATCGCGATCCTCAGTTGTCATGCGCGGATGCTCCAGGGCCTCTTTGTAAACGGTATCGGTTGTGCCCACATATGTTTTGCCTTCGCGAGGAATAGCAAACACCATCCGGCCGTCCGGTGTATCGAAATATACCGCTTGTTTCAAAGGAAAGACAGATTGGTCAAATACAAGGTGAATACCTTTTGTATGCTGAAGGTGCTTTCCGTTTTTAGAATGGTCTTTTTCTCTGAGCTGGTCTACCCAAGGGCCTGTCGCATTGACGATTTTTTTCGCGTATACTTTATATTCTTTTTTCGTCAAAACATCTTCAATTAATACACCGACTGCTTTGCCTTTTTCATAAAGGAGTTCTTTTACTTTGGAATAATTCACAGGCTCTGCCCCGAATTTGACCGCTTCCTTCATGACTTCGATTGTCAGTCTCGCATCGTCAGTGCGGTATTCAACATAGTAGCCGCCGCCTTTTAAACCGTCTTTTTTCACCAAAGGCTCTTTTTGCAGCGTTTCTTTTGCTGAAAGCATGCTTCTGCGTTCTGATTTTTTTACGCCGGCTAAGAAGTCATAAACTCTTAAACCGATAGAGGTTGTGAATGAACCGAATGTGCCGCCTTTATGAAACGGAAGCAGCATCCATTCCGGTGTGGTAACGTGCGGGCCGTTTTCATAGACAATCGCCCGCTCTTTCCCTACCTCAGCGACCATTTTCACTTCAAATTGTTTTAAATAGCGCAATCCGCCATGAACCAATTTTGTTGATCTGCTTGATGTTCCAGCCGCGAAATCCTGCATTTCGCTGAGTGCGACCTTCATGCCCCTTGATGCCGCGTCAAGAGCTGTACCTGCTCCTGTAATTCCTCCTCCGATAATAAATAGATCATATGTTTTTTTCGTCATGTCTGTCAGCATGCGATCCCGCTCAAGACTTGAAAATTGATTTTTCATTATTACGTTTCCTCCTTGTTGTCACGGTAAATAGAAAAAGAGACCACAACAGCCAAAGTGCATGATCACACTTTGGTGCTGTGGTCTCTCCTCATCTCAGGACCGTTCTTATTAACTTGTAACCATTATAACATACTCTTATTTTATTTAAAAGCCATAGCTGCTTTAACGGCTTTTTGCCAGCCTGTATACAGCTCATTTCGTTTTTCTTCTTCCAATTTAGGTTCAAAACGCTTATCCAGATTCCACTGGTTAATAATTTCAGAACGATCCTTCCAGAATCCCACAGCGATACCTGCCAAATATGCCGCGCCAAGCGCAGTTGTTTCATTGATTTCCGGTCGTTCCACAGGCACATCCAAAATATCCCCTTGAAACTGCATCAAAAAGTTATTTTTAACAGCGCCGCCATCCACACGAAGCGTTTTCAATGAAATGTTAGAATCCGCTTCCATTGCATCAAGCACATCTTTCGTCTGATAAGCCAATGACTCCAGCGTGGCACGGATAAAATGTTCTTTTGTTGTGCCTCTAGTCAGGCCGAAAACTGAACCGCGCACATCGCTGTCCCAGTAAGGCGTTCCCAAGCCGACAAAGGCCGGAACGACATATACGCCGTCAGTTGAATCAACTTTCTCCGCGTATGATTCACTAAGCGAAGAGTCCTGGAACATTCTCATTCCGTCTCTTAGCCATTGGATGGCTGAGCCTGCGACAAAAATACTTCCTTCTAAAGCATATTCAACTTTACCGTCAATGCCCCAGGCGATTGTAGTCAGCAGCCCGTGTTCCGACTTAATTGCTTTTTCCCCTGTATTCATCAGCATGAAACATCCTGTGCCGTATGTGTTTTTCCCCATGCCTGCTTCAAAGCACGCCTGGCCGAACAGCGCGGACTGCTGGTCGCCTGCCGCTCCAGCAATCGGAATATTTTTTCCGAAGAAGTGATAATCAACTGTCTCCGCATACACATGAGAGGACGGTTTCACTTCAGGGAGCATTGATTTCGGAATGCCTAAAATTTCAAGCAGCTCATCGTCCCATTTCAAATCGTAAATATTAAACATCAGCGTTCTTGAAGCGTTGGAATAATCCGTTACGTGCGCTTTTCCGCCTGACATTTTCCAAATGAGCCATGTGTCAATCGTTCCAAACAGCAGCTCGCCTTTTTCCGCTTTTTCTCTTGCGCCTTCTACATTGTCTAAAATCCATTTCACCTTCGTGCCAGAAAAATATGGATCTATCAAAAGGCCTGTTTTCTCTCTGAATGTATCATTATATCCTTTTTCACGAAGCTCCTCGCAGATTCCAGACGTCTGTCGTGACTGCCAAACGATCGCATTATACACAGGCTTTCCTGTATCCTTATCCCAAACAACCGCTGTTTCCCTTTGGTTGGTAATGCCGATTCCGGCAATTTGAGAAGCGCTGATTCCCGATTCAGAAATGACTGATGCGATAACAGCAAGGACAGATCCCCAAATTTCATTTGCATTATGCTCAACCCACCCTGGATGCGGGAAGTATTGTGTAAATTCCTTTTGAGCGGAGTGAACGATTTTGCCTTCTTTATTAAACAGAATCGCTCTTGAACTTGTTGTCCCTTGATCTAAGGATAAAATGTAAGTTTCCATAAGATGTCTCCCCTTTGCTTAAATATATTTTGAATTTGATAGTGTTTTAGCTGCATGTTTTTTCGTATAGCCATAGAGTCCTAACAATACCACAACCAATACAACGCTTACAATCCAGAAACTGCTTGTAATCTGCCCCTGAAACGCGGCGCTGTAAAATACACCGCCGAATGATCCGCCCAAAATCGGGCCGGCAACAGGAACCCATGCGTACTTCCAGTTTGATGAGCCTTTCCCCGGAATCGGCAGAAGTGCGTGGGCAATCCGCGGGCCTAAGTCGCGGGCGGGATTAATTGCATATCCCGTGGTTCCTCCAAGAGAAATACCGATAGCAACGATGAGAAAACCGACGATTAAAGGGTTAAGTCCCTCTGTAAACTCATTTGCCCCAATCGCCAAAATTCCAAGCACAAGGACAAATGTCCCAATAACCTCACTTAAAACGTTTGCAAACGTATGCGGAATGCTGGGTCCGGTTGAAAAAACACCCAGCTTAGCAGCGGGATCATCGGTAGACTTCCAATGCGGCAGGTAATGAAGGTAAACAATCACCGCACCGATCATTGCACCGATCATTTGCGCCGCAATGTAAACCGGAACCTCTTTCCACGGAAAATCACCAACAAAAGCAAATGCTATCGTTAACGCGGGATTGAGATGGGCGCCGCTGATGCCGCCGACCGCATAAGCGGCCATTGCCACACCTAATCCCCATCCAAATACAACAACAATCCAGCCAGATTGATATGAAAGCGATTTCTTCAAATTGACTCCTGCACAAACACCTGCGCCAAAAATAACAAGCAGCATCGTACCGATTAGTTCTCCCCAAAATGCTGTCATAGATAATTCCTCCTAAGGTTGCGATTAAGAAGTATGATAGAGAATAAAAAAACCACAACAAACCGCTTTACGGGTGCATAACCTTTACCGTAAAGAGCTGCTGTGGGTCTCCGGATTCTCCATCACATTGTATTAACCTAGTGCAATTGTATCAGTGGATGAAAGCGGTGTCAATCACTTTCTGTCAAAAAGTTTTCATATTTTTTCCATAATTTGGTGTTGGATGTGGTGACAGCAACGGCACCAGCTTTCAGTGCCTGTTCTACATCTTGTTCTGTGCGGATAAAACCTCCCGCAAAGATAGGGATACCTGTTTTCTCTTTAATTTCCTGAATAAGTGACGGCACGATGCCCGGCAGCACTTCAATGAAGTCAGGCTTATGCTTGCCGACAAACTCCATGCTTTTTTCCATTGCGCTTGTATCAAGCAGAAATAAACGCTGGATCGCATAGATTTTCTTTTGCTTCGCTTTTGCAATCACGTTTGATCTTGTTGAGATAATCCCCGCTGGCTTGATATCCTGGCAGATAAATTCCGCTCCGTATTCATCATGTTTGATCCCTTGAATTAAATCGACATGCACCATCATCTTCTTCCCGTGCTTTTGCGCCTCTCTGATCACGCCCTTTAATTGTCCGAGATGAATATCAAGTATCACGCCGTACGAAAACGAGCTGTTTAAAAACTCATCAAATTGCTTCATATTGCGAATAGCCGGTAAAATAGGCTGGTTGTGAAAACTCATAGTGTGCTCCTTTAACAAATCACTTTTGTATCAAATTGTCAGTATGCTTTCCTTCACCGTTTTTACGATAAATGCAAGGTCCTCTTCTGTCAGACAAAATGGCGGGGCGAGCTGAATGACATTGTTATATCCGGCGACTGTATCACCGTTTTTGCCGATGATCAGCCCTTTCTCTTTGCATGCCGCAACCACTTGGTTCACTTGGTCAGCGCCAGCCGGCTCTTTAGTCAGCTTATCTTTGACAAGTTCGATTCCGACCAGCAGCCCTTTTCCCCTTACATCCCCTACTGCAGGGTGTTCTCTCAACGACTGAAGCTCACCTAAAAGCTTTGCCCCGAGATCGCGGGATCGCTGAATCAGCTGTTCATCCTCCATAATTTGCAGGTTTTTCAAAGCTAATGCGCAGGCTGCCGGGCTGCCGCCGAATGTGTTGACGTGGCGGAAACGGTCATAAGGAGCTTCTCCTTGGTATGCTTCAAAAATCTCCCGTTTAACCGCGGTCGCTGACAATGGCAGATACGCGCTTGTAATCCCTTTCGCCATTGTAATGATATCGGGCTTTACGCCGTAGTGCATAAATCCGAACGGCTCGCCAGTCCGCCCAAATCCGCAGATGACTTCGTCACAAATCAGAAGGGCGCCGTGGCGGCGGCAGATTTCCTCCACTTTCTTCATATATCCGTCCGGCGGCATTAAAATGCCTCCGCCAGTAATAATGGGCTCCATAATGACACCGGCAATCGTTTCGCTTAATTCCCATGTCATGATGCGGTCAATTTCATTTGCGCTCTCTAGCGTATCGGCGTCTTCAGGATTTCGGTAGACATCAGGCGGGGCGGCGTGCAGGAATCCTTGGCTTAACGGTTCATATTTATATTTCCGCTGTGCCTGGCCGGTGGCAGAGAGCGCTCCCAACGTATTGCCGTGATAGGATCTATATCTAGAGATGAATTTATAACGGCTGTGGTCGCCGTTTTCCAGATGGTATTGGCGAGCGATCTTAAAAGCGGTTTCATTTGCTTCCGATCCGCTGTTGGAAAAGAAAATCACATAATCGCCGCCAAGCCACTCATTCAGCTTTTCCGCCAAGTGAATCGCAGGTGCGTGACTTTGCGTTAACGGGTAATACGGCAGTTCCTTTAATTGTTCATAGGCAGCCTCCGCAAGCTCTTTTCTGCCGTAACCAATATTAACGCACCACAAACCGGACATCGCATCAAGATAGCGGCGTCCGTCTATATCAGTCACCCAGGCTCCTTCCGCCTTTTGGGCAATCAGACTGTCCGCTTGATGCGCTCCCTTCATAGCATGCCACACGAATTGCTCATCCTTTTGCTTTAATCCCTGATTTTGCTGAATGTTTTCCATCCCCATCATCTCCATTTCATTAGCGTTCAATAAATAAATTGAAACAGACCTTCTCTTATGTGATGTCTAGGTGATGATTTCCCTGACTTCAATATAAAGCCAGACGACAAAGGAGTCAATAAACCGCCGGGTAATTAAAACATCCTCTTTCATCAAGAAGAAAGAGGATGCAGCATCCAAAGCAGGACCGGCAAAGTGACTATGCTCAGCATTGTGCTGATAAAAGTGGCACTGGAAACGACTTCGGGCCTTGTATTAAACTGAACGGCCATTAAGGTCGTATTGGCAGCGGTCGGCATGGCCGCTACGAGGATCATAATTTGCTTCGTCATGTCATCCACAGGCAAAATCAATGTGAAGGCCAGCGCAATTAACGGTGATACCATCAGCTTCAGCAGCAGAGAATAAGAAATTTTTCTGTATTCAATATTCCTGAAAGAGATCAGCGCAAGCTGCATGCCAAGAATAATCATGATCGTCGGAATCGTCGCATTTCCGACCAGTTCAATGCCTGTCATTAACTCTTTAGGGATTGAAATATGCATAAGCTGAAGTATTGCG
Source organism: Bacillus sp. 2CMS4F (assembly GCF_023161785.1). Classification (NCBI taxonomy): domain Bacteria; kingdom Bacillati; phylum Bacillota; class Bacilli; order Caryophanales; family Bacillaceae; genus Bacillus; species Bacillus sp. 2CMS4F. The sequence goes on from NZ_JALNTO010000008.1 coordinate 122,067, forward strand.
CCTAAAAGTGCTCCGTACGCCACAGGCATACGGATAACCCGAGTCATCACCGTTTTAAATCCGCCTTCCTCCGAACCGCCCTTTGCAGCGTAATACATGCCGATAGTACTCATAATTAACTGCTGCAGCACCATTAACACAACAGCCGTATCCAGCCCCGCCGTCCCAAACACAAGCAGTACGACAGGCGTGCCGTAATTGCCGTTATTCATAAAGGCTGATGAGAGAATCATGGCACAGCGATCTTGGTTCGGATACCTATGAAAAAAGGATAAAAAGGAGACCCACAGCACAAGAACCAGGCATAGACCCAGCACAAAAATAGACAGATACACATAGTCCATCGTCAGCTCGTTTGAATAAAACGTATCAAAAGCCAAAAAAGGAGACATTAAATATAAGGACATTTTGGACAATGTCTGAATATCAAAACCGAGTGTTTTTTGTCCGATATAACCAATTGCGAAGATTCCGAAAACGGGAACTAAAACAAGCAGAAACTCCATAAGGCACCTTCTTTTCCGATGTACACACATTTATATCTATTTTAAAGAAAGCACGGCAGAGTTTCAATTCCGCTTTTTTAAAAAAAGCCCGCCAATTCAGGCGGGCTTTCGCATTATTTTTTATAGTGAATGTGATAAATATCGCGGCGTCTGTCTTTGAGCTGACGCACCGTTCCGTTTTGGCGCTGTCTTCTGAGAATTTCTAAGTCAACATCGCCAATGACGACCATTTCAATATTCGGGTTGGTTTCCCCAACGATGCCGTCTCTTGCGAATTCAAAATCAGAAGGGGCAAAGATGCCGGACTGAGCATATTGGATATCCATATTTTCAGTTTGCGGCAGGTTTCCAACCGTTCCGGAAATGACGGTATAAATTTGATTTTCGACCGCTCTTGCCTGTGAACAGTATCTGACACGCAAGTAGCCTTGGCGGTCTTCCGTACAAAATGGCGTAAAAATAATTTTTGCGCCTTTATCGGCCGCAATGCGGGCAAGCTCAGGAAACTCAATGTCATAGCAAATTTGGATCGCAATTTTCCCGCAGTCCGTATCAAATACACGTACCTGGTCGCCCGCGCTGATTCCCCACCATTTGCGTTCATTCGGCGTAATATGCAGTTTATATTGCTTCTCAATCGTTCCATCACGTCTGAACAGGTAGGCGATATTATAAATTTTCCCTTCCTCTTCTACAAAATGAGATCCGCCGATAATGTTGACATTATACTTAACAGCCAAGTCTGTAAACAGACTGATGTAATCCTCAGTATACTCGGTAATTCTCTGTACCGCCAAGCTTGGTGAACGTTCCTCAAGGAAGGACATCAGCTGGGTTGTGAAAATTTCCGGGAACACTGCAAAATCAGACCTCGCGTCAGATGCGACATCGACATAGTACTCTACTTGATTCGCAAATTCCTCAAAGGAATAGATTTTTTTCATTTCGTATTGAATGACACAAATTCTCACAGGGAAGGCCGATTTATAATAACGCTTTGTCTGCTGCGGCAGATAATCGACATTATTCCATTCCATAAGCGTCGCATATTTGATTGAAGCTGTATCATCCGGGAGATAATCCGGGTTAATCCGCATCAGGGTAAAACCGTTCATCAGCTGAAAAGAAAGGACAGGATCGTAAATTTGATGGCGTGTTACCTGTTCAACATACTCTCTCGCAGTCATTTCATCAGCATATTTATGATAGTTCGGTATCCGTCCGCCTATGATGATGCTTTTCAGATTTAAACGTCTTGCCAAATCCTTTCTTGCCTCATACAAACGATGGCCGATTTTCATCCGTCTGTAATCAGGATGCACCATGACCTCGATCCCGTACATGTTTAAGCCATCCGGATTGTGATTGGTGATGTATCCGTCATCTGTAATGTCCTGCCACGTATGGCGGTCATCATATTCATCAAAGTTAATCAGGAGGCTTGAGCACGAACCGATAATTTCACCTTCGAATTCTGCACAAAACTGCCCTTCTGGAAAATGCTCCAGATGGCTGATTAAATGCTCTCGCTTCCACGGCTCCATGCCTGGAAAGCAGTCCTTTTGAAGGTCGATAATGTTGTCGATATCTTTCTCTTCGATATTACGGATGACCATTTTCTTTTCAAAACGGGTCAAATCTAATTTCTCAGACAATCTACTCGCTCCTTTCTAGTTTTGTGCGTTCAGATGATCAAGCAATAGGGCGAGCTCCATCTCCGCCATTGATTCGAGCCTGTGATCATATTCTTCAAACATCAAGGTGCCTGTTACTTGATTCGGAACGATCACACACTTCATGCCCGCTCGCTTGGCAGCAATCGAACCATTGACGGAATCCTCGAATGCGAGGCATTCCGACGGTGATACTCCAAGATTCTTTGCCGCTAACAAATACAGCTCGGGATTGGGCTTGACCTCTTCTACATCATCAGCTGTCTGAATCACTTCGAATTTCTCAAACAGGCCAAGTTGCTTCAAATGGCCGGATACCCATTTATAATCTGAGCTGGAAGCCAGTCCTACTTTTAAGCCTAAATCCTTTGCCGCATTCAGATACGCTTCAACACCCGGTCGCGCTTTTTCTGTTTCCATGCGTTTTGCAAACCGGTCTCTTCTCAGTTTTGTCAGCTCTTCATGGTTCAGCTTTTTGCCTATCTGCTCTTCTAAGTATTCAAATGGCCGAAATCCCGCCGCTGTTCCGATAACCTTGCCCCAAACGGATAACGGCAAAACCGAGCCATGTTCCTCAAAAATTTCCTGAAGGACTTCATATTCATGCGTTTCTGTATCAAGAATAAGCCCATCAAAATCAAAAATTAACGCTTTTATCACTGCGTACAACTCCTTTGGCCCGAATTGAGACATATGTATACACTATACCCCGAAACGTCTCTGCTTTCAAAAAGTAAGGGTTTATGTGAAGAAAGAGCCTGCACACTGCAAGCTCTTTCTTATTAATGCAAGTTTTGATGAGAAATGTTTGTCAGCGCTTCTCCAGCAGACTCGTTCGACATCTGATTGACAGCCAGGTCTCCAAGCGCAACGATCCCGACTAGATTGTTTTGATCTACAATAGGAAGGCGGCGGATTTGGTGCTGGGCCATCAGTTGCGACGCGTCTTCCAGACTCATATTAGGATTTCCTGATACGAGGTCTGTTGACATCACTTCTGAAACGGGTGTCTGGCCATCTCGGCCTTGAGCTGTGGTTCTCAATGCAATGTCACGGTCAGTCAGCATTCCTTTTAAAACACCTTGCTCTACCACGGGAACCGCCCCGACGTTATGCTGTTTCATCAGAGAAGCCGCTTCCTGAATCGTTTGATTCGGAGAAACGGTTGCTACCTGCGTTGTCATTGAATGTTTAACTGAACTCATTGGTCAGCACCCCTTTCAATCATTAGTATGTTCAGACACCGGATGATTAAAAAGGGAGTTGCAGGAAAGGTTTTGTGGTATGATTTCTCTGATGCAAAAAGAGCTTTTCTCGAAACGGAAAAGCTCTTGCTGCGAGATTATATCAGCCTTCTGTGACCCGAAAAGGCATTGTTTGTTTTCGGTTGAAAATCAGATAAAGCAAACGGAAAATATACTCCGCAATCATTAAGCATCTTGCTGTTTTTATCAAAAATGGCTTGATCACTCAAGTCATCATGCGGTGAAGGCTTTGTCAGAATAATATGTATCATTTGCAGACAAGCCATAATTTGAAAAGCTTCTTTTAATGTTCCTTGGTAATATTGGTTATTTAAAGACAGAACGCCTTTCTTTTTAAAGCGCTGAATGTCCAGTTCGGAGAAATAAAGAGGAAATACATGATGGAAAAGCTCCATTGACAGTTCCTTGATAAAGCTTTCCTGTTCTTCAGTTGCTGCGTTCACGATTCTCACGTCTATCACCTTTCTTGCCATCGAATATCCAAAGTCTTTCTCAAGAATATCACAGAAAAAAACGCGAATGTTAAGGTAAGTGTTTCCTATGAGAAGCAGCAGCCTTTCGCGCAAAAAAGGAGCCATTTGATCATGAAAGAAAAAGGCAAAGGGCTAGAGCTGATAATCAGTGAAAAACAGGACGGACAATGGCTGTTTTCTGTGCTGAAAACAGAGCTCAAAGCTTCTAAACCCGTTATCCAAGAATGGATGACTTATCACAATATAAAGGTCAATCACGAGCCTGTCAAAAACAACATACTCGTAAAAAAGGGTGACCGCCTGTTTATTGATCTTCAGGAAAACGAAGAGTCCTCCGTCATACCTGAGTATGGAGAACTTGATATTTTATTTGAAGACCGCCACATGTTAATCGTCAATAAACCAGCTGGTATTTCCACTCATCCCAACGAAGAAGGCCAAACCGGCACACTCGCCAATTTGATCGCATATCACTTTCAGGTGAATGGCGAAACAATCAAAGTGCGCCATGTCCACCGCCTTGATCAGGATACATCAGGCGCTGTCGTATTCGCCAAGCATCGTCTGGCGCATGCCATCTTAGACCAGCAGCTAGAGCAAAAAACGCTGAAGCGTACGTATCTCGCAATTGTTGAAGGAAAACTGAAACCGAAAAAAGGCAAGATCGATTCGCCGATTGGAAGAGACAGATCACACCCGACAAGACGGCGGATTTCGCCAGGCGGACAAGCCGCCGTCACCCATTACCGTACCCTTGCTATCAATGCAAGAGAACAGCTCTCGCTTGCTGAATTAGAGCTGGAAACAGGCAGAACACATCAAATCCGTGTGCATATGGCAAGCATCGGCCATCCGCTTACTGGGGATACACTTTACGGAGGCGAGAGCCAATTTCTTAACAGGCAGGCACTGCATGCCAAAAAGGTACAGGCTGTTCATCCGATTACCGAAGAGCTGATCGCTGCCGAAGCACCTCTTCCCGCTGATATAGAAAGCCTTTGCCATACGTATTTATCATGAAAAAAAGCCGCAGGGATTGTCCTGCGGCTTTTTTTATGAAATACGTTTTCCGTAAATAATATAACGTTTCGGGGCATTCCCGACGTATGAAAAAGGATAGCAGGTGGTCAGAATGAGCTCTTCCTTTTCGTGCTGCAGCGTAATAATGGAGGTATCATCCTTATCCACGATTTTTGTTTTTTCAATTTCATATGTGAAATCTCCATATGAAAGGATGATGTTGAGCCGGTCACCTTTTTCAAGCTCTCCTGTCCGGCGAAACACGGTGTCCCGATGTCCTGACAGTACAATTTGCCCGTTTTCATCTGGATAATAGCTGTCCTTGTAATGCCCCACACCCTTTTCTAAATCATCTGCATCAGTCCCTTCCACGATCGGAAGCTCCGCATTGATTTTCGGTATTTCCAGTATGCCGCTTGCTTGGCCGGTCTTCGGCTTAAACGATGATTTTTTCTTGGCTTGATTATCGTTTTCCTTCGTGCCTGCAATGGCCTGCGGCTGTTCAGCTGCCTTTTTTGCTTCTTTTAATGTCTGCTCTGTTTTCATGCTGGTATCAATCAGTTTGAAGCCCCCGTAGCCTGTGATCACAAGACCGATCACAATGATCACAAGAGGAATATATTTTTTCACGTCGTAGCGGCACTCCTTTTCCTTCTGATATATAAATACGTTCCGGACAGTGAGACCGCTGCGCCGATCACAATAAAGTTGTAGTATCCTGCTGACGTATCCGGAAGCTTATGATCAGAACCGCTTTCCTCACTTTCTTTATGCAAAGGCAGTGTGTTTATACGGCCGGCGGCAGTGACAGGCTGTTTGGTCTCTGTTAATTCTTCAAAGGTCGAAATGACTGCAGGCGGCAGCTGATTGACCGGAGCTGTGCCCGGGGTCTCTCTTAGATCAGGCTGTTCTTCCCCAGGTGCCGGATTTGCCTTGCCCGGATCGTCTGGTCCCGGACTGTCTGCCGGGTCTTCAGTGACTGGGTCTTCAGCCTGACTGTCTTCAGCCAGTTTAATTCTGCCTTCTTTTGTATATGAAATCGGCTTATCAAAGCTTTTTACATACTCTACAGTCGCTTCTAAATCCTCAGGCCCTGTAACCGGATGTTTCCCAAACAATCCGATTGGCTGGTATTTGGCTCCTGTCGCCGTCGCCATAAAATGATTAACGGTTAATGTGTATGTGGCATCCGGCTGGATTTCGGTTCCGTCTGCCATCTTTATATCAACCGCTTTGCCTGTTTCTTTATCCCACGTATACGTAAACCCGCTTATGCTGTAGTCAGGGCCGAAAACCGGTGAGATTTGCGCATTGATGATCTCCCGCAAATCTTTTCCTTTAATCTCAAGCTTCGTCAGCACATTTCCAAACGGCTGAATGTTATAAAGGTCTCCCCATGTAATTGGGCCTTTCTTCAGTCCTTCCCGTATCCCGCCGCCATTCATTAGCGCAAAATCCGTTTTCATCGCCGCTCTCATGCCATCAGCAATCAAATTCCCAAGTGGTGTGTCGCCATCATTAGAATAACCGCCTTCCATATCAACAGCCGCCTCACCGACTACTTCGCTGATAATCGGTTCAGCAAGGGCCTGATACTTCCTTAAAATAGCTGAGGCGCTGGCATCAGGTTTTTTCTTGCTTTGATCGACGTATTCGATATCAGCCGATTTTTTGACGATGTCTTTTGTCTGTTTATTGATTTCCAGATCAACGACACCTATCGCTTTTCCGTATTCAAACGCCTGAACGATCAGCTTGCCGTTCACTTCACCATTGACGACCTTATGGTTATGCGCTGCAAAAATGATGTCTATCTCAGAATCTGATTTGTTTGCAAGGTCAGCGGATTCGCCTGTAATTGTGGTGCCGTTTTGTTCGGCAGACATATGTGCGAGCACTGCAATGGCCCTGATGCCTTTTTTCTTCAGCTCTTCGGCAGCGTCATTTACCGCTTGTACTTCATCGGTAAACTCAATATCCTTTATTCCGTCAGGCATGACCATTCCGGCCGCCGACTGTGTGACAACCCCAATAAAAGCAAAAGGTATGCCCTCTACGTTTATAACGTCATAAGCCGGCAAAAAGGGTTCTCCGGTAGACTTCATTTTACAATTGGCGCACACAAGGGGAAAGTTTTGTCCGTCATAGCCGCTAGTGCCTTTCGGGTGATCTCCCCCTTTTAACATTCTCATGAGTTCATCCGTACCTTCATCGAACTCGTGATTGCCCACAGTTCCGACATCAAATCCGATATCCTCCATCAGTTCCACAGTTGGTTCATCTTGAAGAAGAGATGATACGGGCGAACTGCCCCCGATCATATCCCCGGCGTGCACAGTGAGCGTGTTTTTCTTTTCCGCCTTTTTTTCTTTCAAATAGGCAGCAGCATAGTCCATGCGTCCGAATGTGCCATCTGGAGTGCCGTCTCCATCAAGATCAAGCTCGTATTGCTGATCGATTTTCCCATGTAAATCGTTCATGCTTAAAATCCTAAGCGGTATATTTTCTTGGAGAGAGGTTTGCTTTTTCTTGTAACCGGCACTCTCTGCTTCAGCTGCTGAAGCAAAGAAGATCCTGTTTTCCACAGCCACCTGCCTCCAGTCTGCTGGCGTAACATAGGTCTTGTTTGATGAGTCTCCCACATACCTTGTCAGCCCTTTCCCCTGCTCTCTGGCTCTAAATTCAAACGGCATTTCCATAAGAGGATCCGCTTCACTCCAAATGCCTTTTTGCTCTTTTTTTGCATTGGCGGCTGCGGCCTGAAATTCCTGATAATCCTCTTCATTTTCAACAGGCCAAATAAAATATGTTGGAGCATAGCCATTTTTCACGAGTTCTAAATTTACATTTGCCCCTGTCTCAGTCACAACCTGTCCAAGAAGTCTGCCATAGCTGTCCTTGGCTTCGCTGCCGACTTTTACCGTTATTTGATCTCCTGGAGACAAAACAGTTTTTAAATAGTCAGAGGCTTTCTTGCCAAATCTTAACTGATTTTCATCCGCTTCATTTTTTGGTGTGTGGTACGTTTCTGGCGTGTCTACATTTACAAAACGGATTTTTGCCGTGCCAAGTATCGGTTTTTTGACATGAATGGTATCACCGTCTACAACGCGATCAACCACAGTTTCATATTCGCCTTCTGAAGACGGCGGAGCAGGCTGCTCTTGAAGCAGCTTCATGTCTGCTGATTTTCGCGGAAGAAGCTGAAAGGATTGATATCTGCTCAACACGCCAGTGATTTCATACCATTTATCCTCAGTCAGTTCATCAATGATACCTGTCTCACTCATAACACGCAGTGTCATTGCGTGGTGATCATTATCGATCATCGTAACATTGTAACCGCCGCCTGCTTGAGAATTTGGAATAGAAGAAATATAAGCTTTGACTGTTACAAGACGCCCTTCATACTGATCACCCAAGCTGCCATTGACCAGTTCATTGATCATTGAAAATTCAGGGACAGGGAGAGGCTGATTTGATTGGGTAATACGGATGCCTGATGTATCCGGAACTATTTCAGTAAGCCCTTGGTAAGTCGTTATTTTCCCTGTCACCGTAATGTCCATTCCTTCTTTTAACTCAGGGAAATTCTCTGGTGCTGCCGAATAAATGTTGATGCCGCCTGTGTCATCCTGCATAAAGGTCGACAGCTTTCCGCCTCCGATTGCGCTCTGATCGGCAGTAACAACGCCTTTAATCGTGACATGTTCATTCATTCGGCCGCGCGCTTCCTGTATTGTAATAGGCTGTGCTGCCGGCGGAGATTCAGCGTCATCCTTTAAGACCATTGACTGAATCTTCTTAAGACCTGTCGTATTAAAATAATGTTCAAGCTCGCCTTGAACAGCTATCTTTTTCCCAAGAAGCAGCGGGTTCGTTTGCAGTCCGAATTGGCTTCTAAATGCGGAGGGGATTTGCACGGGAAGAATGTAATCGGGTGATGTCTCGTTTTTTCTGTCCGCTATAGCAACGTTATAATCATTTGAAAAAGGGCTTGTCAGATTGTAATGCTGGGGTGAAACAGCTTGGCCGATTGTATATCCTTCGACAAGAGCTTGGCCCTCTTTTTGCTGTATCGCTTTTTCAACCGATATTGGTTCTGGCTCAGCAGCTCTTACAGCTTCATAAGCGGACATGACATTCAAGAAAATGAAAAGTATGATCAAAACAACATGCAAAAAACGCCTCATCAGTTTTCCTCCCTTACATCTTGCATCATTCGTTTATTTGCTAATCACTTCGACAATCAGCATATAAATCCTGTCAGGCGCTGCATAAAACACGGCAGACAAGCACAAAATACAGCTGATCTGAAAAAAAAGGAGGAATTCGGTTTGGATCAGCAATTTCAGCAGCAATCACAGAATAAAGGGATACCAGGCAAACCGCATCAAAATCACGGCGGACATGAAATGTTTGATATGCACGAGGTGCTTTCCGGAACGCTTACTGTGCTTGATCAGTTTATGATGCTGAGACAATTCTGTAAGGATCAGGAATTATTAAACATCCTTGACCGTCAATATCAATTCATTACATCTCAATATAACTTAACGGCAGAGTGCTTCAAAACAGGAAGCGAGCCTTCACAAAAAACGGCAACTTATATGATGAAAGAAGACAACCAGACTGTTTACGGTATGCAGCCGGCACAGCCTAAGAAACCTGTTCAGTCTATGAATGACATTGATGACAGCATCATCAGCCGCCAAATGCTTTGCGCTGTTAAGGCACAGGCATCTATGCTCACGATGGCTTCTCTAGAAATGACAAATCCCGCCGTAAGACGTGTACTGTCTGCGCAAATTCAGCAGTATGTCGAAATGGCTTTTGAGATTTTCCTTTACCAAAACAAACATGGTTATTACCAAGTTCCGCAGCTTGACGCGCAGGATATGGAACAACTGAGAAATTCATTTGCCCCTGCACAAGGACAAATGCCTCCGACTCAAGGCGGTATGGGCCAGCAGGGACTTCATTAAATAAAAAAGGCATTGGATAGAAACTATCCAATGCCGCATTTTCTTCAAACGTTCTGGTAAAATCTTCTTCAAATTGATCAAGACTATCCTGAGTCGCCGCTTTAAACCCTTTTTTAAAATCCCCTTTTTTCGCTGTTTCCTTTATAATCTCCAAAATAATGTCTTTCCCGTATGTTTCCGTCAGCTCATTGATCATATAAAAGCTTTGCAAATAAACATCGGTTTCATATTCCGATCGAGCTTCCTGCCAGTTCTGATCTGTCTGCAAACGGTCAAACGGCACGACAGTAAACGTAATCGGATCTATGAGCAATTCATAGTTCGCGATCCACTCGCTTAATCCTTCATGGAACCATAAGGGGAACTCATCAGGATCTGCTTCGAGTTCCCGTAATTTCTGATGAAACGCATGGTGTGTGTACTCATGAATCAATAATCTCTGATACAGATAAACCGCTACATCATCACCTTCTAAAAGCTGCTTTTTCTCTTCAGGCAATAATCCGATCAGCTGCTCCCGCTCAGAATAAAAGCCGACAACATCCAATAAACCGGAATAAGCCTCCATCTGTTTTTCATTAGGAAAAAAAATAATATCAATAGGCTTATGATTCGAATAGTCAAGCATGACCTGATTAATACTCACCGCATATTCAAGCGTTTCTTTCGTTAATGGCAGTAAGGATTTTTCCTTAGAAGTGTAATAAACATCGGCCTGTTTAAATGACTCTTTCTTCATGTGCTTCGTCACTTGTTCTTTCGTTATCCCAGATGTCTGCCCTGGCAAAGACAGAATATACATCGTGCTTGATACGATGGCCGAGCTTACGGCCAGCATCACAAGGACTCCGCACAGGAATAGAGCGGATGCCGCACGCTTTCCTATGCCACCCTGCAAACGTCTCCCTCCCTGAGCCGGTCCGTCTTGTACCTTTTATTTTTACTCTATGCAGCCTTAGTTCACAGCGTGTCATTTCTGCAAAGAAAAAAGCCGCACAAGTTATGCGGCTTTTTATATGTTATTCAGCTTGCGGAAAGACACGTTGTACTGTTTGACTGAATTCATCAAAGAATCCTGCAATCGGATCGCCATTTTGAATCCGTTCGCCATACCCCTGCATCCGATCAACAAAGTCTGGATTAGCAGAAACATAAACATTGTCCATGTTCTTATCAGTGTCTCTTACTTTATCGGAAATTTTCTTTTTCAGATCTTTTCCAACTTCTTTTTTCCCATTTGTTAATACAACTGCAACATAAGCTTGATTTCCGGCAACAATCACATTCGCGTGTTTAACTTCTTTCATATCGGTAATTTTATCGGCTGCATCATCAGCAACTTCCAACTTACGGTTATCATTACCGTTATTGTTATTACCATTATTCGTCATATTATTGTCAACGTTGTCACGGCTATCATTTGCATTGTTGATATTTCTTGTGCCGTTATCATTTGCCGGATTGCGGTAGTTAACATTTTCTGGCTCTGCATTATCACGTCTGCCCTCACCCTGATTGGCCATACTGCAGCCAGTCATAAGCAAAGGGATAAGAAGCATGGACGCAAGGACTTGTTTTTTTCCAAGCATGTGAATTCCTCCTTTATCACTTTACTTATAGGTTTTTCTAATTGGCTCTAAATATGCATGAAAAAATAACGGAAATGCTTTCCCGGGAAATAAAACGGTTAATTTGTCTAATCAGAGGGGAAAATATCAATACACTTATAAAGGAGGGATCACGTTGTTCAATCAGCGAAAAGGAATCAGTCCGACAGCCTTAGTTATCGGTTCAACTGTGCTTGTTGCTGCTTTATCACCGCAGATCCGGCAAAAAATCAGCGGGTTTATTACAGGCCAAATGAGCAACCGGAATTCTCAAAATAAGTCGTTTGATGTTTCTAATGTTGGAGATATGATGAAACAGGCGTTTGGCGGGAATAATCAAGATCAATCTCAAAATCGTCAGCAAAATGGCCGGCAGCATCAGCATGCAGGCCAGCAGCAAAGCCACCCTCAACAGCATCAGCATCAGTCTCAGCATAATCGCCAAACGGACACAACAACAGCCAGAAATAGACAGCAGCAATATGCAGAGCCAATCCATTTCGAACAAAGCGCAATGAATGTAATGGATGACAACACTGTAATGGAAATGCTGGAAGACTTAGAACCCGGCCGTTAAAAAAAACGTGTAATCCCCCGTGGATTACACGTTTTAATATGCCTAGGCTTCTTCCGCTTCGATCACATTGGATCGATCTTGGAATACACCAGAATCTATTTCCTTCGTAACTTTGCTGGTAATCAGCCCTGATGTCATACTTCCGCTGACATTCAGCGCAGTACGTCCCATGTCAATCAACGGTTCGATAGAGATTAATAAACCGGCGAGCGCGACAGGCATATTTAACGCTGATAAAACGAGCAGCGCTGCGAATGTAGCTCCTCCGCCAACCCCGGCGACACCAAACGAACTGATGGCAACAACCGCGATCACTGAGATGATAAACGCCGGATCAAACGGATTTTGACCGATTGTCGGGGCAATCATCATCGCCAGCATAGCCGGATAAATGCCTGCACAGCCATTTTGGCCGATAGATAGCCCGAACGAGCCGGCGAAATTCGCAATTCCTTCCGGGACACCCAAGCTTCTTTGTGTTTTAATATTCAGCGGCAAAGCGCCTGCGCTTGATCGTGACGTAAATGCAAACACGAGTACAGGCAGCGCTTTTTTCAAATAAACAACCGGATTTAATCCGCTGATCGTCAGCAGAAGCAAGTGAATGATAAACATTGCAATTAACGCGGCATATGAAGCAATGACAAACATACCCAGTTTCAAAATGCTGTCAATATCACTTGTCGCAATCGTTTTTGTCATAATGGCCAGCACACCGTAAGGCGTCAGTCTCAAGATGAGAGTAACAACACGCATGACAATGGCGTAAACAGCATCAATCAATTTTTTGAACGTTTCAGCCTGTTCCGGCTGTTTCCGTCTCACACCCAGAAATGCAATGCCCAGAAAAGCGGCAAAAATAACGACTCCGATCGTTGATGTCGGTCTAGCCCCTGTAAAATCCAAAAACGGATTACCAGGAAGCAGCTCAATCATTTGCTGCGGCAGTGTTTTTGCTGTCATCTCCTCTGATTTCTGTTCAAGCTCCTGTCCCCGAGAAAGCTCTGTATTTCCTTGGTCAACCTGAATCGCCTGAAGATCAAAGGAAAGGGCGGACGCAATACCAACCGCCGCGGCTACCGCTGTAGTCGCAACCAAAATCCCGATAATCAAACCGCTGATTTTCCCGAGATTTTTTGTCAGCTTCATCTTTGTAAAAGCGCCTAGAATGGAAATAAAAACAAGCGGCATGACAATCATCTGAAGCAATTTGACATATCCGCCTCCGGCAATATTAAACCAGTCGGCTGTTTGAACCACAATGTTGGAAGTCGGACCGTATATCAGCTGAAGCGCAAATCCAAAAACGATCCCCAGCCCCAGGGCAGTAAACACACGTTTTGAAAAAGAAACATGTTTCTTCTGCATGGCAAATAGCCCAATAATAAGTAAAAGTAAAATAAATACGTGCAAAATGACTAGCAAAGTCTCCAATTGAGGCAAACTCTCCCTTCAAAATTTTTCTTATATACTATATTACACAAATTCCGATAGTTCAAGTAAGAATTATTTCAGCATCAATATTTGGATAAAAAAACCCAATGAATACCGTTTTTGTTCTTTTCATTCCCCCCTTTCTTTAGTAACTTATATAAGGGTGATAATATTGCTGAAAGAACTGTTCGTAAATTTGACCATTTTAATCACATTTAATTATCTGTTCACCCACCTGTTTAAAGAAAGGTTAATACATAAGTCCTTTCAGTTAATAAAAGGAACTGCCTGCGGTCTCCTCGGGGTTATTCTTATGAATTTTGGTTTGACGTATCACCATTCAATCATAGATTTTAGAAATATCCCTATTATGATCGCCGCTCTTTATGGAGGCTGGGTGTCTACGGCGACAGCCCTGATGATAATCGCAGCAGGCCGCATGCTGATCAGCTTGAATGAATCAGCGCTGTATTCCATGATTACAATTTGTATCGCTGCCGTGCTGTCACTTATTGCATCAAGGAGAGAAAAAGTTCAGCTGAAACACGTTCTGTTACTTTTAATCATTTCAAATGGTTTCATCTCCTTTTTCTTCTATGTATTTGTTGATATCTATTCACTTAAGCTTCACTTTTACTTTTGGCTGATTTCAATTATCGGCGGCATGCTCAGCCTATATATTATCGAGCATGAAACAAATGCACATCTTTTATTTAAACAGTATAAGTTCCAGGCGCACTTTGACTTTTTGACAGGTATTTATAACCGCAGAAAGTTTGAAGAAATCACACAAGACCTGTATCAACAGGCTGCACACACTCCATCTTTACAATTTTCGCTTATTTATATGGATATCGATCACTTTAAAACCATTAACGATCAATACGGCCATCATGAGGGGGATCAGGTTCTAAAAGAGCTGGGATCCCGACTAAAACAAAATATCCGCAACACTGATCCTGCCGCACGGATCGGCGGCGAAGAATTTGCCGTCCTCTTGCCAAATTGCACGCCCGAGAAAGCATTCCAAATCGCTGAACGGATCAGGCACTCGATTAGTCATACACCGATTGTATTAACAAACGGAGAAAAGCTTGCCGTTACGGCCTCACTGGGGGTAGCCCACTACCCCCGAAACACAGATAAGCCGGAAACCTTGCCGGTTCTTGCTGATCAAATGCTGTATAAAGCGAAAGAAAGCGGCCGAAACAAAGTATGGTTTTCCGAAAAAAAAGAATGAATTCATGTTTTGAATTCATTCTTCCAATCTGAAAGACGATGTAAAGGCAAAAAAGCGGGAACAAGCATCCCTTGATACTCCTTCTCTATAAATGCCGCTGTATCATCTGATTGATAGAGTTCAAGGATGGTTTGCAGTGTTTCGCGATCTCTGTCCTCAGCTCTGACAACAATTACATTCATATCTTCCTTCCCGGTTTGCCTGCCGCCCTTTAATGTATGCTTCTGCGGGTTCAGCCCCGCTTTTTTTGCGGCGGCTGTTTTCATCACAAACACGTCGGCTCCGCTCAATACATCCTGTTGGCGTACGGTTTTCAATTTCAAGTGTTTCGGATTATCTTTTATCACATCAATTGAACCGGTTCCGTTAAATCCGTTCTTCAAAGTAAGCAAACCCGCTTCCTGCAGCAGCGTAAGGGCTCGCCCAAAATCGAGCGCTTCATCCGGGACAGCAACAACTGCACCGCGCGGAATATCTTTGATTCGCTGATATCGTTTTGAATAAATGCCCATAGGCGCTATGTATGTTGTGCCGAGCGGTGCCAGTTTATGTTTGTATTTCTTTGAAAACGACTGAAAATATGAAATGGATTGAATAGCATTGGCATCAATCTCTTTGTTAGCCAGCGCAATATCTGATTCTGCATAATCAGAGAATGGAATCAGCTGAATATCAAGCCCTTCCGCTTCAGCCTTTTTTACGATATAGTTCCATATCGCTTCGTCCGACTCAGCAATTCCAATTTTTATCGTTTCATGTTCTGCTGACGGTGAGCATGCAGTAAATGAAATGAAAAGAATAAGAACAAAACTGCATACAAGCCACTTTTTCATTGTGACACCATACTCCTATCTATTTA
The DNA here is from genome assembly GCF_023161785.1 of Bacillus sp. 2CMS4F. Lineage (NCBI taxonomy): Bacteria > Bacillati > Bacillota > Bacilli > Caryophanales > Bacillaceae > Bacillus > Bacillus sp. 2CMS4F. Next base: position 137,706 of record NZ_JALNTO010000008.1, read on the forward strand.
TTAGAGCATGCAAGCAATATCAGACATAAAAATCAGACGCTCTTTGTTGATAAACGTTGTCATTTGTAACATTGGTTAACTTTACCTTACTCATATCAGAAAGGGTTGTCAATTACTATTACCCTACCTTTCCGTAAAGAGATATTAAAGTAAAAAGTCCTGCAAACATATGATCACGTATCGAAAAAACAGATACATTTCGGCAAATAAATATCAAAATGAAAAATAATATGTTATTTTCCGAAAAAAGTTTCGTTTAACAGTTGTTTTTTCTCAAAATTACTGGTAGAGTAAAGGTAATTATTTTTGTTCGAACTATCTTTAAGAAGAAAGTTTTGTAAGAGTTTTCGTCTTGGAAGTTTGTTTTAGAGCAAGAATAGTGAATTTAAGCGTTATGATCGCTTTAGGAGGAAATTTCATGTTAGAAGGTAAAGTAAAATGGTTCAACTCTGAAAAAGGTTTCGGATTCATCGAAGTAGAAGGTCAAGACGATGTATTCGTTCATTTCTCTGCTATTCAAGGCGAAGGCTTCAAAACTTTAGAAGAAGGCCAATCAGTTTCTTTCGAAATCGTTGAAGGAAACCGTGGACCACAAGCTGCTAACGTTACTAAAGAAGCGTAAGCATAAATTGATAATAAAAACTGCAGGTGCAAGCCTGCAGTTTTTATTTTAAAGAAAAAGCTGTTTTGCTTATGCAAAACAGCTTTTTTCATTAGTTCGCAATATCCCGTTTCATAAAGATTCCGAAAGCAAGCAACAGGAAGGCGACAAAGTAAATCACCAGCATTACAATGGAGAAAGTCATTGTCATCCCTTCCACTATCGGTGTTCCCTCTACATACTGCATCAGATCAACGTTGGCAAATAAAATATACTTCGCCCAGTCGAACTTCATCGCTATAAATGCAGTGGCTGTCGTGCCCGTTACCAATAAAAAGATAGAAAACCCTACAGCAAGAGAGCTGTTTCTAAATACTGCGGACAGCATAAATGCCATCGTAGCCAGCATTAAAGCCGCAACAGATTCTGAGAGATACGTTTTGGCCAAATATCCCAGCATGTTTTGTTCCAATACATGACCGTCCTTATAGATTAAATGAACATTCGCGGCAGTGTCTCCGCCTGTTCCGAAAAAGACCAGTCCCAGCAAAGTTGAACCCATAAATAATATAAACAGCAATAAGAAACCAAATAAAAGAACGGTAATATATTTAGAAAGCAGAATTTGAAAACGGCTGAGCGGCCGGATCATTAACAGCTTAACCGTACCCCAGTTAAATTCGTTTGCGACGATGCCAGCTGCGATTATAATCGTGAACAGCCCAGTAAGGATTGTAAAACCGGCAGAATCCGTTACATAAGACCAAACGGTATATCCAGTGTCACTCGGGATATTATGTTCAATGCGATAGTTATTGATTGTGATCGTTTCTTCATATTGTCCTTTCAGGGAAGGATCTTCTTTCATTGCCTTCTTCATATCAGCATTTTGTGCTTGAAGCGTTTCTTTCCACTTCGGATTTGCTTCATCGGTTGAAAAGTGGTTTGTTAAAAATGCCCACCCGATCATTGTCAGCGCAAGAATTCCGATCATCACCCATGTTCCGGCACGGCTGAAAATTTTGATCCACTCATTATAAATCAAATTAAGCATGCTGAACCTCCTCTTTTGCTTCGCCTGTGATTTCTAAGAAACGGTCCTCTAATGATTTTGTAATCACTTTGACTTCATAAATGCGGATTTGCTGCATGACCAGCAATTCAATGACTGCAGGGACGTCCTCTTTAGCCAGTTTGATTTCCAAACCGTTTGTCTTGATTACCGAATCATATTCTTTTACAATCGCAGCAGCTTCCTTCGGCTGCTCCACATGGAAGAAATATGTATCCTTTTCATCAGTTATTTCATCTCTTACATTCTGAATGTCGATAAGCTTTCCTTTTTGGATAATCGCAATTCGGTCACACATCAGTTCCATTTCTGACAGCAGATGGCTTGATACGATGACAGACATTCCTCTTTCTCGCGTCAGCTTCTTTAAATGGTCCCTGATTTCTCTGATTCCCGCCGGATCAAGGCCGTTTGTCGGTTCATCCAAAATCAGCACTTTCGGATCGTGCAGAAGACATTGTGCCAAGCCGAGACGCTGTCTCATCCCCAGAGAGTAGGTTTTCACTTTATCATGGATTCTTTCTTTGAGGCCTACCAGTTCTACCACTTCATCAATTTTTTCCTTCGTGACACCCTTTACCATCCTTGCGTATTGCTGGAGATTTTTATATCCGCTTAAGAATTTATACAGCTCTGGGTTTTCTACAATAGCCCCGATATGTTTGATTGCCTTGGCATAATCTTTCGTGATTGATTGGCCGCAAATGAGCACGTCACCTTGTGACAGCTTCATTAAACCGACCATCATTCTGATTGTCGTCGTTTTCCCTGCTCCGTTTGGTCCCAGAAATCCAAATACTTCGCCTTCGCGAATCGTAAAGCTCAGATGATCAATGATCGTCCGGCCTCTGATGTTTTTTGTCACATTTTTTAATTCCAATACTGTTTTCATCAAATTCCTCCTCTTTCTAGTAAACTTCCATATTCGTTTTAAACCATTGCAGCACGGACATACCTTCCTGCTCGCGAATCTCTTCCACATCACGCTGTGCCATTTTTTCTCCGTCGGCGAGCACGATGACCTCGTCAAGCAGGATTTCAATTTCATCAATTTCGTGTGTCGCAATGACAACGATCTGCTGCTCAAAATCAATATAAGAAACGAGGCTGTTTACGATTGAATCCCTGACCATTGGATCAAGACCGGAAAAAGGCTCATCCAGCAGAATGACGGAAGCTTTTCTTGATAGTGCCAGCACGATTTTAAGACGGCCTCGATTCCCCTTAGAAAGCTGTTTTATCTTTTTTTCAGGCTTCAGCTGCATTTCCTCAAGCAGCTGATAGGCTTTTTCCTTCTGAAAGTCAGGGAACTGTGATTCGTAAAAATCGAGCATATCCTTCACCGTAAATCCGGGATAAAACATGTCTAGCTCTGTTAGATAAGCCGTCTGCTTGATCATGTCTCTTGTTACAGGCTGTTCACCCGCTTGCACTGAACCTGAAGTAGGAAACATCAATCCGGCGATTAATTTCAAGGTTGTCGATTTCCCGCTGCCATTCGAGCCCAAAAATCCGTAAATTTTTCCCGGATATAAAGTGAAGGATATATTGTTTAGCGCCGTGTGGCCGCCGTATCTCTTAGACACATTGTCAAATACAATATTCATTCCTGTCCTCCTTCCGTGTATTTTTTAATGCCTGCCAGCATTTCTTCTTTTGTTAATCCCAGCTCTGCCATTTGATGAATAAAGCTTTCAAACACTTCACGGGTAAGCCTCTCTTTCAGTTCATCCACGATTTCAGCTTTTTCAGCGATAAACGTCCCTTGCCCTCTTCTTGTCTCCACAATTCCCAGCCTTTCCATTTCACTGTAGGTTCTTTGAATCGTATTCGGATTTACTTTTGTTTGAATTGCCATTTCTCTGACAGACGGCAGCTTGTCTCCGGGAACAAGCTCCTGTCTGACCAGCCTATAAAAGATTTGATCAGCAATTTGCAAATAAATCGGTTTAGAGGATTGAAAGTCTTGTCTCATGTTCTCTACACCTCAACTTTTCGCTGCAGGAGCCTGGAAGCCAGAAAAAGAAATACAGCTGCCAAAACCAGCATGACAATACTAGACGGATATGGAAGATGGAAGATGTTTAATTCCACGCTCCACCCTAAAGATCCCTTGTTTGTAAAACCGACATCTCCATACGTTGTGAAATAATACAGTTTATCCAGCGGTGTCAGCCAAGGCATGATCAAATGGTCCTCTACATAAAACCACCCTATCCCCAGTAACATACAAATCAACCAGCGAAACCGCCTGATGAAGGAAGAACTCGATTTTAAAGAATGAAACACATTCCACAGCAGGATCACCGCACAGGAAAGATAAGCAGTAAATACCAGCCCATAAAGATTAAAGATCAGTATAGTGCCTGCAAGCGGAACTTGATCAGCAATGAGCGCTTTTGAGTCAAGGTACTGATAAAGAAAGACTCCATAAACTGAAATCAAAAACTGAAAAATAAATTGATAGACAAGACCGGCAGTCAGCTTCGAGAGTAAAAGCGCGGCTGCGCCGTTCGGATTATATAGCCATAGCTGGTTTTTCCCCTCTACACGAAGGCTATTGTAGATCAGCAAAGGAGCTAAAAACACTTGAAAAATGGCAAGCATTACCCAGCATCCAAAAGCAGCTAAAGGTGCTTCAGTCAATCGTTCTAATAAAAAGCTTCCGGCAGCTAAAAGTATGACTGCACCGAGACATGCAAAAAACCGCATTTTTGACAGTCTCAGATCCTTTTTTACTAAACCCCAAAACGGTTTCATTGTTTTTCCTCCTAAAAACACTCATGAAGTGTATGACTCAAATAGTACACTAGAACTTTCTGAAATACAACATATTCCATGGATTTATTTTATAAAAAACCAAGTTTTATGCATTTAAACAGCATAAAAAAAAGCAAACCCGCCATGAGTAAACGGATTTGCCTTTGATATTATTTCTTTTTATTTTTCATGGAGAGCAGCGCATCACGATAACTGCTGTCCTGCATTTTGTCACTTTTTTCAGTGACCTCTTTGTCTTTCTGATCTTCCTCAGAATGCTTAAACTTTTGAAGCGCCTGCCTGTAGAAGTCATCCCCAATTGAGTCACTTTTCTCTTTTTCAGAGTCAGTTTTTACAACGGCTGGGACATGCTCAGCAGCCCGTGCTTCAGCAGGGTATTGCGCTTCGTTTTCTTCCTCTTCTGGAGGGGCGATTTTTTCAGCTGTTTCTCGCTTCTCGAGTCCAGCAGAGGCGTTGCGGACGTTATACGTGATAAGGCCCGCAATCACAATGACAGCAGCAATAATTGCTATAATAATGGCCATTTTAACCTCTCCTTACTGTCCGGCTGTTAAGTTTCCTGTGACTTGGCTGACGCGTCTTCCTAATGCGCGGCCCAGCTGGATACCTTCCTCAGACATTAACTCATCACTGTCTACCGGGCAAGTGACGCCCGCTCCGTAGTAAGAACCGTACAGCGCGTTTTCAGGCACATTGCCAGGCAGACCGACAACAATCATCCCTTGGTGGAACATTGGCGTGATTAAGTTGTGCATTGTCATTTCCAAGCCGCCGTGTGTTGTTGCCGTTGTGCAGAATACTGCGCCGACTTTGTTGATCAGCTCGCCTTCAGCCCATAAGTAGCCGAGTCTGTCGATCCAAGTTTTCAGACCTGCACTGATTGTTCCGAAATGCCCGGGGCATCCCCAAACAATCGCGTCCATGTCTTTAAGCTTGCGGATATCCGCCTGATCTACGTGGTCGATGAATACTTCAGCCGCGTCGTTTTCCCGAGCGCCTTCAGCAATCGCTTCTGCCAATACCTTTGTATGTTCGCCTTCACTGTCATACACTACATAAATTTTCATTCAGGAAACCTCCCTGTACAGTTTAAGATTCCTTAACTTCTTTTGGAGCCGGAAGCAATGAAAGCTCCTCTTTTTTCTTTTTCTCCGCACGCAATTTATCTTTTCTGACATCACGCAGGAAAAGACTGAGAATCACACCTGCCACACAGAATAATGTCGCCCACATAAAGGCGTCATTAATCCCCATGACGTTTGAATCGAGTGTCGCGTGTTTATAAATATGTGAGTAAACATACCTTTTCGCTGTTTCATAAGGCACATTCATATTCACCATTATATTCGAAACTGCATTTTGGAACGCATGGAGGAAGTTCGGGTCCGCCGTGCTTGTTTTATCTGCAATTTGTGAATAATGGAATGTCGTGCGGTTTGTATAAATCGTCGTAATTAAGCTTGTTCCAATTGATCCGCTGATTTGGCGGAGCGTGTTGCTCATCGCCGTTCCGTGACTGTTCAGACGGGCAGGAAGCTGGTTCATCCCGGCTGTCATGACAGGCATCATTAAGAGTGACATACCGAATGCGCGAATTGAGTATACAAGCATAATGTGTGTATACGGTGTATCGATGGTCAATTGCGTATATTGGAATGTTGTCACCACTGTCACGACCAGACCGATAATCGCAAGCGGTCTCGGGCCGAATTTATCAAACAAAATACCTGAGATCGGTGACATGATCAGCATCACGATCGCACCCGGAAGCAGAAGCAGACCGGATTGAAGCGCCGTAAATCCGACCAGGTTTTGCAGATAAATCGGTAACAGGAACATACCAGTGTAAAGTGCCACTGTAATAATGATATTAATAACACTTGAGAGTGAGAAAATGTCGTATTTAAACACTCTGAAATCAAGCATCGGATCATCATGGCGCAATTGCTGAACAACAAAAGCAATAATTGCAATGACGCCGATTATAACTGTAGACAGTACAATCGGGTCGGTCCAGCCGTCAGAACCCGCTTCACTGACTCCGTATAATAAGGATGCGAAACCGACAATTGAGAGGATCGCTCCAAGTGTGTCGAGTTTGATTTTTTGCGGCTCCACCAGATTCTTAAAGATGAAGAAAGCCACGATGATAACAATTGCACCGATCGGCACAAGTCCGTAAAACATGATGCGCCATGTGTAATGCTCAATAATCCACCCTGAAAGAGTCGGGCCGACCGCTGGAGCAAACATCATCGCAAGTCCGAAAATCCCCATTCCTTTCCCCCTGCTTTCAGGCGGGAAGATTAACAGAATGGTTGTCATAACGAGCGGCTGCAAGATACCTCCGCCCACGGCCTGGATCAAACGGCCGATCAGCATTACAGAGAAGTTAGGTGCGATACCGCAGACTAACGTACCGAGCGTAAAACAGAACATGGCGACGAGAAAGAGACTCCGTTGGCCAAAACGTGTAATCAGGAAGGCAGATAACGGAATCAATACGCCGTTAACAAGCATGTAACCTGTTGTCAGCCACTGAATCGTCGTTGCACTTACGCCAAATTCAGTCATTAAGTGCGGCATTGCGACGTTAAGCAATGTTTGGTTTAGTATTGCCAAAAACAAACCCGCCATTAGCACAATCAGCAATGTCATAGGGCTTTTTGTATTTTTTTCTTTGCCTGTAGCCATCTAAGACAACCTCCTTTCATGGTTTGATGACTGATCTGTTTTACTCAGAAATCTTAACAGATGCATTCATACCTGGAAGCACCTTATCAGATGGGTTTTTGATTGAAATTTTAACAGGAACTTTTTGCGTTACTTTTGTGTAGTTTCCGCTTGAATTTGTAGATGGAAGCATATCAAAAGTTGAGTTAGTCGCATAGCCAATTTCTTCTACAGTACCGTCAAAAGTTGTATTAGGATCTCCGTCAACTACTACGTCTACACTATTTCCTACTTCAACATCCGCAATATCTGTTTCTTTAATATTTGCTGTGATGTACAGGTTGTCCATGTCAATCGTTTGCGCAATTGTTGTACCAGCCTGTACGGTTTGTCCGTTTTTCACTTCGTTTTTCACAATTGTTCCATCCATGATGGATTTCACATCAACAGTTTGTTCACCTTTGATTTTTGCAACTGTGTCGCCTTTTTTCACTGTTTTTCCTTCTTCAAGATCCCAGTCGGATACTTTACCTGCTGCTGGAGCTGAGATAGCTGCCATATCGCCGGCTACTTTTGCTTCATCCGTTTTTACATAGTTTGTGCTTTGATAATAGTAGTAAGCACCTCCGCCTATAATTGCAAGAACAACAATCAAACCGATAATGTTGGTCAGAATTAAACGTCCTCTGTTCATTTTGTTTTTCTCCTTTCGTTTCTTCCTCTATCATTTTGTGGAAAGCTGGTGAAAATATGTGGGAAGTTTTCAATTACCGCTTTTTTCTGCACAGCCTTCAGCGAGCTTAGATAAACTCCCGGCAAGCTTACGCAAATATTGAAGCTGAGACGTGTCAAGCTTCTGATACAGGCTCGCGCCCAAATTTGCGTATTGCACAGCGGCTTTCTGTAAAAGTTTTTCCCCCTCTTCGGTTAACTGAATCATGACGATACGGCGGTCATCCGGACTGTCATATCGATTCATCAATTGCCGGTTATATAGGATATCGGTCATCCGGGTCACAGAAGCAGGCTTAAGATCAAGAGACATGGCCAGCTTGCTGAGCGGCGTGCTTCCGCTTTGATGAATTTTAAACATCAGTAAATATTGAAGGACTGTAATATCAAAAGGCTCAAGCACAATCTCCAATATCTTCTTCTGTTTTTTATAGATAGACCGAGACGTATCGAAGAGCTGTTCAAAAGTGAGCAAAGCACGTTCTGATTCAGTCAACTCCTTTTCACCTCATTCCTCAATAATAGTTCACAAGATAAAATATTAATAAATGAAAGAAGATTTGTCAAAGGAAAAATTCCTTTTTTCTTCTTATTTTTTTCGTAATCGCTTTCTTACTTTTTTAAAATAAAAAAAAGCCCTGAAATGGGCTCTTCACTAGGATAATTGATGGCTAATGCCAGTTTCTTCATTTCTAAAAAAGTTCTTCAGCGCCTGAAAAACGTCTGACTTCTGTTTTAAAATATAGTATTTGAATTTCTCGTCTTTCACATTTTTATAAGCCGACATTAACGTCGAGTGTCTATTGTATTGATTGACCTCGCCATAACAGAACAAATTCGCTTTCTTCATAATATCATTCACCAATTTCACGCACCGGGCATTATCAGATGTGAGATTGTCGCCGTCTGAGAAATGAAAAGGGTAAATATTATAACGGTCGGGGCTGTATTTTTCATCGATCAGCTCAAGCGACTTTCGATATACGGAAGAACAGATTGTTCCGCCGCTTTCTCCCTTTGAAAAGAAATCTTCCTCAGACACAACTTTTGCTTCTGTATGATGGGCAATAAATTCAATTTCAACTGTTTCATATTTCGTCCGTAAAAAGCGGGTCATCCAGAAAAAGAAGCTTCTCGCCATGTACTTTTCCCACACGCCCATACTGCCGCTCGTATCCATCATTGCTAACACGACAGCTTTTGACTCAGGCTTCGTGACATCATTCCATGTTTTATATTTTAAGTCCTCCGGATAAATCGGATAGAAAGACGGCTTCCCTGTCATCGCGTTGCGTTTAAAAGCCGACATCATTGTTCTTTTCTTATCAATATTACCGGTTAACCCTGTTTTACGGATATCGTTAAACTCAATATCCGTGTGGATGATATTATCTCTTTCTTTTTGCTGAAGATTCGGAAGCTCTAATTCTTTGAAGAGCGCTTCTTCTAAATCCATTAGTGAAACTTCTGCTTCATAATAATCTTCGCCTGCCTGATCTCCGGCTCCCTGGCCTTTACCCGGCCCCTGTTTTTTGTCTGATCCGTCCCGGGCTACAACATCTCCAACCTGGCTGTCGCCGTCCCCTTGCCCTACATGTTTATTTTTATCGTAGTTATAGCGGATTTTATACTCATCCAGTGAGCGGATTGGAATTTTCACTACATCTTTGCCGTTAGACATGATAATGCTTTCCTCGGTTACGAGATCCGGGAGATTGTTTTTTATGGCTTCCTGTACTTTTTTTTGGTGGCGCTGCTGGTCATCGAAGCCTTTGCGATGGAGGGACCAGTTTTCCTCAGAAATTAAAAAATGGCCGCTGTCATTTTGGGACATGAATTCCCCTCCTTAACCATTTGTGGTCGTGATACATACCTATTCCGGCTTGTGCCAGATTATGAAACAAGTCTTTCGAAAAGATTTATATTCATCATATGCGCATAAGTACAGTTAATTGACAAACTATTTAGAAAATGGCACAAAACAACCCGCCCTGTTCGGACGGGTCACTTGCTTATCGGTTCAGCAGGCTGCCGACGTATTTCAGCAGCTCATTGGCACTCGTCGAGTTGTAGCCGTGCTCATCAATTAAACGGGCCACGACTTCATTTACTTTCTTCAGCTGCTGCTCATCAGGCGTTTTCGTTGAGGTCGTAATTTTAACGACATCCTTCAAATCAGCAAACAATTTTTTCTGAATGGCTTCACGCAGTCTTTCGTGGGAATTGTAGTCAAACCGCTTTCCTTTTCTCGCATAAGCGGAGATGCGGATTAAGATTTCTTCGCGGAACGCTTTTTTCGCGTTTTCGGAAATGCCAATCTGTTCTTCGATCGATCTCATCAGCTTTTCGTCCGGATTCATTTCTTCCCCTGTCAAAGGATCACGCAGCTTATTTTTATTGCAATAAGCCTCTACGTTGTCGAGATAATTATCCATGAGCGTTTTGGCTGATTCTTCATATGAATACACAAACGCTTTTTGGACTTCCTTCTTCGCAATATCATCATATTCCTTACGGGCTGCAGAAATAAAATTCAAGTACCGCTCCCGATCCTCGTTTGAAATAGACGGATGCTGATCAAGTCCTTCTTTTAAAGAACGGAGAACATCAAGGGAATTGATCGACTCCATATTTTTTCTGATAATGGTTGAAGAAATGCGGTTGATCACGTAGCGCGGGTCAATTCCGCTCATCCCCTCATCATTATATTCTTTCTTCATGTCCTCAACGTCAACTGAATTAAAGCCTTCCACACTTTCTCCGTCATACAGTCTCATTTTCTTCACCAGATCAATATCAGACCGCTTCGGCTCTTTTAATCGGGTAAGGATTGAAAACATCGCGGCGACCTTAAGGGTGTGAGGAGCAATATGAACATCCGATACATCACTTTCTGCGATCATTTTTTCATAAATTCTTTCTTCCTCAGACACTTTTAAGTTATAAGGAACAGGCATCACAATAATTCTGGAGTGCAGGGCTTCGTTTTTCTTATTAGAAATAAATGAGCGATACTCCGTTTCATTCGTGTGAGCTACGATCAGCTCATCAGCAGAAATTAACGCAAATCGCCCGGCTTTAAAATTCCCTTCCTGTGTCAGTGAGAGCAAATGCCAGAGAAACTTCTCATCACATTTCAGCATCTCCTGAAACTCCATCATGCCTCGGTTCGCCTTGTTCAGCTCTCCGTCAAACCGGTAGGCTCGCGGATCAGATTCAGAACCGTACTCGGCAATGGTTGAAAAATCAATACTTCCCGTCAAATCGGCAATATCCTGAGATTTCGGGTCAGACGGGCTGAAGGTGCCGATTCCCGTACGCTTATCCTCAGAAAAGAAGATCCGCTCCACCCTCACATCTTCAATACGCCCTCCGTACTCTTCCTCCAGCCTCATCACATTTAATGGTGAAAGACTTCCTTCTATTCTAATGCCGTATTCTCTGTAAAAATCCTCCCGCAAATGATGGGGGATTAAATGAAGGGGGTCCTCGTGCATGGGGCAGCCTTTAATCGCGTATACAGCACCATTATCCGTCAGTGTGTACGCTTCAAGACCTTTTTTAAGCATCGTGACCAGCGTTGATTTACCGCCGCTCACAGGGCCCATTAAAAGCAAAATCCGCTTTCTGACATCAAGCCTTTTCGCGGCCGGATGAAAATATTCTTCCACAAGGCGCTCGAGGGATTCTTCAAGCCCGAACAGCTCGCGGTCAAAAAAGCTGTACTTCTTCCGTCCGTCAATCTCCTCTATCCCGCTGTCTTTTATCATATTAAAAACACGAGAATGAGCAGATTGCGCGACCATTGGATTTTCTTTAATAATCTCCAAATAATCAGCGAATGTTCCTTCCCATTTCAGACGCTGCTCTTCCTCTCTGTACTTTTCAATTTTCTTTAATATATCCATAAGGACCTCCTCTATCATGTTTGATGCGCTGTGCAAAAAAAGGTACTTTGATACAATCTATGCCGTCAGCTCGTGATACATGCTTTGGTTTCTTAAAAATAAAGATACCTTATACAGCGTTGACAAGGCAGACTGCGTGCGTTCATAATAAAGAAAATACAGAATCATCCAGACTCGGACAGCAGGAAAAATTGAAGAGGGGGAGAGACGGTGAAAACAATCATCATGATGGGAGTCATTGTCACTTTTTTAGTATCAATTTTTACCGCAGGGTACGATAGCAAGCCGGGAAAAGAATAAAAAGAAAAGGGTGCTCCCTCCTGAGAGCACCCTTTTCTTTGTAACAGAACAATGTTTTACAACTTAATCCTTTTCATCATTTTTGAATGCTGATCGCATTCGCATTTGTTTTCAAACTCAACTGTGCCGATTTTACAGCCTGGCCCGATAACGACTTCTTTCCCTCTGACAACCGCCGCCTCGGTATTTTCCAAATAGATTTTATCTCCTTCAATTAGCTCCGCAGTTAGTTTCGCTTTTTTTCGCGCAAAAAAGCGCGCACGTTTTTTTACTGTAATGGACGTTCCGCCTATTTCCCGGACCCGGCTGGCATCATGGCTCAATCCGATATCAACCTCGCCTGCATTCAGCAAACCTGTTACGTCCACACAGCCAGTGATATGAAACGATTCGGTTTCACAATCGCCTTTCACGCTGAGCTTTCCTTTTGCTTCGCACGAATCCCCTGCCATATTGCCGCCGACCTCAGTCAGACCCTTCAGCTTCAATCGGCCAACATGAAGAGCGCCTCTGACTTGCATCGTCCCATATATACTGATTTTGTCCGCAGTCAAATCGCCTTCAAACTCGCTTTCTCCGAATACTTTCAGCCGTTCAGTCTCCGCGTTCCCGAGAAAACGGCCTGTGCCGTATATGCGGCAGCCTGCAGCGGACAGTCCTGCTCCAACCGTACCTTCACCTTTGATGCTGACATGGTGATAGGCGCCTCCCGCAGCGTGCCCGGCACCATATAATTTTAAATTCCCTAATTTTACTGTTTCCATATGATTCTCCTTACATTCTTGTGTACGTGCCTACCGAAGCGTTCGGATCACAAGTATAATCGCCGCTGTATTCCACGGTCTCAATCCGGCAGTTCGGACCGATTTTCACTGTATTTCCCCGCACAGTCTTGGCGTTCGTATTTGTCAGCTCAATCACGTCCCCCTCGATCAGTTCAGCCGTTAACACAGGGGTCGGCATCAGCTTCAGCAATGTCAGCATCCCTTTTCTGCCCGTCACTTGAAGATGGCGGCAGCCGATTTCCCGCACATAACTCTCTCCGGAAGAAAGCTTGATATTCACCTGATCAGCATTTAAAAGGCCGCTGACTTTGCATTTGCCTTCGGTCTGAAATGTTTCCGTTTCACAATCAGCTTCCATGACCGCCTTTCCGGTGATCACAATGTCATCAGCCTTGACTGTTCCGCCAAATGTTGACGATCCCGCAACCTTCAATTGTTTAGCGGCGGTATCACCTTGAATAAAGCCTGTTCCATTCATGCGGATGGATTCTGCTTCAACATCCCCATGAATTTTCCCTGAACCGCTGATGGTTACTGTTTTTGCCTTGACGCTCCCATCCGCTTTACCGGTCCCGTTAAATGAAAAAGAGTCACACTCCACGTCTCCGGCCACGGTTCCGCTGCCATTAATCTCAACTGATTGAAATTTTCCGCCCTTTGAACTCCCTGTACCGTTTATCACCAGATTATCTATTATTTCCATTGATGGCCCTCCTGCATATATTTTGTCTTTAGTTCCTCTGAAGCATTTGCTAAATCCACTCTTTCGACAATCTTGACGGACGACTCAAAAAGGATGCTGTCTGCGGCAGCCGCTATAAAACAAGTCGTTACACCCAGCTTGCGTAAAATGATCAGTTCCGTCTGCTTCTTGATCTCCGCTGTATCATACTTCCTCAATACCTCAGCAGCCATTTTCGCTTCTTCCAAGCTGACATTTCCGGACTGCAAAAGCCCTTCAAGCACATACAGCGACAATAGATCCCGAGAAGAAAACACCGTGTCAGCTCCGCCTTCTGAAAAGACATGGAGAGCCGGCTTTGAAATCAAACCTTTCGTCAGCAATTCATCAGCTGTCATGCTCACATCCTTCATTTTCGGTGACAGCATCTCCCGCATCTCATCCAAAGACAAATTTTCTTTCATCTTTTGAATGACTGAAATGCGCTTTAAAATATCCTCTCTAGGAAAAAACGTCTCTTGCCCTGTAAATGTAGATTTACGTATAAACCACTCCTCAGGGATTAAATTTTTTCGTTTCCATCGATACAGCTGACCGTATGAGATGGATGTTTCTTCAAGCAATTCTTTTTTAGAGATTAATTGATCTTCCATAAGTCCAGCTCCTTTGATGGATACATTGTAACATAACACTGTTACGTTGTTAAGCCCAGAATAAAGTTCCATAACACAAAAAACCCGCCCATACACATGAGCGGGTTTTTCACTATTTTAAATCTCGGTAATTTTGCTGACGCAGTGCCTCATACACTAGAATCGCTGCGGTATTGGACAGATTTAGCGATCTGACATGCTCTGTCATCGGAAGACGCAGGCATCGGTCCATATTATTTTGAATTAATTCCTTTGGCAAACCGCTTGTTTCTCTTCCGAACACAAAGAAATAATCCTCGTCAATATCCGTGTAGTCAAAAGATGTATGCGGCTTTTGGCCGAATTTCGTGATGAAGAAAAACTGCCCTTTTTTATACGCCTCAAACAATTCTTCTAACGAGTCATGATACACCACGTTTACAAACTCCCAATAATCAAGTCCAGCGCGCTTCAGCATTTTATCATCAGTTGAAAAGCCGAGCGGACGAATCAGGTGGAGCGTTGTATCTGTTGCTGCGCAAGTACGTGCGATATTCCCTGTATTAGCAGGAATTTCTGGTTGATATAAAACGACATGTAATGCCACTGTGTTCACCTCTATTTTTCTTATCCGCCCATCATTATATCATTAATTACTCTTTTGTCGTATCATCAACGATATGAAAAAAGGCATATCGGATAGACGGTGTGTATGCAGTTGAATCCTCGTATGACCAATACCTCATCCGGCTGTCATAGGACTGGGCGTTGACAAGCGGCATATTGCCTTTGTCCTTGGCCACCACAATCGTTGTATGATTAAACCGGCCGTCTCCCTCAAAATCATAGCAAATCACATCACCCGGCACCAGCTCTTCCGCTGATTTCACCCGAACCGCCCGAAGGCCGGCCTTGGAATTCGTCAAATACATTTTCATCGAGTGCGCCACCGTCCAGCTATAGCTCCACGAGCTTTGGTTCATCCACCAGCCAGATCCTCTGTTCGGGTGACCGCGCATTGGTGCTCCTCCTGCATGAAGACACTGAGAAATAAAATTCGTACAATTATCGCTGAAATTTTTATAAGCCGGATTACGCTTGTTCCAATATTTTTCGGCATATTGTACCGCTCCGAGCCGGTCATATTGAAAAGCCCGGCCAAACGCTTCCCTTTCTTCCTGTGAATAGTCAATAATGCTTTGGCCTTCACTAAACCCCGCCGGTTTTTTTATCACTTCCTGATCCTTAATCAGAATTTGATCATAAACAAAAGCGACTCTTTCTTCTATCTGCTCTTCCATATACAGACTGTCATCCTGCTCCTTGTATAGATATTCGAAGTGTATGATATACCTGATGCAGGCGGTTCCGTCATCCTCAACCTGCACATAGTCAATGACAGCTTTTGCTTTCGCTTTTATCATCTCAATCTTACGTTTTTCCAGAAGCTTTTTCTTTCGTTCCATGACTTCCAGGTCTCCGACTTGAGGCTCCTGTCTCAGATCATGCCCGTTGACCAGATAGCTGAGACGCTCCTCCGCTAGTTGTTCTAATATGTGCTTCAAGCTCACCCCACCCGACATACTTTTTTATAGAGAAAAAACACTTGGCTGCATCTCAAGTGTTTTTTCCTTCTGCTCTATACGTATGTCAGGACAAGACTTATTTAGTCATGCCGGCTTTTAGCAATTCTATTCCTTTTTCAATTTCCTGCTTTGCCTCTTCATCATTTTCTTTTTCCAGTGCTTTTTCAAGCTCCTCCGCGTATGTGTTGTCTCCGATTTTCCCGATAGCCCAGGCAGCCGTTCCCCTGATTACCGGGCGCGGATCTTTATGCATAAGCTCCGTCAGTTCAGGCAGTGCGGAGGTGTCTTTAAAGTGGGCAAGCGCCAGAATCGCATTCCGCTGAATCGGTTTTTTTCCACGCCACGAGCCTGAAACATGTCCGAATTTCTCTTTAAATTTACGGTTGCTGATGGTTAAAAGCGGCTTCAGCAACGGTTTTGCAATCTCGGGGTCCGGTTCCATTTCAGGATGCAGATGAAAATCCTTCCCTTTATTGATTGGACATACCGTTTGGCACGTATCGCATCCATACAGTCGGTTTCCGATTTTCGTGCGGAATTCATCCGGCAAAAATCCTTTTGTCTGGGTCAGAAAAGATATACAGCGCTGAGCGTTAAGCTGCCCAGGGTTCACAAGCGCTCCCGTCGGGCAAGCATCTAAACATTTGGTGCATGATCCGCACATATCCTCAATCGGCACATCCGGCTCGAAAGGTATATTTGTAATCATTTCCGCCAAATACACATAAGACCCGTACTCTGGCGTTGTAATCATACAGTTTTTGGCGCTGAACCCAATTCCGGCCCGTTCCGCCACTGCCCGATCAGACAATTCACCCGTATCGACCATTGATTTTGTCCTGATATCCTCATGCTTGCTTCTCAGAAAATCCTCCAGAAGATCGAGCTTTTCCCGCAGGACGTCATGATAGTCCTTTCCCCAGGAGGCTCTGCAAAAAATGCCTCTGCGCTCAGTTCGCGTGCTTCTTGGCGCATCCTTCATTCTCGAAGGATAAGCAAGTGCAATGGCCACGATTGATTTCGCTTTCGGCAAAAGCAGCGTCGGCGTCACTCTTTTTTCAATATCAGGCTCTTCAAAACCGGAAAGATATCCGAGTGACTCCTGAAGAATCAAACGGTCTTTTAAACTGTCAAATGTATCAGCGGTCGTAAAACCGATCTTGTCCACGCCAATGCTTTTCGCGTATTCAATTAATTCTTCTTTCAGCTGATAAACGTTCATGGTTTGCACAGCCTCCTTTCTTTGTGATAAAACAATAAGCCGTTGTATAATAGGTTGATATCCCGTAATTGGAGTGAATGCATGTGAATATTAAACTTGATCCTGTTATTACTGAACGCGCGGCAGGAATAAATGCAGCCGCTGTGATATATGAAAATATTGAAGTCGGCTCCTCTCCGCAAATGCTGAAAGGCAGACTTCGTTTATTTCAAGAGTCCCTGTTTTTTGACTATGCGGACGGCGGAATTTCCAGCCAGCCTTTCGTTAAAGAATGGCAGACAATCTTGAAGCAGCTTGACCCTTCATTCGAGGGAGAAAAAACGCCGATGGAGCAAATGCTGATCCCGATATCCAAAGAACAATTCATGGAAAGCGAGAATTCAGCCCATGATACCATACATTTTTTCGCGTTAAAATATTCTCTCCCCATTATGATCTATGATGCCGGCAAGCTTCAGGAGCCAGTCCGGATTTCAGTAGGAGAAAAAGATAACATACTGATTTATTCTGATGAAGACGGGGTATTCGGCGATTTCAAAAACAAAGCCAATCAAAAACCCGTCACCGCAGATACAAAAAGCATGCTGCAAATCATCTATTTCCCGCCATCGATTAAAAAAGAAAACGCCGTTAACCTATTAACATCATTAACGAAAATGTTTGAACAAATTCACGGCGGCGGCCATACAGTACATTGGCTTACGTAAAAGAACACGAGATTCGTGTTCTTTTTCACATAAAAAAACGCAATACTTCGTTTATCTGAGAAACGAAACACTGCGTTAATAACGTATGTATGGAGCGGGTGATGAGAATCGAACTCACGACATCAGCTTGGAAGGCTGAGGTTTTACCACTAAACTACACCCGCATGTTATTGTCGGTGTCAGCACCGCTTTGACTTTTATTATGTTACACGTTTATTAATTTTTCGTCAAGAGAATATAAAAAATTTGTCGAAAGAAATTTTTATTTTTGCAATGTTGTTAAGTTTCATTTACATAATGTTAAATAAACTATACAATGGAAGAAAGTGAGAATGTGAAGGTGGCAGACGTCATGATGAAAAATAAAGTGAAAGAGCTCAGAGCGCGCTTCAGCTATTCTCAGGAAAAACTCGGAGAAACGGTCGGCGTCACGAGACAAACGGTAGCAGCAATTGAAAAAGGAGACTATGTTCCCTCACTGTTATTAGCATTAAAAATCTGCAAAGCCTTCTCCATGAAAATGGAAGATGTCTTTTGGCTAGAGGAGGAAGACTAATATGGGCATGAAAACAAAAGCAGCATTTCACCTCGTTTTGTTCGGCCTTGCATGCTGGACACTGATTTCATACTTTGAAGCTTCGGAAGGCATTGGAGCCTTTTTCCGCACAAGGAACGGCCAGATGATGTTTGAAATAAACATCACTCCGTTTATTCTTTTTATTGTGGCAGCTGCAGTTTATATCTATTTACAAAAGAAAAGCCGACCTGCGTCAAAAAATCTCCTGCTGCCAGATGAATTTGAGGAACAGGATGAAAGAGAGCAGATGATGACGGCAAAAGCCTGCCGTGCGTCATATATCGCCGTCTACTTTTCACTGCCTGCCGCCGCTGTCCTGCTCATTTTTTACCCGCTGTTTCAGTCACACATTCCCTTTTTCCCTATTATTATCGTGTTTATCATCATGATCATCCAGCACCTATCCTACGTCATTTCCTTCAAAAAAAATGAAAAAAACTCCGGCGCGGTGTAATCGTCCGGAGTTTTTTCTTACCAGCTTGCTTTTTTCACGCCCGGAATTTGGCCTTTATGCGCCAGCTCCCTAAATGCAATTCTGGACATTTTAAATTTTCTCATATATCCTCTCGGGCGGCCCGTTACCATACAGCGGTTATGGAGTCTTCCCGGTGCTGAATCTCTCGGCAGCTTGCTGAGTGCTTCGTAATCTCCTTTTGCCTTTAACTCTTGTCTGATAGCAACATATTGTTCAACAAGCTTCTGGCGTTTTAATTCTTTTGCCACTTTTGATTTCTTAGCCAAGAAAAAGCCTCCTTTAAATCGTAATATTTACGATTTAAAATGTATCACGATGTATTCTAAAATGCAAGCACACCGCTCGGTAAAACAGACGGCCGAAGCCGCCCATTCTATTTATGCAATTCAACATAATAAAGCAGAGCATCTTTATGTTTGATCAGTTCATTTTTGTTTTCAGAGGTTTTCATTGTACCGTTAGAATCCTTTATGCTGCTGCCGATCAATACCGGTTTCCCAAAAGAAATTGGCTCCGCTGATGATATATTTTGAGTCATTTCCTGTGCAGCGCTGACGTCACGCTGAAACGATGAAGCAGCCGTGCTGCTCCCTTGTTCATCAACAATGCCAAAGTGAACGGTGCTCATTTTTTTCTGCCCTTCCTCATTCTCAAAATAAACAAATTGTAATGTAGCGGGATTTTCTTCCGTGTAATCAGCAGTTACCGGACCTATCGTTTCAACAAGCTTTCCGTTTTGGTAATGTTCAATGTACATGTCCGCCTCAGAAATGCTTTCGTTGATATTAGTCACTTCCGCAGCGAATGAATGCGGAGCCGCAATCTTCATTCTGTTTTTTTCAATATCTGAAACATCTGCCTCTTTGATTTCCATGTGCTTCGTATTTCCGCATGCAGACAGCATGACCAACAGAGTAACGGCACTTATAAGTATTCTCAGGAAAAACAGCCCCCTTTTTTTGATTATCATACCATGTTCGGAGGCTGTGTTTTCGCTTAAACTGACGCATGATTCTCTTTGACAAAATAAGTGTTACCGACGGCTTCTCCTCTTTTTTTCTGAAGTTTCCTTGTCCGCTCATTTTCGAACGGCAAAAGCGGGAAGACGAGCTCTGCAAAATAGTACGCTTCTTCTAAATGAGGATAGCCGGAAAAAATAAATGATTCAATGCCGAGGGCCTGGTACTCCGCTATGCGGTCGGCAATGGTCTGCGGATCTCCGACAAGAGCCGTGCCTGCCCCTCCTCTGACCAGGCCGATACCCGCCCACAGATTCGGGCTGATTTCAAGCTTTGTCCGATCGCCTCGATGAAGCTCCGCCATCCGCTTTTGACCCGAAGAATCAGCACGGCGCAAAGCGTTCTGTGCTTTGGCAATCGTGTCATCATCCAAATGGCTGATTAAACGCTCAGCCGCTTCCCACGCCTCATGTTCTGTCTCACGGGCGATCACATGCAGCCTAATGCCGAACCGCACTGTTCTTCCCTCTTTTTCTGCTTGCTTTTTGACTCTCTCAATCTTTTCTTTTACCTGCTCAGGCGGCTCACCCCACGTTAAATACACATCTGTATGCTTTGCCGCGACCTCAATTCCAGCCTGTGAGGACCCACCGAAATAGATAGGCGGGTGCGGTGCTTGCCGCGGCGGGAATAGCAGATTGCTGTTTTCCACTTTTATATGTTTTCCTTCATAGGTAACCGTTTCTCCGCGCAAAAGCCCCCGCCAAACAGTTAAAAATTCGTCCGTTGCTTCATAGCGCTCATCATGACTGATAAACAGTCCGTCCCCGGCTAGCTCGTACGGATCGCCCCCTGCCACAACATTAATCAGCAGCCGTCCATCTGAAATGTGATCTAAGGTAGAGGTCATTCTGGCTGCAAGAGAAGGCTGCATTAACCCGGGCCGTACAGCGACTAAAAACTTTAAGTCTTTTGTTTCTCCCGCTAACGCCGAGGCTGTGAGCCAAGGGTCCTCGCACGATCTTCCCGTCGGCAGAAGGACTCCTGTATACCCCAGCCTGTCAGCGGCCTGCGCCACTTGTTTAAAGTATTCATGATCCGCCGTCCGTCCATCGCTTTCCGACCCTAAATACCTTGCATCTCCATGTGTCGGAATAAACCAAAGAATGTCCATATCAATCTCTCCTTTTCGTCTATTTTCCCTCGTAACTGTTTCTCCACTTTAATAGCTTTCGTTCAAGCAGTCTGACAAAAGAATCCGTCAGCTTTCCAACCACCGCAAAAATGATAATCCCGGCAAACACTTTATTTGTTTGTGAAAATTGTCTGGCATCCATGATCATATAACCGACACCTGAGCTTGAACCCATCAGCTCCGCTACAACAAGCCCAAGCCATGCAATACCTAGCGATAAGCGAATGCCGAGCAATATATTGGGCAGGGATGCCGGCACAATCACTTTTGTCATCTGCTGGTGCCATTTAAATTCAAGCACCCGGGCAACTTCGAACAGCTTAGCGTCAACTCCGCGAATGCCGTTAAATGTATTGATATACACAGGGAAGAAAGCGCCGAGCGCAATCAGCAAAATTTTCGATATTTCATCAAAACCGAACCATAAAATAAACAGCGGCGTGACAGCCAGATGCGGAACGGTTCTGAGCATTTGCAATGATGGGTCAAGATACAACTCCGTCCGTTTAGAGAATCCGGCCAAAATTCCGATCAAAAGCCCAAGCCCCGCACCAAGTACAAAACCAAGCGCTGCCCGGTATATACTGATTTGCAGATGGCCAAAGAGCTCGCCTGTCAAAATGAGCTCTTTAAACGTCAGCAAGATCGCAACAGGTGTTGGGAGCACTGTCGCCGACACGATGCCAAGACTGCCGATCACCTGCCAGATGGCTATGATCACAGCAGGCAGCAGAAGCCCCTTTGCCCACCCGTATTTGATTCTATGGGGCTTTCTTTGTATCGCTTCAGCATTTGCTTTCGGCAGTGAACCTGCAGCCTCTGCTTTCATGATGGATCACCTCCAGAGACTTTTTCCTTTAACGCTTTTTTGATAAATGAATTATCAACAACTTCTCTCACATCAATTTTCTTATCTATCGCTTTTGTTTTATATTGAAAATCCGCTGTCTCCTGCTGCGCTTTTATAATGTCTTCACTAATAACCTCATTCAGAGGCTCCGTATTTTTCAGCACATTTTCAACGACCTTTTTATCGAGATCTTTTATTTTTGCATACAAGTCAGCCGCTTCACCCGGATGTTCCTTTTGCCATACAACCGCCTGATTAAATACCTTCAGAAAACGGACCACTTCGTCTGGATGTTCCTTAGAAAATGTTGTTCTAACTAAGGTAAACCCTGGTGAATATAAATCGGTGCTTTCCCCGTTCACAAGAAGTTTCGCTCCGTGTTTGATTGTTTCTAAGGATAGGTACGGCTCCCAGATGGACCAAGCGTCAACCGAACCGTTTTCAAACGCAGAGGCCGCTTCATCAGGCTGCAGCTGAATAATGGTCACGTCATCAGCTGACAAGCCTGATTGGTCAAGCGCTTTATACAAAAAGTCAAAGCCGCTGCTGCCTTTCGCTACAGCAATTTTCTTTCCTTTTAAATCTTTGACCTCCTTAATCCCGCTGTCTGGATTCACAAGTATGCCGTTCGCCTTTAATCCGTCCTGAGACAAGCCGATTTCTTTAAAATCAATGCCTGCCGCCTGTCCAGCGATCACTGGTGAATTGCCGACTTGAGAAAAATCAAGTTTATCTGCTGCAAGCCCTTCAAATTGTGGCGGCCCGCTTTGAAACTCCACCCATTTCACCTTGATGCCTTCTTTTTCAAAAGCCTCTTCAAACCAGCCTTTTTCCTTGGCAATTAAAAGCGGGCTTAAGCTTTGCTGTATCCCGATCCGAATTTCTTTCAATGGTTTTTTATCACCGCTGGCTCCATTTGCTCCGCACCCTGCCAGCAGAAAAAAAATAGATGCCAATACAATGATTCCTTTTTTCATATCTGCTTCAGCCCTTTCTATATCCCTGATCCTTCTGCATACTCAAAGTCTTCTGTTTTTTCGAATTCCGACAGCACTTTCTGTCTGATCGCTTGGAAATCAGGTGTCGTCCTGTTTCGGGGATAAGCCAGATGAATTGGCATCAGCTTATGAATTTTTCCCGGTTTGGCTTTTAGGATCGCAATCTCATTCCCTAAATAAACAGATTCATCTATATCATGAGTGACGAGTATCATCGTTGTTTTTTTCCTCCGCCATATATCCAGCAGCACGTCTTGAAGGTGTTTTCGAGTAAACGCGTCTAACGCACCGAACGGTTCATCCAAAAGCAGCACCTCCGGCTCCCGCAGAAGAGCTCGTGCGATGGCCACTCTTTGAGACATACCGCCCGACAGCTCACGCGGATATGCTTTCTCCGATCCTTTTAATCTGACAATCTCGATCAGTTCATCTACCTTCTGTTTGACTTTTGGATCTTTCAAATTCAAATCGGCGGCAATATTCTGCTCAACCGTCAGCCAAGGAAAAAGACGGTGTTCCTGAAAAATAAATCCTTGCTGAATACCTGGTGCAGTCACATGGCGTCCGTTAATTTCGACACTCCCGCTAAAATCAGAATCAAGTCCTGCAATTATCTTTAAAAGTGTGCTTTTTCCGCATCCGCTCGGTCCGATGATCGTTAAAAACTCACCCGGTGCAATTGATAATTGAATATTCTCCAAGACCGTAGTTTGGCGGCCTTCTTGAGCAAATGCTTTTTCCTTGATGTTGATGGTCACAGCCACTTTTATCCCTCTCCTTCTGCCAACCCCGCCTTCTAAAAAAACAAAAAGGCCCCCATCTCTGTTTTTGTAGAGATGAGAGCCTTCGGCGGTCCGATCAGCTGCCCAATTGTTTTTTTGTTTGAATATCATGTTAATTCAAATTATTCCGATATGTCAACTCTTTTTTATTCAGCATTTTTTGGATGAATGTTTATCACTTACTTTTCATATTCGCAAATAGCGCTTATTTCTATGAACCCTCGATCATCTCTATTAAGCTGTTCTGCCAAGGGTTTTCTGCTTTTTTTAATAGTTTTTATCGCATTATACAAATGATTATTTTATAATCATTATAAAATAATATTGACTTTTTACTTAGAGATGATATTATGTTCTTATCAATTCCAAGAGGTGATGACATGAGTTCAAATAAACTGACAACTAGCTGGGGAGCTCCAGTTGGAGATAATCAAAATTCAATGACTGCCGGTTCTCGCGGACCAACTTTAATCCAAGATGTACACTTACTCGAAAAATTGGCCCATTTTAACAGAGAACGTGTTCCTGAGCGTGTCGTTCACGCTAAAGGTGCAGGCGCACACGGTTATTTTGAAGTGACAAACGATGTAACAAAATATACAAAAGCTGCTTTCTTATCAGAAGTCGGCAAACGCACACCTTTGTTCATCCGTTTCTCAACAGTTGCCGGTGAACTTGGCTCTGCTGACACCGTTCGCGACCCGCGGGGATTTGCTGTTAAGTTTTATACAGAAGAAGGAAACTATGACATCGTCGGCAACAATACGCCGGTATTCTTCATCCGCGATGCGATTAAGTTCCCTGATTTTATCCATACACAAAAAAGAGATCCAAAAACACACTTGAAAAATCCTACAGCTGTATGGGATTTCTGGTCACTTTCACCGGAATCTCTACACCAAGTGACGATCCTGATGTCTGACCGCGGAATTCCTGCTACACTTCGCCACATGCACGGTTTTGGTAGCCATACATTCAAATGGACAAATGCCGAAGGCGAAGGCGTATGGATCAAGTATCACTTTAAAACAGAACAAGGCGTAAAGAACCTTGATGTGAAGACAGCAGCAAAAATTGCCGGTGAAAACCCGGATTATCATACTGAAGATCTGTTCAATGCAATCGAAAACGGCGATTTCCCTGCATGGAAATTATATGTGCAAATCATGCCTTTAGAAGATGCAAATACGTACCGCTTCGACCCGTTTGATGTCACAAAAGTATGGTCTCAAAAAGACTATCCGCTCATTGAAGTCGGCCGTATGGTTCTTGACAGAAATCCGGAAAACTACTTTGCAGAAGTAGAACAAGCAACATTCTCACCTGGAACACTGGTCCCCGGTATTGATGTATCACCGGATAAAATGCTTCAAGGGCGTCTGTTTGCGTATCATGATGCGCATCGCTACCGTGTGGGAGCAAACCACCAGGCCCTGCCGATCAACCGCGCACGCAACGAAGTAAGAAACTATCAGCGTGACGGACAAATGCGCTTTGATAATAACGGCGGCGGCTCCGTCTACTACGAGCCAAACAGCTTCGGCGGACCGACTGAGTCACCTGAGGATAAACAAGCGGCTTATCCAGTACAAGGAATGGCTGACAGCGTAAGCTACGATCACAATGATCACTACACACAAGCCGGCGATCTCTACCGTTTAATGAGCGAAGAGGAACGCACCCGCCTTGTAGAAAATATCGTAAATGCAATGAAACCGGTAGAAAAAGAAGAAATCAAACTCCGCCAAATCGAGCACTTTTACAAAGCTGATCCTGAATACGGAAGACGCGTAGCAGAGGGCTTAGGTTTGCCGATTAAAAAAGAAGTTTAATAGCATAGAAAAAAACCCGCTGTTTATTCAGCGGGTTTTTTACATAGATTTACGGATTGCCGTATGCTTCTCATCAATCTTCATATAAATTTTTTCCATTAACTCCTCACTATTCATTATCTCTCGCTTGTTCTTTTCAATAAGAAGCGCCAGCGGCAGCATCTGATTGCCATATGTTTTTCGTTTTCTGAAGCGTCTTCTCCCTTTCTCTTTTTTGGTTCCCATCATTTCTCCCTCCTTTAAAAATAAAAAAGGCTCTTATCTCAAAAGATAAGAGCCTTCGGTGATCCGATCAGCAAATGTTGGAAATGTATATTAGCTATATTTAAACGTATTCAATTCGGCCTGTCAATGACTTTCTGTACTGTTACTTATAAAGTTTGCTCCCTTGATTCACAAATTCCTCGGCTTTTTCTTTCATGCCCTCTTGAATGGCATCCCACTCATTAAGCTCTTTGTCTTTGGCATAATCACGGATGTCCTGAGAAATTCTCATGCTGCAGAATTTCGGCCCGCACATCGAACAGAAATGAGCCGTTTTCGCCCCTTCAGCAGGCAGAGTCTCATCATGATATTCAAGCGCTCTTTCCGGATCAAGCGACAGGTTAAATTGGTCTCGCCAGCGGAATTCAAAGCGGGCTTTTGATAAAGCGTCATCTCGTATTTGCGCTCCCGGATGCCCTTTTGCAAGGTCAGCCGCATGCGCCGCAATTTTGTATGTAATAACCCCTTCCCGCACATCTTCACGGTTTGGCAGCCCGAGATGCTCCTTCGGCGTCACATAACAAAGCATGGCCGTACCGTACCAGCCGATCATCGCCGCTCCGATCGCTGATGTAATGTGGTCGTAGCCCGGTGCAATATCCGTCGTCAGCGGCCCTAGCGTGTAAAAAGGCGCTTCTTTACAGATTTCCATTTGTTTATCGACATTCTCTTTGATTTTATGCATCGGCACATGACCCGGCCCCTCAATCATCACCTGAACATCATGCTTCCAGGCAATTTGCGTGAGTTCTCCGAGAGTCTCTAATTCAGCAAACTGCGCTTCGTCATTGGCATCGGCAATTGACCCTGGGCGAAGCCCGTCTCCAAGAGAAAAGGCAATATCATATGTTTTCATAATTTCACAGATTTCTTCAAAATGAGTATACAGAAAGCTTTCCTGATGATGAGCCAGACACCACTGGGCCATAATCGCTCCGCCGCGTGACACAATTCCCGTTGTCCGTTTAGCAGTTAGCGGCACATATCGCAGCAAAACACCCGCGTGAATCGTAAAATAATCCACACCCTGTTCAGCCTGCTCAATCAGCGTGTCACGGTAGATTTCCCACGTTAAATCCTCCGCTACACCGTTTACTTTTTCAAGCGCTTGATAGATCGGAACGGTGCCAACAGGAACCGGGCAATTTCGGATAATCCATTCACGCGTCGTATGAATATCTTTCCCCGTGGAAAGATCCATCATCGTATCTGCTCCCCAGCGAATCGCCCACGTCATTTTTTCCACTTCTTCTTCAATCGAAGATGTAACTGCTGAATTCCCGATATTCGCATTAATTTTCACATGGAAATTTCGGCCGATAATCATTGGTTCACTTTCCGGATGATTAATATTTGCTGGAATAATCGCCCGGCCGCTGGCTACTTCATCTCTGACAAATTCGGGAGACACATGCTCACGAATAGCGATAAACTCCATTTCAGGGGTAATTATCCCCTTTTTCGCATAATGCATTTGAGTGACATTTTGGCCCGTTTTCGCCCGTAGCGGTTTCCGTTTTAACCCGGGATAGCTTACATTAGGGTTAGCCTTTTTATAGCCGTTGTCTTCTGGCTTCACAGCACGTCCATCGTATTCCTCAACATCGCTGCGCCCAGTGATCCACTTGTGCCGAAGCGGTTTTAAACCTTCTTGAATATTAATTTTTACATCGGGGTCCGTATACGGTCCGCTTGTATCATAGACACGAACCGGCGCGTTTTCCTCTTCGCCGAATGATCCTGTCGTCGGACTGAGTTCAATTTCTCTCATCGGCACTTGAATATCCGGCGAAGCCCCCTCTACATATACTTTTTTACTCCCTGAAAAACTCGACATAATGGAAATGTTGGCTTGCTGCACTGAATGATTTTGCATCACTTATCCTTCCCCTCTCTTAGTTTGAAAGGACAAAATCAAGCCCATAACCAGCACAAAAAACCGGATTCAATTGAATGAACCCGGTTACAGTCAGAAAGAAACATATTATTGCAGTATTCAGCAATAATAAAAACAATTCCTCTACTTCCCCACGCTGGTACGAACCAGATCAGGTCCAAAGGGTTAAGAAGCATATCTTCTCTCTCAGCCCGTCAGCGGGCACCCCCAGTAACTATTAATTTCGCACTTATCGTATCATAAAAACAAACTGAAAAAAAGAGCAATGTATAAAATATTCAGCAAATTCAAGACAAATATGTAATCGGCAATGCTATTTCAGAGATTTCATTTTCATGAATCACCACCTGATACGCATTTGCATCAGATCTTGAACTCACAGCCTGAAAAAAATGATCATCAATAAAATGAAGAGCTGCTCCATCATCCGCCGCATAACCGCTGCTCAACGCTTTCTCTGATATCATGTGATGATATGTAGGTCTCCGATCCTTTTCTCCATCATAATGAGGACAAAAACTGCCTTGCAAAAAACCCAAGCTTTTCAAACCGGTCAGCGGTCCGGCAGAATCCGTCACACCTTCTTCAAACCAGCAGATCGCACCTGCACTTAATCCCGCTAAAATAATCCCGTTCTCCCAAGCTTTTTTCAATATGTGATCCAGTCCCCACTCCTTCCACAGCACCAGCAAATTTCTTGTATTTCCCCCGCCGACATAAATCACATCTTTCTCCATAATAAAGGAGGCTAAATCTGTTGTCGGCGGCTTAAATAAAGATAAATGAGACGGGTCACAATCAAGCTTTTGAAAAGCATGGTAAAACCGCTGAACGTAGTTCTCCGCATCCCCGCTTGCCGTTGGCAAAAAACAAATGCGAGGTGAGGGCTGCTTTGACTGATTAATGATAAATTGATCAAGAACGAGATGATCTGGTTCCATTGAAAAACCTCCGCCGCCCATCGCAATAATCTGTTTCATCATCCACTCCCCCAAGAAAATATGTTACCCATTATAGCACTTTCGCATAAAAGCATGATACAAGGTAAAAATACCTTTGAATCAGGAGGTGACCGAAAAAATGGAACAAGACCGTTTGGCAAACCACGAAACAGTTGATTTACACGAAATCCTCAACTTCAAAACCGTATGTTTACTTAAATCAAAAATGATGCAGGGACTGGTGTTCGATCAGGAACTGAGAGCCCTTATGGAGAAGGATGTACAGCAGTCTGTACGGGACGTAACTGAGCTTCAGAGCCTCTATCAAAAGGCCCCGACAATAACAGGAGGTGACTATCATTGAACGATTTCTTAGACCCGAAAAACGCAAAAGGCATGCCTGACCTTGCTGATTCAGCACTCGCCCTTGATTTCTTAATTTCCGTAAAAACCGGCATCAAAAATTATGCTGTCGCCATCACGGAAACCGCAAGCCCAGAACTCAGAACAGCATTGCGCAATCAATTAGACGCAGCTATTTACCTGCACGGAGAACTATCACAGCTCATGATGGAAAAAGGCTGGCTTTTCCCTTCTGACTTGGACAAACAATTTCAAATCGATATGAAATCAGCACAAACAGCCGTTGATATCGCCGGGCTAAAACTTTTCCCCGATAACACGAACCGTCTCGGAACATTCGCAACGCCCGATCACTAAACAATAAGGAGACATCATGAATGAAAGCTGTTACGTATCAAGGCATTAAAGACGTCCGCGTCAAAGAGGTAAAAGCGCCAGAAATCAAAAAACCTGATGATATCATCGTCAAACTGACAACCACAGCAATCTGCGGATCTGATTTACACTTAATTCACGGCATGGTTCCCAATTTTCCTGAAGATTATATCATCGGCCATGAACCAATGGGCATTGTTGAAGAAACAGGCCCCGACGTTCACAAGGTTAAAAAAGGCGATCGTGTCATCATACCGTTTAACGTCAGCTGCGGCGAATGTTTTTTCTGCAAAAACCAGCTCGAAAGCCAATGTGACAATTCAAATGCAAACGGCGAAGTCGGCGCTTATTTTGGCTATTCAGACTCAGCAGGCGGCTATCCCGGAGGTCAGGCTGAATACATGCGCGTCCCCTATGCTAACTTCACTCCCTTTAAACTTCCTGATGACTGTGAAGTAGAAGATGAGAAATTGGTATTGCTTTCAGACGCTATGTCAACAGCCTATTGGAGCGTAGACAACGCAGGAGTAAAAGAGGGAAATACCGTCATTATTCTCGGCTGCGGTCCTGTCGGGCTGCTCGCGCAAAAATTCGCATGGATGAAAGGCGCCAAAAGAGTCATTGCAGTGGATTATGTAGACTATCGCCTTCAGCACGCCAAAAAAACAAACAATGTAGAAATCGTCAATTTCGAGCATCATGAAAACGCCGGTTCATATTTGAAAGAAATCACACAGGGCGGTGCAGATGTCGTCATCGACTGCGTCGGAATGGACGGCAAAATGTCCCCGCTTGAATTTCTCGCCACCGGTGTAAAAATGCACGGCGGAGCCATGGGTGCGCTGGTAACGGCGGCACAGGCTGTCAGAAAATGCGGCACAATTCAGGTGACAGGTGTGTACGGAATGAGATACAATGCATTTCCATTCGGAGACATCTTCCAAAGGAACGTAAATATTAGAACCGGCCAAGCCCCCGTCATTCATTATATGCCGCACCTGTATGAACTGATTGCTACAGGTAAAGTAGATCCGGGCGACATCATTACACATGTTCTGCCGTTAGATCAAGCAAAGCACGGTTATGAGGTGTTTGATACGAAAACAGACGGAGCCATTAAAGTGCTTCTTAAACCATAAAAAAAGACGGTCTCTCATTTTGAGAAGCCGTCTCTTTATTTTATTGCTCCACTCTTCGTAATGCTTCGTTTACTGTTTCTTTTATAAACGCATCTTCTCCGGTTAAACTGTCTAATCTGAGTTCACCGCTTCTCAGTCTTTCTGAAAGATTGTTAATGTCCTCCTCGACTGTGATTTGCAGCTCACCAGCTAAAAACATTCTATGTAATTCATCAGCGACCATCGTTTCTTTATTCATTCACGTCTCCTCCTTTACTTAAGCATCACTTTTAGTCTGTCCCTCAGATAAACGAATATAGGAAAAAAGGTTCATTTATTTCAAAATAAATGAACCTTTTTTCCTTCTTCCCACGTATAACTGTTGAGAAAAAGAAAAAGGGGAAGATCTAATATGTCATTTTTTAAGAAACTTGCCGCAAGTGCCGGCATCGGCGCAGCAAAAGTCGATACCATTTTGGAGAAAGATGCGTATTGTCCAGGAGAAGAAGTCCGCGGAACTGTACATGTAAAAGGCGGGAAAATCGCCCAGGATATCCGTTATATTGACTTACAGCTCAACACAAGATATGTCATTGTAAAAGACGATGAAGAGCACCGGAAACACGCAACAATTCATTCTTTTCGGGTAACTGGTTCATTCACCATTCAGCCTGGAGAAGAACACCAATTTCCGTTCTCCTTCATCCTGCCTCTTGATACACCGATTACTGTAGGGAAGGTAGAAGTCGCAGTAGTGACAGACCTTGACATTCAAGGCGGTATTGATAAATCAGATCACGATCGTATCTTCGTAGAAGCACATCCTTGGGTTGAAAATGTATTAGAAGCAATTGAGAACCTTGGCTTCCGTCTTAACGAAGCAGACTGTGAACAGGCATCTTACTTCAAGCGCCGTCTGCCTTTCGTTCAAGAATTTGAGTTTGTTCCAACATCAGGCTATTACCGTCAGATGCTTGATGAATTAGAGCTTATTTTTCTTCTAGAGGAAGACGGTTTAGAAATTATTTTCGAAGTCGATCGCCGGGCAAGAGGCCTGCGTGGATGGCTGGAAGAGATGTATAATGACGGAGAGCAGCTCGTACGTGTCCGTTTCAGACAATCAGAGCTTGATGATATCGAACAACTTGAAGAGGTCTTAGAAGAGATCATCGACCAATATGCTGAGTAAATAACAAAAAGGAGCCTCTGCTTATTAATATAGGCTCCTTCTTTTAATAAAAACGAAACCCCGTTTCTTACATAAGTAAGAAACGGGGTTCTTTTGTATACCGGTGGTCGGGGTCGAACCGACACTCCAGAAGGAACACGATTTTGAGTCGTGCGCGTCTGCCAATTCCGCCACACCGGCAAGTTTTACGTCGTATCTAACCGACGAATATAAATATATCATGGATATGATAAAGTGTCAATGTATTTCAAAAAAGTTTTTTGGAAAATATAATAATAAAGGGCCAAAGCGACTTTCTATGAAATACAGCCCAATGCTTCCATCGACACTTTCATACAATAAAAAAATGATCTACATAAGTAGATCATTGATATGATTAGCTTCATTATATTTTCAAACACAAACACCAATTTAACTTATCAAGTAAGTAAAATTGGTGCCGAGGGCCGGACTTGAACCGGCACGGTAGTCACCTACCGCAGGATTTTAAGTCCTGTGTGTCTGCCAATTCCACCACCCCGGCAAAAGAAAGGCGACACCCGGATTCGAACCGGGGATAAAGGTTTTGCAGACCTCTGCCTTACCACTTGGCTATGCCGCCGTAATTGGAGCGGAAGACGGGATTCGAACCCGCGACCCCCACCTTGGCAAGGTGGTGTTCTACCACTGAACTACTTCCGCATCTTAAGGGACTTAATACATTATATGCAATTGATATAAAAAAGTGAGACTGGGCTAGCTGGATTCGAACCAACGCATGACGGAGTCAAAGTCCGTTGCCTTACCGCTTGGCTATAGCCCAATG
>NZ_JALNTO010000009.1:0-163542 GCF_023161785.1 Bacillus sp. 2CMS4F
TCTAATTTCGGCTAACAATCATCCGTTTTCAAACTTGAAGGTGTTTTTTATTTGTCTCATCTTATGGGGTCAGTCCCCATAGGTGCGAAGCTTCTTTTTGTTTTAGCTTTTTAAGCTTTCTTTCAGTTCATTTGTGATGTCAGCTAGCTCGCTCTCATCTGCTTTATAGTAATAGACGTCATTGATTCTTGTGCCTTCGCCTTTCAGTTCGTGCTGCTTGATATGTTTTCGGGCGCCTTTGTAATCGGACTGGATATCCCACATATTATCAAACGTCAAATTGGTTTTCACATTATTTTCAACAACCTTAAACATATCTCCAAACTTTGTAACGGAAGAAATATTTGCCCCTTTGTTAATGATTCCTTCGATCACTTGGCGCTGGCGGTCCTGACGTCCGAAATCTCCTCTTGGATCTTCTTTTCTCATTCGTGTATACGCTAATGCTTCTTTTCCGTTCAGTGTGATTTCTCCTTTGCCGAATGAATAACCGTCATAGCTGAACGCAAATGTGCTGTTAACTGTGATGCCGCCGAGTGTATCAACCACGTCTCTAAAGCTTTCCATGTTGACTTTTACAAAATAATCGACCGGAACATCGAGGAAGTTTTCAACCGTGTCAACTGTCATTTGTGTACCGCCATATGCGTACGAATGGTTGATTTTATCCATCGTGCCTTTTCCGATAATTTTTGTATACGTATCACGGGGAATACTGACCATATCTGTGGTGTTCGTTTTTGGGTTAACGGTCATATAAATGAGCGTATCGGCGCGTCCTTTATCGCCTGAACGTTCATCCACCCCCATAATTAAAACAGAAAACGGGTCTTTTTTATTGATATTAACCTCTGTATCTCTCTTTTTGGATTTATCAATACTTTCATGAATACTTGCCACGGTTGAAGCGGCTTTATGCCATAAGTAGTATGCATAACCGCCTGTACAGAGGACGAACACTGCCAGTATGGTTAAAATGACAAGTAAAACCTTTCTCTTTTTCTTTCTTTTTTCAACTCTCATAAATAATGTCCTCACTTTTTTGTAATCTAGTTCGATTATAAGTTTCTTAATATTTGAAAACAACTAAAATTTGTCTGATTCTTTACAATAGACGACGGCTTGTAACAAATGTTTCGGTAATTTAAGAAAATCCGCAAAAAATTTTCGTTGTTTTGAAAGAAATCTTAAAATAAGCTTAAAATTGTCGATAAAAAGAGGAGAGGTGATATAGGAATGAAAAAAATCGCTATTTTAATGTTCTCAATGCTGCTTCTTTTATCTGCCTGTGGCACAGCTGAGAACAAAACAGGTTCAGAGACAAATTCAGAAAGCCAGGATTCGGCTGCTGAAGAGACTGTAACGAAGGAAGGCACGTTTGCCGGTTTAGCAGACAGCCATACGATTGCAGTCACTATTGATGGTAAAGAAACTTCGATTCAGGTTGGTTCAGACCTTCAGGACAAAATGAACAGCATTTCAGAAGGACAAAAAGTTGTTGTCAAATATACTAAAGGAACAAATGGCGTCCTAGAGCTTAAAGATTTAGAGACGAAGTAATTTAACTTCTTAGGGGGTTTACATGTTTTGAAAAAAATGAAGCTTTTGCTTCTATCGTCAGTCACTGCAGCGGCTTTTGCATGTCCGGCATTTATGCAGTCTGCAAAAGCCGCTGATAAAACCATTTCGGTAAAGCTGAGTAATTATGTAGGCAGTAAGTCAAGTCTGGATGTGGATATAACAGGCGGTTATGAGATCTCTGGTTCAAGAATTGCAGATACAGAGCGGTATGGGGGAGCTACTCGTTTTGATGTTGCCAATAATGTTGCTTCAGCGGGCTGGACAAACCCTACAACTGTAGTCATTGTGAACCGAGATGCCTTTGCGGATGCGCTCTCAGCAACACCGCTGGCTAAAAAATACGATGCTCCGATTCTGTTAACAGATGCGAATTCTTTAACACCTAAAACAGAAAGCGAAATTGCGAAATTAAACCCTGATAATATCCTCATTATTGGCGGGACAATAAGCGTTTCTAAAAATGTAGAAAACACATTGAAAAAATATGGTTCTATTGATCGGATTGGCGGGGCTACCCGTTATGAGGTTTCTAAAAACATCGCCAACCGCATGGGGAATTACAGTCAAGCTGTAGTGGCAACCGGCATGGTCTTTACAGACGCCCTGTCAATTGCGCCATATGCTGCAATGAACGGTTATCCGATATTACTTGCGGGAGACAATAACATCCGCAGCGATTATAAAATTCCGAGCAAGGTTACAATCGTCGGCGGTCCGTTGAGTGTCAGCACTGGCGTGGAAACCACATTAAAAAAACAAGCGACTGTGAAACGGATTGGCGGGGTTTCCCGTTATCAAGTATCTGCCAATATCGTAAAAGAATTAAATATGAAAGCGACAAAGGTTTTCATGTCGAACGGCCAAACCTTTGCGGATGCATTGACGGGATCTGTGCTTGCAGCAAAGCAGGGAAGTCCTTTATTGCTTGTTGAATCCGGCAGCCTGCCGTCACCAGTCGCTGATGTAGTGGCGGAAAAAGGGACACAGTCATTTGCTCTGCTTGGAGGAAGCATCTCCATCAGTGATTCGCTCAAAAATAACCTGGCTGATACCTTTGCGGGGACAGGTTATTCAGTTAAATTGTCCGGCGGGAACCTAGTACTCTATAAAAACAGCACTGCCATTAAAACTTTGGGCACTTCTTTTACCGCAAAGCCTAAAAAATACGCAACAACAAATTCTATTAGCTTGAATGGAACGCCGTATCTCGGAAACATGAAATTTACGATTGAGTCCGGCAAGTACGTTCGCCCGATCAACGTGGATATCCCTTTTGAGGATTATTTAAAGGGTGTTGTTCCGCACGAAATGCCGGCAAGCTGGCAGAAAGAGGCGCTAAAGGCTCAAGCTGTCGCAGCGAGAACCTATTCCATCAGCTCGGCCGGAAAAGAAGTGAAGGATACTACTGCTTTTCAGGTATACGGCGGCTATGACTGGAATTCGAAGACTTCTGAAGTGGTAGAATCTACAAGAGGAAAAGTCTTGAAATACAATGGGAATTTGATTTCAGCTACGTATTCATCAAGTAACGGCGGATATACAGAAGCAAGTAGCGAGGTCTGGAGCAGCCAGCTTCCTTATTTAATCGCCAAAAAAGATACGTACGACCCGCAAATCAGCTGGTCCCTGTCATTAAACAAAACTCAGCTGGATAAAAGCAGTCTGAATCTGAAAAGCCCGGGATCGTGGTGGAGCTCTAAAAATGAAACAAACTCTGCTTATTTAAGCGGTTTGAAAAGCTGGTTTATTAAAAATAAATACAGCAATGCCGAGTCTATCAAAATCACGAAAATTTCCAGTGTGAAATTCAGCACGGCAAAAACAGCCGGCCAGCGTCCGGAAACAGCAGATGTAACATTTTCATATTTCGCAAAAGAGAAATCAAATGGTTACATCCTTTCGAATGGAAGTTTGAGTGAAAAAACAGCGACAATTTCTGTACCGACG
Organism: Bacillus sp. 2CMS4F; assembly: GCF_023161785.1. Lineage (NCBI taxonomy): Bacteria > Bacillati > Bacillota > Bacilli > Caryophanales > Bacillaceae > Bacillus > Bacillus sp. 2CMS4F. Next base: position 3,529 of record NZ_JALNTO010000009.1, read on the forward strand.
ACACAGCTTAGAACAATGCTTGGCGCTTCAAATATGAAGAGTACATATGCGTCTGTCTCAAGCAATACAAGTGCTTTTATCATTAGCGGTAAAGGTTACGGACACGGTATAGGCATGAGTCAGTACGGGGCCAATGCCAGAGCTGCTGCCGGGCAATCATATACAACGATTTTAAGTTTTTACTATCCGGGAACGATTCTATCAAGCTATTAAAAGATTGATAGAAGTTCAGGGAGGCGCTGCTGCCTCCTTCGTTCGTTATTTGATGTATGAATCATTATCAATCTTTGGAGGGACTATCTTTGCGGATCTTTCTTAAAAGCATACCAATCCTGATATTAGGAGTCGTGTTGTTTGTACCAGATGCTTTTGCGGCCAATTCTGTCACAAGACTGGATGGGGCAAGCAGATATGAAGTTGCTGTGAATGTTTCAAAACAAGGCTGGAGCAGCGCGGGCACAGTTGTTGTGGCGAATGGAACAGCCTATGCCGATGTATTAACTGCAGCTCCTCTGGCTTATAAATACAATGCTCCTATTCTATTAACTGAATCATCTAAACTGACTGCGCCGACTAAAAACAGAATCAGCCAGCTCAAACCGAGCAAGGTCATCGTAATTGGCGGAACGATCAGTGTTTCCAACAATGTTGTAAATGAAATGAAAAACCTGGGTGTTTCCACAGTGGAACGTATTGGCGGAAGAAGCCGCTATGAGGTTGCCCAAAATATATCTAAGAAATTGTCTTCAAATTCTAAAGCAGTCATCGCCAATGGAACGGCATATGCTGACAGTCTGGCAATCGGTTCTTATGCTGCACGCAACGGAATTCCGATTTTGTTAACAACGGCAAGCTCAATCCCGACACCGACAAAAAATGCGATGAGCAGTAAAGGAACGTCATCGACTATTGTAGTCGGTGGTGAAATCAGTGTCTCAAAAAGTGTTTACAGCCAGCTTCCTTCTCCAACAAGAATCGGCGGAAACAGCCGTTTCGAGGTCGCTGCAAACATAGCGAAAAAGTATTATTCTTCATCAAAAGCCGCTTTTGTCAGCAATGGCTATACATATGCCGATGCTTTAGCGGGTTCTGTCCTGGCGGCCAAGCAAAATCGTCCGATGTTATTTACGGATGCCGGTTCACTGCCGACTGCTACAAGAGCAGCCATTGGGTCAAATAGCAAGAATACGTTCACTGTACTTGGGGGAACCATTTCAGTTACAACAAATGTTGTCAACCAGCTGAAAAATGTAATGGTAGGTAAAAAGGTATTTGTAGATGCTGGACACGGAGCATACGACAGCGGAGCGGTCGGGAACGGATTAAAGGAGAAAGACGTTAACCTTGCCGTTGCAAAGCTCGTAAACAGCAAACTTTCTAAAGGTGGAGCTATACCGATTATGGCTAGATCAACGGACGTATTCTTAGAGCTTTCTGAACGTGTTGCAAAAGCCAAAAGCAACAATGCAAACCTGTTTGTAAGTATTCACTCCAATTCAGCGAGCCCGGCTGCTACTGGAACAGAAACATACTATTATACAAAGTATGAGTCAGACAACAGTAAACGCCTTGCGACAGAAATACAAAACCGGCTCTATAAAGCGCTGAATACTCAAAACCGCGGCGTGAAAATCGGAAACTTCCATGTGATCAGAGAGTCGACGATGCCAAGCAGTTTAGTGGAGCTGGCATTCATATCAAATGCAAATGACGCTAGTAAGTTAAAGAGTGCTTTATACCAAGAAAAAGCAGCGCAAGCGATATATGAGGGAATTATCGGCTATTACTAGAAAGATAAGTACTTACTTGGATACGGCTTGTCGGCAAACCTATCAGGAATTGCTGGCAAGCTTTTTTATACGATAAAATGAATTTGAAATGAGCCTATCTTGTAAAAGTTTAACATAATTTAAACTTAGGTATATTTTTTTTGATATTTGTTTTTGCTATAATGAAATGAATCAAAATATTTATTCTGACCCAGTAGGGTAGTGAGGTAATCGATGAAAATAAGCATTGCTATACCTGTATATAATTCTGAAGATCTTATTTCTGAATGTCTTGACAGCTTAGTTAATCAAACAATGCCTAAAGAGGATTATGAGATTATATGTGTCGATGATAAATCTACGGATTCGTCTTTAGACATATTGAATCAATATAAACAGAAATATGAAAACATTGTTGTTGTTGAAAGAACGGAAAACTCAGGCGGACCAGGTGCTCCGCGGAATGACGCAATAAAAATTGCCAAAGGTGAGTACATTTTATTTGTTGATTCCGATGATTATTTAGGCAGTGAAGCATTATTGAGATGGTATAATTTTTCAAAAGAGAATCAATCTGATATTACTTTAGGAAAATTAAAAGGGATAAACGGAAGAGGAGTACCGAAATCGATGTTTAAGGAAACAAATCCGGATGTTGATTTGGTTGATTCCAAAATCGTTTTTACCCTTGGACCTCAAAAACTATTTAAAGCTTCACTTTTAAAAGAGAATCACTTAACGTTTCCTACTCACATAAAAGCAGCAGAGGATCAAGTCTTCACGATGAATGCTTATCTGAAAGCAAAGAAGATATCTGTTTCAGCTGACTATGATTATTACTATCTGGTCAAAAGAGACGGCGAACATATGAGTGTTGCTTATGTTCCTCCAGAAAATTTTTATGGAGCAATGGAAGATATTATCTCTGCAATCAAAGAAAGTGATTTGGAAGAAGAGAGAAAAATTAAGCTGATGGCAGTATTTTTAAATAGGCATTTCGATTTCTCTCGGACAAAAAATGTCACGATCAAAATGAAAAATGAGAAAGAAAGAGCAGAATGGTTTCAATATCTCTCATCATTTATTCATGCAGTACCTGAAGAGGCTGATCAGTTTTTATTACCGCATATCAAATTACGGCTTCTTTTTATTCGGAATAATGATTTACAAGGGTTAACCCAGTATGAGCGTGAGGAACAAGACATCAAAAAGTTCTGTACGGTGCATGAAGGTAATCTTATTGCACGTTACCCTAGCTTAGAGCGTTATCAAGTTTCTGAAGAGCTATTAAAAGTAAATTATAAAAACAAACTTGAACATTATCTGAAGAATATTGAATTTAGTGACCGTATGCTCAGCATTCAAGGAACAATTAAACACAAATTGTTGGATGATGAAACGAACAAAAACCAATCTCTTACTGGCGTATTTGTTCATCGCAATACTAAGGCGGAGAAGTATATTTCGCCAGTTTCATTTGATAATTCAACATTTGCATTTGAATGTCTGTTTGATGAGATTGCATCTGCTGAAGAAGATTTAGGAGTTTGGGATTTCTTCATTGAATCATCAGTAGACAGCTACAAACTTAGAGCAAGAGTAGGGAATAATCGAGCTTCTTACAAATATTCAACAAAAGCTATGTATCTGGGTCATAATGCTTTGTTTGTCTATAGCGCCAGACCATATTTTACAATGAATTATGATAATCTTTCGATTGATATAAAGAAACATGCCTATACAGAAGCTGAACTTTCTTATGAAACAGAAACAAAAGATTTATCATTTATTTTTAGCGGTAAACAAATCTGTCTGCCAAATCATTCAAAAATTATTGTAAATACCGGCCAGTCTGAAATCTCATTGCCGATAAAACGTGTTGATTTAGAGCCTGATAGCACTAAATTAACGATAAATGTTCAGGGTTTGCTTGACCAATTGTCTAATGTTAAAAAAGATCAGCAATTAGTTGAATTTGCGATAAATACATCAAATAATAAAATCAGTGCAAAAGAGGATAATCAAGCGATTATCCTAGACAAAAAGAGTGCGGAACAAAGCTTTATGTTGTTTTTTAGAAAAACGGTTGAGGTTCAATACAAGCTGACAACCTCTAAATCAAAATTTTACTTTCAATATTAAAATGCTTCTATTGAAGAGACAAATCGATGTAAAACGATTTGTCTCTTTTTTTATACAAAATGCTTAGTTTTTAAAAAAAGTGTCAAAAACAATAAAAAGTTAACAAAGAAATGTCAGAAAAAATAACAAATTCACACTTCTTAACAATCCATTTACAACCAATTAACATCCGTCTGCTAAACTGACTGGCATAGGTCATCATAACATCCCAAACAAATCGTGAGGTGTGTGTCAGTGGGTGCAGAAAAAAGCATGAATGTGAGTCGCGAATTCTCAGTGCAGCAAGCATCATTTGCATTATCTGAAAAAACGGCTCGTTATTTGGCAGTAAAGCGCGTGATGGATATTTGGTTTGCGCTGATTGGATTGGTGGTTGCGCTGCCAATGATTGCGGTATTTTCAATATTGATTTGTTTGGAGACGCCGGGGCCTGCCATCTATACGCAGGAGCGTGTAGGAAAAGGCGGGAAACCTTTTAAGCTTTATAAGCTTCGTTCCATGAAAATAGATGCCGAGAAGTCTGGGGCGGTTTGGGCGCAGAAGCAGGATCCGCGGGTGACACGAATTGGAGCATTTATCAGAAGAACGCGAATTGACGAGCTTCCTCAGCTGTTTAATGTGCTGAAAGGCGATATGAGCATGATTGGACCTCGCCCGGAACGTCCAGTGTTTACGGAAAAGTTCCAGAATGAGATTCCGGGGTTTACACAGCGTCTGGCTGTCAAACCGGGATTGAGCGGCTGGGCGCAGGTGAACGGCGGTTACGACATGACGCCGAAGGAAAAGCTTATATTTGATTTATATTACATTCGCAATCTGACTTTCATGTTGGAATTAAAAATTATGTTAAAAACTTGTAAAGTAGTCTTGACAGGTGATGGTGCAAGATAAACATCTGCATTCGCCATCAAACTGAGCTTAAAAAGAAGTAGGGAATATGATGCCAAGTATTACAAAACAAATCATGAGCGGCGCAAAGTGGACAAGTGTTTCAACAATCTGTATTACAATCATTCAAATCGTTCAGTTTGCCTTGCTTGGAAATATGATGACCTTAACGGAATTTGGACTCGTCGGCATGATCACAACGGTTACAATATTCGCCCAGATTGTGCTTGATATGGGTTTTGGCGCCGCGTTAATTCAAAGAGATGACGCCACGGAGCGCCAGCTGTCAACATTGTATTGGCTGAACATTATGACCGGCATTTTGCTGTTTGTGCTTTTATATGTGTGCAGTCCCGTCATTGCGGGATTTTATCAAAGAGAAGAGCTAGTGTTTCTCATCAGGATTTTGGGGATTATGTTTTTGGTAGCTCCGATCGGACAGCAGTACCAGTATATGCTGCAGAAGGAGCTGCAATTTAATACGTTAAGCAAAATAGAGATTTTTTCAAATGTATTGTCCTTCGGATATTTAGCGATAGCGGTTTTTATGACGGATGCGATTTTGGCGTACGTGGTTTCTCAGGTGCTGCTGCAGTCCAGTAAAGGGATTTTATTCTGGGCTGTATACCAAAAAAAATGGCGTCCATCCTTTGTTTTTGATCTAAGGGGAATGAAAGAGTTCTTCTCCTTTGGAGCCTTTCAGCTTTCATCCCGTCTTGTGAACAGGCTGGGAGCGAACATCGATATGATCTTAATCGGCCGGTTTATCGGTGCCGAAGCGCTGGGCATTTATAATCTTGCCTACCAGATTGTCACCATTCCGGTTTTGAAAATTAATCCGATTGTGACACGGGTCGCGTTTCCCATTTTCGCCAAAAACAAATACGAAAACAGCGTGATCAGAGAAGGCTTTCTGAATATGACAAAAATGCTTGCGCTTGTATCGTTCCCGCTGTTAATCGGGCTCGTATCCGTGTCAGACGCCTTTATCGCAGCTGTTTTCGGAGAAAAATGGCTTGCTGCTGTCCCTGTTCTGAATGTTCTTGCCATCGTCGGGATACTCAGGGTGCTGATGAATCCGAATGGTTCTGTGCTTCTTGCTAAAGGAAGGGCGGATTTGGCTTTTTATTGGGACTCCGGCGTCATGCTGCTGTATGGTTTGTCGCTGTTTGCAGCTGTTCAGACGGGCAATCTTCTGACTGTCGCTTGGGTATATGCCGTCATCAGCGTTTTCAATTTTCTAATCGGTCGCTGGCTGCTGGCATATGTTATTAAGCTCAATCTTTCAGCTTATTTTAAAGCCGTTATGAAGCCGTTTCTGATCACAGCGGGTATGGCCGTTATCGCATTCGGCGCGAGTTTAGGAACAGAACGCTTCAGCATGCAGGCGGAAATGAGGCTGGCAATTTCGGTGGCGGCCGGGGCGCTCTGCTATCTCTTTCTTTTGGGTAAAGCGTACCCTCAGATGAAAAGCAAACTACTAAGAAAAGGACGTTTGTCATGAAGATTTTGTGGATCACAAGCGTATATCCAAGCAGTCTGAAACCCGGCGAGGGAGTGTTTCATGAAACACAGGTGCAAGAGCTGCTGAAGCTCGGGCTGGATATCACCGTGATATGTCCAAGACCTTTTCACCCTGCGCCTGTCCGTATGCTGAAAAAGGTATACCGAAAAAAGGATGCCAGACCAGAATATGAGATACGGAAAGGAATCCCGGTTTACCGGCCTTTCTATCCCGCTGTTCCCGGCCAGCTGAAATGGGCCCAGCCACACGGGCGCATTGGGGCAGCTGTTTTAAAAACCATTAAACAGCATGACTTGAACCCTGATCTGATCCATGCGCACTTTGCTATGCCGTCGGGCGGGGCTGCGGCAGTCGTGTCAAAGACAATCGGGATTCCGTATATTTTAACTTTGCATGGAAGTGATGTGAATGTCTATCCTCACTACAGCAAAGGCGCGTTTAAAGCCTTCAAAACTGCGGTTGGTTCCGCATCCGCAGTTCTTACAGTCAGCGAAAAGCTTCAGGAAGAAACCAAAAAACTTTCTGGCTTTGACAGTACGGTTTTGCCGATCGGCATACAGCTCAGCCGTTTTCAGGAAAATGATCAGACAAAAGAAGAAATCAGAAAAAACCTTGGGCTCCCGCTTGACCAGCGCCTTGCTGTCTATGTGGGCAGGCTCGTTAAGGAAAAAGGCATTTTTGAATTGTCAGAAGCCATTGAGATGATGGAGGAAGCGCCTCGAGCTGTTTTTGTGGGAGACGGCCCCGCAAAATCTTTGCTGATGCAAAAGGGACATATTGTAACAGGCCAAGTGCCGAATCACAGGGTGAGAGAGTATTTGCTCGCCGCAGATATGTTTGTGCTCCCTTCTTATAGCGAAGGAATGCCGACAGTTGTGATCGAGGCGCTGGCACTGCGGGTTCCTGTCATCTGTACAGATGTCGGTGGAGTGGCTTCATTATTCGGAAAGCACCGGCATTTGCTGATTGAACCGAAATCAGCTCAAGCCTTAGCAAACACGATCTCTTTATACGCACAAGATCAAATATGGCAGCCGGAAGTGGCAGATGAATTATATCAAATCATTCACACTCAATATGACGCCGGGAAAAATGCCAGGGCGCTGCATGATCAGTATCAGATGGTTCTGACAACACCTGTTTAATCGTAAGTAACTGCGACCAATATAAATAGGAAGATGAATTTACAGGAGAGGGATGAGGGCTGTGAAAAAAATTGCTGTCATTGGAACAGGATATGTAGGACTCGTATCAGGCACCTGCTTTGCGGAAATCGGAAATAAAGTGATTTGCTGTGATATCAACGAATCAAAAATCAGAAGTCTGAAAAACGGAGTAATCCCAATCTATGAACCAGGGCTTGCAGATTTAGTTGAAAAAAATGTGTTAGAACAGCGTCTGTCTTTTACTAACGATATTCCGTCTGCCATTCGGGCATCAGACATTATTTATATTGCAGTCGGGACCCCGATGTCTAAAACAGGCGAAGCTGATTTAACGTATGTCAAAGCGGCTGCGAAAACGATCGGTGAACATCTCACCGGCTACAAAATCATTGTCAATAAAAGCACAGTCCCAGTCGGTACCGGAAAACTGGTTCAATCTATCATTCAAAAAGCTTCGAAGGGAAGATACTCCTTTGATGTTGTATCCAACCCTGAATTTCTTCGGGAGGGATCAGCGATTCATGACACGATGAATATGGAGCGTGCCGTCATTGGATCAACCAGTCATAAAGCCGCTTCCATCATAGAGGAACTGCATCAGCCTTTTCATGCCCCTGTTATTAAAACGAATTTAGAAAGTGCAGAGATGATTAAATATGCTGCAAATGCATTTTTGGCTACAAAGATTTCGTTTATTAACGATATCGCGAACATTTGCGAGCGAGTCGGCGCGGACGTCTCAAAAGTTGCTGACGGCGTCGGGCTCGACAGCCGGATCGGCAGAAAGTTCTTGAAAGCGGGTATTGGGTTTGGCGGCTCCTGCTTTCCTAAGGATACAACCGCACTGCTTCAAATTGCCAAAACGGCCGGCTATCCATTTAAGCTCATAGAAGCCGTCATTGAGACAAATGAAAAGCAGCGCGTTCACATTGTAGATAAGCTCTTAACTGTGATGGGAAGCATAAAAGGGAGAACCATTTCCGTGCTCGGATTGGCCTTCAAACCGAATACAAACGATGTGAGGTCCGCTCCAGCTCTCGATATCATTCCAATGCTGCAGCAGCTGGGCGCACAAGTGAAAGCATATGATCCGATTGCCATTCCGGAGGCATCAGCCGTCCTTGGTGACCAGACCGAGTATTACACAGATGTGTATGCTGCGATGGAGGGAACCGACGCATGCCTTATTTTGACCGATTGGCCGGAAGTAAAAGAAATGGAGCTTCTAAAAGCAAAAATGCTTTTAAAACAGCCAATCATCATCGATGGCAGAAATATATTTTCACTCGAAGAAATGCAGGCTGCGGGATACATTTATCACTCCATCGGCCGTCCTGCGGTTCGGGGAACAGAACCTTCCGACCGCTACTTTCCGGCTTTGCCAATGGAAGAACTGGCTAAGGATTTGGGGAGTGTCAATTTATAAAAAGAAAAAGGGTTACTTGTTTGAAGTGCCGGCTGCTTAGGCTCGGCCGCCGGCTCCTGAAACATCAGGAAAGGGGTTAAGCATGTGAGTATCAAACGTTCAGCGGTTCATACGCTTGCGTTACTGGCCGCTGTCATATTGGGGATCGTCCTATTGCTGGCAGCCATCCGCACAGATACAGGTCTTATGCAGATGGCTGCCGTTCTCGCTGTATTGGCTATCGGTCTGTTTGGGCTGACACTTGCAGCATCATTTACAACAAAAGAACAGCTGTTTATGGCCGTCATCTATATTTTGATTGCCTGCACTTTTTTAAATAATGCTTTTTTCGCGATTCATCTTGGATTCTTTAGTTTGTTTCTTTATCGGCTTTTGCTCATTGCCGCCGGCTGCCTCCATCTTGTGGGGGTACTGCGGAGCCGAACACATATTGAAAGGTGGAGCGGGCTGCAAGTAAAAGGGATTTTGCTCTTTTTCGCCTTTTGGTTTTTATATGGCCTTGTTTCCTTGCTATGGGCCAAATCAGTTACAGACGGTCTGAAATATTTAGCACTGCTGGCGATGGGGATATTTTTTATTTATCTTATTGTGATATATGTGCAAAAAATGGAACGTCTGATGATTATTTATTCCATCTGGCTGGTGATGACGGTATTTCTGATGATCATCGGTTTTTACAATCATATCACGCATCATCATCTCCCGAGTTCGACTTTGTACAGCGGACCGGAATATAAGCAGCATTATCCGACCTCAGTCTTCTTTAATCAAAATGATTTTGCGACATTTTTGTCGATCAGTTTCTTTTTTTACATCGCAATGGTGAAAAACATAAAGAACGGTTACTTAAAGGGAATTGGCCTTTTGCTCTCGCTTGGTGCATTGTATTTAATCTTTGCGACTGGTTCCAGAGCCAGCCTGCTGGGCGTTTTTGCGGGAATAGCTGTCTACATTTTTATTGTCTTGCCGCCTGTTCTGAAAAAAATCGCTATTTGGCTGTCGGCAGCAGGAATTGCGGTCTTTGCGGCTCTTTTTGCCAGCCGGATTTTCGCAGTGTTTTGGAAGCTGTTCCTGGCTCCTCAGACGTCTCATTCATTCCAAGAGACGCTTCCGTCCAATGTGGCCAGAGCCAATCTGTTAAAAAACGCATGGCACTTCTTCCTTGACTCATACGGATTCGGAGTGGGCGCAGGCAATGTGTCTTATTATCTTGAGCATCATGCTTTATATGATACTGACAATGTGACAGAGGTGCACAATTGGCTGGTAGAGATTCTGGCAAACTTCGGCTTGCTTATCATGCTCGGCTATCTGGCCATTTATTTATACCTGATGTGGGTGCTTTACAAGTTTTATGAAAGAAAAATGGAAAATCAGTCAAAACTGATCACAGAAGGGCTCATCACAGCTATGGTCAGTTTCCTGGTATCCAGCATCAGCCCAAGCTCTGTCTCAAATTTATTTTTCCATTGGGTATTTCTGGCGCTCGTCATCGCTGCGGTGAATGTCTTAAGGCGATCCAGGCAGCAGCTTGAGCCCATATACCGGTAAACAGACTACAAAAAAGCAGGGAGACTTATATGAAGGATATAGTGATAAGATTAGCCCGGCGCATAAAGAAAAATATCATCTGGATTATATTAGTGCCGCTTATTTTAGGTGCGGCGGGATATATACTGCCGTCCCAAATCGCGGATAAAAAGAGTTATACAGCTGAGGTTACTTTAGCTGTGGGGAGCTATGATCATCCGGTTTATAACAGTACAGAAGAGATTCCGCTCCTGCTGAGGAGTGATGCTTTTTTGAAGGAGGCGCTTCCTGACGAAAAAGATGAAGATCTTGCGGAGATCAAAGAGAAGCTCACCGTGAAATCGGAGTCTAAGTCTTTACTGTCTTTGAGCTATGCCGACCAGGATCAGGAAAGAACCGAATCGGTGTTAAACGCTGTTTCCTCCACCTTTCTCAAAAACGACCAAAAGCTGTTTGAGGAAAGAGAAGCCGTCATCCGCCGCAGCATAGATGCGCTGGAAGGTGAAACGGTGAGCGAGGATTCCAAGGTGGATAAAGAAAGATTTTTGTATGAGCTGAAAAACACACAGCTTAATCTGAAAGCGGCCAGTGCCGTTGATTCTGAAACCGTAAGTGAGGCATCAGGCGGAGGAATGTCCCCGAAAAAGAAAGCGGTTCTGGGTGTTCTGATCGGCATCACGATTGCCTTTATGTTCGTTGTCATTCCTGAATTTTTCAGAGAGTCCTTTTAAAATCATACGATGGAGATGTGATCATGACCAACTGGAAACCTCTCGTATCTGTCATTACACCTTCTTATAATGCGCGTGACTATATTGAAGACACGATTCATTCAGTGTTAGATCAGAGCCACCCTCATTGGGAAATGATTATCGTGGACGATTGCTCAACGGACGGCTCACGCGACATTTTAAAGCAGTATGAGAAGATAGATGAAAGAATTCATGTGATCTTTCTGGAAGAGAACAGCGGAGCCGCGATAGCAAGAAATAAAGCGCTGGAACATGCACAAGGACGCTATGTGGCATTTTTGGACAGTGATGACAAATGGAAAAAAGACAAACTGAAAAAGCAGCTTAATTTTATGATGGAGCGGTCCTGTGCGTTTTCCTTTACAGGCTACAGTTTAATGTCGCAGGACGGGGTGCCGATGGATAAATTCATTCATGCTCCCGAAAGCCTGACATATGATGATGCTCTTAAAAATACCATTATCGGCTGTCTAACGGTGATGATTGACAGGGAACAGACGGGACAGATCCAAATGCCGAATATTAGAACGAGGCAAGACTTGGCAACATGGCTGTCTCTTTTAAAAAAGGGTTTTACAGCATACGGAATGAATGAGTGTTTAGCTGAATACCGGCTTGTCAATAATTCGATTTCAAGCAACAAATGGAAGGCTGCAAAAAAAACATGGTTTGTCTACAGAGAGATCGAAAGGCTCCATTTAATGAAAGCGACATGGTGTTTTGTTCAATATGCGAAAAACGCGGTGAAAAAAAGACTGTAACCGCAAACAGAGAGAAAAGGTGATGAAGGTGGAAACAAAAGCAATGATTCACGTCATCGTGGCTACTGCTGAATGGGGAAAAGATCAATTGAGGTACAGACGGCATCGATTGGCTGAATTTTTAGCTGCTCAGGAAGAAACAAAGGAAGTCATCTGGGTCTGCCCGGCTCCGCGCACCCAAAGGATGGAATTTCAGCAAGTTCAATCCGGCATCCGGCAGTTTGCCGTAAAGGACTTACTGCAAAAGAAAATGTTTCGCTTCGGACGCTATACCGATGTGTTTTATAAGCATAAGCTCTCACCTTTATTAGAAGAGCTGAAATCCGCTTCAGCCAGAGGTGAACGCTGCTGCTTATGGTACACGTTTCCCGGATTCCCGCTGCTGTCTTCACTGTATCCTTGGGATCAGGTGATTTATGATTGCAGTGACTTGTGGGCGGCGCCGATCAGCGGACGTTCCAATATGCTTTCCGAGTTCAGGCGGAAAGTCATCAAAACAGCGGAGCTGCGAATTATCGAGCGTGCCGATTCCATTACTTGTTCATCGGAGTACCTGCACAATGAAGTTGACAAAAAGCTGACAGCGGGACAAGAAAAAGTTCATACCGTTGAAAACGGTGTTGAATATGACCTGTTTTCAGAACATAAAGCGGTTCCCGATCGAAGCATCTTGCAGGGAAGAGAAGGGGCTGTACTGGGGTTTATCGGCGGGATTAAACCAAAGTTGGATTTTAAATTGATTGAAGAAGCAGCTCTGAGAAAACCTGATTGGACATTTTTATGGGTCGGCCCGGACGCCACCAATGGTGACACAGCGTTTCAAGAGCTTTTGAAGCTTTCCAATGTGATATGGACGGGGCCGGCAGATCCGAAAGAAGTTCCGCACTTTATGGAACTGATTGATGTCGGTATTATGCCTTATAAAAAGTCATCCTATAACCAAGCGGTTTTCCCGCTTAAGCTATTTGAATTTTTAGCAGCAGGAAAGCCGGTCGTCGGCTCTAACCTTCCGTCAACTTCTAAAATGCAAAAGCCGTATATTTACGAATATATGGAAGGCAATGACCATAATGATTTTATAGCTGCGTGCGAGAAAGTGCTTGAAAAAGACGGAGACGAGACATACAAAGAGATGCGGCGAAACATTGCCCGCACACAAGACTGGAATGTTTTATTCAAACAAATCATGAAATATACAGGCATTCAAAAACATGCGTAGTCCTTTAATTGGGATGCGCGTTTTTTGATTATACGTGTTTCTTTTTGATGAAGCTTGTTATAATAACTAAGGAGAAGGTATAATGGAAGGAACGGTTCTCTATATAAATAAAGACTTCATATAATTCCAAAGGAGACTTCTTTATGCTTGACGAACGCATGATTCGCATTGTTGTTGCGTTTATTGTCTCGCTGCTAACGGTTTTAATCATAACCCCAATCGTAAAAAGGATTGCGATTAAAATAGGTGCAGTTGATCAGCCCGGCAATCGAAAAGTACATGATAAAATCATGCCCCGAATGGGCGGGCTGGCCATATTTATCGGGGTGGTTACAGGTGTGCTTGTATCCGGTATATACACAGAAACAAGAATGACGGCTATCACAGTCGGGGCATTTATCATTATTGTGTTGGGAATTCTTGACGATAAATATCAATTAAGCGCAAAAGTTAAATTTATCATTCAATTAGCCGTAGCTATTATGATTGTAAGCACGGGCTTAAAAATGGACTTTTTCTCAGTACCTTTTTTAGCTGAGCGATTTGAATTGGGCTGGATGGCATATCCGCTGACTGTATTATGGATTGTCGGCATCACAAACGCGATGAACCTGATTGATGGATTGGACGGCCTTGCGGCAGGTCTTTCTGTTATCGGCCTGTCCACGATTGCAGTTATGGCGCTATCTGGCGGAAAAGTACTCATTCTGTCACTTTCATTAGTTGTTATCGCAAGTACGCTCGGATTTTTGTTCTACAATTTTCATCCGGCAAAAATCTTTATGGGGGATACGGGATCACTGTTTTTAGGGTATGTCATTTCCATTCTCTCATTATTAGGGCTGTATAAAAGCGTAACATTGTTTAGTATTGTCATTCCGATTATTATATTAGGCGTGCCGATTTTTGACACAACATTTGCAATCATAAGACGGATACTAAACAAACAGCCGATTTCAGCGCCCGATAAATCACATATTCACCATAGGCTGATGGCCTTTGGCCTTTCACATCGGATGTCGGTCATTGTCATCTACCTGATTGGATTTATTTTCAGCATCAGTGCAATCGTGCTGAAAAGCGCTACAATTTGGCTTTCCCTGTTTATTATCTTTATCTTAATTATATTTATGCAAATAATAGCAGAAGTTACGGGACTCGTGAATGAACGTTTTAAGCCATTTACAAAATTCTATAAACGTCTTGTGAAAAGAAATTAAAAACACCGGTTCTACTATGAGCCGGTGTTTTTTCTGCGCAAAAAAGCCCGATCCGTTAAAGGACCGGGCTTTTTTTCAATATGATGAGTCAGTTGTTGAATTTGTTGTGCCGTTTGAGCTTGTGCTGCTGTCATTTGTGTAGCCGCTTCCGCTCGTAGTGCCGTCTGTTGCAGTGCTTCCGTCAGTGCTTGAACTGCCAGTGCTGTCTGATGTTGAGCCATCGGTACTGGAGCTGTCAGTGCTTGAACTGCTCGTATCAGGAACATAATCTAGATGTTCTTGAAGCGTTTTTCTGACGTTTTCCAGATTCGCAGCATCCGGTTCAAAATAATACGTGTTGTTAGGCCCTAAATACAAATCAGAACCAGTAATTGACAGCGTGTCAATTTTCTTGCTGGTAAAGCCGCTGTAAATTTGCTGTAAGGCTAAACCTTCAGTAATGCGAATATTGGTTTCTACGTTTTCACTGGCTGTTTCTGCGATTTTATCAATTTTTGCAATATTGCTTGCGCTGGACATCCGATCGATCAACGCGTTTAAAATTTGTTTCTGTCTGTCATTACGGCCGAAATCTCCGCGTTTATCCTGTTTTCTCATGCGGGCATACGCCAAGGCTTTTTCGCCATTTAAATGCATCTCGCCTTTTTTGAAATAAATCCGTTTGCTTTCGTCCACATCGCTTTTTTCATCAAAGTCGAAAGGTACATCTACATCAATACCGCCAACTTCATTAATAACATCTTTAAATCCGTCAAAATCGACTGTTACATATTTATCGATTGGGATTTGCAAGAAGTTTTCAACAGTTTCAACAGTCTCATCTTTTCCGCCTTTGCTGTAAGCGGAATTGATCTTTGTTTTGCTGCCGGTTGTGTCACTTGCTAATTGCACACGTGTATCGCGCGGAATGCTCAGCATTTTCATGGTTTTATTTTTTGGATCAAGGGTAACTACAATAAGAGAGTCAGATCTCCCTTTTTGTCCTTTTGTCGCGTAATCTTCGATTCCCATAAATAAAATAGAAAATGGTTTTTTCTTCATATCTACAACTTCACTGCGAAGATTTGATTTATCTCCGCGGGAAAGCGCATCGTATGAATCATCCGCAGCGTTAATGGTTTTATATAGTTTATATCCTCCGAGACCTACAACTACCAATAATGCAAGGACGAACAACAACATAATCCTTTTTAAAATTTTTCTGCGTTTGCTCTTTTTCTTTTTGCGCACACGCACTCTAACGCGTTCAGCCATTATTCAGTCTCCTTTATGTGATTGACGGCTTTTTCAAGATACGTCAACTCTCCCTCTGTAATATCACTTTTTCCATTTGTTAACTCTGTCATCCACTCAGAAAACGATTGTGTTTCTTTTTCTTCTACATATGCTTCGAATTCTACGTTTTCTGCATAATGAATTTCTTTTAATAGAAAAGGTGATTCCCTTAATTCATTTTCAATCTTGCCAAGCCAAGTATAATCTGCGGAAGTATGCATAACCCTCATAAGCTTCCGTTCTACAACACCTATATGGTTTAATCCTTCAGACACTGACTTCCCATAAGCGCGGATTAAACCGCCTGCTCCCAGCTTTATGCCGCCGAAGTAACGCGTAACGACAGCACAAGTATCCTTAAGTCCGCGTTTTTTTAGCACCTCAAGCATGGGTACTCCTGCGGTGCCGCTCGGTTCTCCGTCATCATTGGCTTTTTGGATATGATCGTTTTCGCCAATTACGTAAGCTGAGCAATTATGAGTTGCATTCCAGTGCTGTTTCTTTATTTTCTGTATAAATTCCTGTGCTTCTTGTTCGGTAGAAACACGGCATAAATGACAGATAAAACGCGATTTTTCTATAACAATCTCGTGTTCTCCTGCTTCTTTCACAGTAAAATAGCTGTGCAGCATGCTTGCTGACCCCCTGCTAAGCATAAAAGACCGCCTATACAAATTCGTACAGTCTTTAGAATTTTTGTGCGTATTTTGTTATCATAAAGAGTAAGAAGGTACATAAAATTGTTTTTTTCTAGAATATACGCATTCTTTCATTATAATTCGACACAATTTGCAGATCAATTACATTTATAATAAAAATATATGACAACACCGTGACGGAGGGAAATTATGAATAAAACAAAGATGGATTCCAAAGTTCTGGATTCTATTTTGATGAAGATGCTGAAAACCGTTGACGGGAGCAAGGATGAGGTTTTTCAAATCGGGGAGCAGTCACGCCAGCAGTATGAACAGCTGGTCGAAGAATTGAAACAAATTAAACAGCAGGTTTATGAAGTCATCGAGCTTGGTGATAAACTTGAAGTGCAAACCCGCCATGCGCGAAACCGTTTATCCGAGGTCAGCCGCAATTTTCATAGATTCAGTGAAGAAGAAATCCGCAATGCTTATGAAAAAGCCCATAAGCTGCAAGTAGAACTGACGATGATCCAGCAGCGTGAAAAGCAATTGCGCGAACGCCGGGACGATTTGGAACGCAGACTGTTAGGCCTTCAGGAAATCATCGAACGCTCAGAATCACTAGTGAGCCAGATTACGGTCGTGCTGAACTATCTGAATCAGGATCTTCGGGAGGTTGGGCTGCTTCTTGCCGATGCGCAGGCAAAACAGGATTTTGGCTTGAGAATTATTGAAGCGCAGGAAGAAGAGAGAAAAAGAGTCTCGAGAGAAATTCACGACGGTCCTGCACAAATGCTGGCAAATGTTATGATGAGATCGGAATTAATTGAACGGATTTTCCGAGACCGAGGCGCTGAAGACGGATTCCAGGAAATCAAAAATCTCCGCCAAAATGTGCGGAATGCTCTTTACGAAGTGAGACGGATTATATATGATTTAAGACCGATGGCCCTTGATGACCTAGGCCTGATTCCAACTTTGCGGAAATATCTATATACAACCGAAGAATATAACGGTAAGGTGAAAATACATTTTCAGTGCATCGGCGATACGGAGGACAAACGACTCGCGCCTCAGTTTGAAGTTGCGCTCTTCAGACTCGCACAGGAGGCTGTATCCAATGCGTTAAAGCATTCTGGATCTGAAGAAATTACAGTCAAAGTTGAGATTACAAAGGATTTTGTGATTTTAATGATAAAAGATAACGGCAAAGGATTTGACCTGAAGGAAGCGAAAGAGAAGAAAAACAAATCATTCGGCTTGCTTGGAATGAAAGAAAGAGTAGATTTATTGGAAGGAACCATGACTATAGATTCAAAAATAGGTCTTGGGACATTTATCATGATTAAGGTTCCGTTATCTCTTTGACTATGATTTGTAAAATAGAGCCAAAAGGCATATTGACCGAATACCAGAGTATATAGAACAATAATACAAGGAGGCGTGGCTTGTGACTAAAGTAAACATTGTTATTATCGACGACCATCAGTTATTTCGTGAAGGTGTTAAGCGGATATTGGATTTTGAACCTACCTTTGAAGTGGTAGCGGAAGGAGACGACGGAGATGAAGCGGCTCGTATCGTTGAGCACTATCATCCTGATGTCGTGATCATGGATATCAATATGCCGAACGTAAATGGCGTGGAAGCTACAAAGCAGCTTGTAGAGCTGTATCCTGAATCTAAAGTAATTATTCTATCAATTCACGATGACGAGAATTATGTAACACATGCCCTGAAAACAGGTGCAAGAGGTTATCTGCTGAAAGAGATGGATGCTGATACACTAATTGAAGCGGTTAAAGTAGTTGCCGAGGGCGGCTCTTACCTTCACCCGAAGGTTACTCACAACCTCGTAAACGAATTCCGACGTCTTGCAACAAGCGGAGTTTCTGCTCATCCTCAGCATGAGGTCTATCCAGAGATTCGCAGACCATTACATATCTTAACAAGACGGGAATGTGAAGTGCTGCAAATGCTTGCAGACGGAAAAAGCAACCGCGGCATCGGTGAATCATTGTTTATCAGTGAAAAAACTGTTAAAAACCATGTCAGCAATATCTTACAAAAAATGAATGTAAACGACCGGACGCAAGCCGTGGTGGTCGCCATTAAAAATGGTTGGGTAGAAATGAGATAGCATGAAATTGGACTTGCCTTTTTGAGGCAGGTCTTTTTTTAGGCTTCTGTTTCCCTTACAATAGAGTCATAAAGTGATAAGGCAGGTAACGAAGCTATGAATATTGCAGTAGTAACAGATAGTACGGCATATATTCCCAAAGAAATGCGTGAACAAAATCATATACACATGATTCCTCTCCAGGTTGTTTTTGGGGATGAAACATATCATGAAGAAACAGAAATGGACTGGAAAAGCTTTTACCAAGAAGTGAAAAAGCATACAGAGCTTCCATCCACTTCTCAGCCTGCGATCGGCGAGCTGGTTGCTTTGTATGAAGAGCTCGGCAAGACATATGATGCGGTGATCAGTATTCATCTTTCTAGCGGAATTAGCGGAACGTTCAGCAGTGCAGCTGCAGCGAATACAATGGTCGATAATATTGAAGTATACCCGTTTGACTCAGAGATCAGCTGTCTGGCTCAAGGTTTTTATGCTCTGAAAGCAGCTGAATTGATCAGAAATGGAGCGTCATCGCCGGAAGATATTATAAAAGAACTGGAAGAAATGAAAAAAACCGTTCGGGCATATTTTATGGTGGATGATTTAACACATCTTCAGCGAGGCGGACGATTAAGCAGTGCTCAAGCCTTTATTGGGAGTCTTCTCAAGGTAAAGCCTATTCTGCATTTTGACAATAAGGTAATTGTGCCTTTTGAGAAGATTCGCACACGCAAAAAAGCAATTTCGCGAATTTACGAGCTTCTAGATGAAGACGCGAGTAAGGGCATGCCGATGAAAGTCGCCGTTATTCACGCTAATCGAGAAGAAGAAGCATCGAGTATTATTGAAGAGCTCTCTGCAAAATATCCGCATGTTGAATTTTATAACAGCTACTTTGGTGCGGTTATAGGCACTCATCTTGGTGAAGGTGCAATAGGAATCTGCTGGTGTTTTAAATAAATGATGAAATCTCCGTTTTAGAAGCGGAGATTTTTTTATATTCTTTTTTTAGCTGTTAGACAGAATATTTTCATTCCGGCATAATATCTCGCAAGGAGGCCGTACTATGCAGACTAAGACATCAGAATCGAACAGCCTATTCTCTAAAGAACTGCAGCAGCAGCTTCAGGGCCGTCATCTGCTTAGAACAGAAATCCCATTTTCTGACGAGATCATTGATTGGCATATCGAGCATGGTTATATATCTGCCGAGGAGTCTATATCAAAAAATAAATGGGGATATAGATGCAATAGATGCGGTCAAAATAATCAACAGTATTTTTCTTCGTATCATTCATCAGGAGAAGATAAAGTATACTGCTGCTCTTGTGTCATGATGGGCAGAGTGAGTGAGGATGTTTCTTTATATTCCTGGCGCAAGGAGGCAGAGGCAAACTGGAAGCCTATAAAACTGACTTGGGATGGAAAGCTTTCAAGCGGACAGCAAAAGGCCGCTGACGTCTTAATTGAAGCAATTTCGAAGCAAGAAGAGCTCCTTATTTGGGCTGTTTGCGGTGCAGGTAAAACTGAATTATTATTCCCGGGTATAGAATCGGCATTAAATCTAAGACTGCGTGTTTGTATTGCGACCCCGCGCACCGATGTTGTATTAGAGCTTGCTCCGAGACTGAAGGCTGCATTTCAGGGTGCTGATATTTCAGCTCTATACGGAGGAAGTGATGACAAAGGGCGTTTATCTCCGCTTATGATTTCCACAACCCATCAGCTTTTGCGCTATAAAGACGCATTCGACGTCATGATCGTTGATGAAGTGGATGCTTTTCCATATTCCGCTGATCAAACTCTTCAATTCGCTGTTCAAAAAGCGAGAAAGAAAAACAGCACTCTTGTTTATCTAAGTGCAACACCTCCTAAAGAATTAAAAAGAAAAACGTATAAAGGTGAGTTAAAATCCGTTCGCATACCGGCCAGATACCATCGGAAGCCATTGCCTGAACCGCGCTTTCAGTGGTGCGGAAACTGGAAAAAGAAATTAACCCGAAACAAAATCCCAAATGCGGTAAAAAGATGGATAGAACAGCATGTGAAAGAAGGAAGGCCCGTTTTTTTATTTGTTCCTTCCATTTCTGTTTTGGAAAAGGCTGCTTCCTGTTTTAAAGATATGAATTATCGAACAGTGGCTGTACATGCGGAAGATAAGCTCAGAAAAGAAAAAGTGCAGCAATTTCGAGACGGTCAGTTTGATCTGTTAATCACAACAACAATATTAGAAAGAGGTGTCACAGTTCCTATGGTCCAAACAGGCATCTTAGGGGCAGAATCGCCCATCTTTACGGAAAGCGCGCTTGTGCAAATCGCGGGAAGGACAGGACGGCATAAAGAACATGCAGACGGCGATGTCATTTATTTTCACTTCGGAAAAACAAAGAGTATGATAGAGGCAAGAAAACATATAAAAATAATGAATGAATTGGCTTTAAAAAATAAATTGATAGACTAGTTAATATTTAAAAACATGATACAGTATACTCATATAACTAATGAGGAGCTGTAAAAATGCTTGTCAATTCAAAAGAAATCATGATGGAAGAACTTCTTGACCGATATATGGATCAGCTTCATATGACCTGCACTTGCCAAGTATGCAAAAATGATGTACTTGCACTTTCTTTAAACCAAGTAAGACCAGCTTACGTCACTGATTTAAAAAAGATTGCATATACGAAAGCTGAGCTGGTAGATAAACAGAAAAACACGGCTATGCTTGTGATTTTGGCTGAATCAGCTGCTGTGGTATCGGAGAATCCGAGTGATCAATGCGAAACGAGACAGGAGGAGGCTCTAAAAAACTGATCTGTCTATTATGTGATTCACAATTTTCTCAAGCTGTTTCATGGTGCTCACTATTCTCATTAAAACCTGACGACAGGGTCTGTCAGTCCTGCAGAAACAAATTACAGATCATCAAAGGGGCCATCTGTCCGCTTTGCGGCAGGCCTCAAACCGCTCATGAAGTGTGCGCGGATTGCGAGGCATGGAAATCAAGAATAGATGACGGCTTAAGGCTCAGTCAAAACCGTTCTGTTTACTTATATAATGACATGATGAAAGAAACGCTCGCCCGAATGAAATTCAGGGGAGATGCAGCGATAATAAGCGCTTTTAAAAATGACTTTTCCTCAGAATTCTCTGCTGTCTATCCAGATAAACGCCTTGTGCTCGTTCCCATTCCGTTAAGCGAAGAACGGAAAGCAGAACGCGGCTTCAACCAGTCACAAATGCTTGCTGAATGCTTAAACAGGCCCATCCTCAATCCTCTCATCCGCCTGAATAATGAAAAGCAGTCTAAGAAAAAGAAAACGGAGCGCCTGCTTTCAGAGCATGTTTTTGAAACAAAAAACAGCTCCGTTGAGGGTATGGATATCGTTTTAATCGACGATCTTTATACTACGGGCGCCACTTTGCACTATGCTGCCCGCTGTTTATTGGAGAAAGGCAAAGCTGGTTCAGTGTCATCTTTTACCTTAGTGAGAAGCTAAATGATTCAATTTTTGTGCCGATATAATGTCTAGAAATTACTGCAGGCATATTAATGAATAAGGAGTAAACATGATGGGTGAACTGGCGAATTGTCCGAAATGCAATGCTTTATTTTTAAAAACAAAGCTGCAAACCGTGTGTCAGGCGTGTATTAAGGAAGAAGAAAAATCATTTGAGACTGTGTATAAATTTTTAAGGAAACAGGAAAACAGGCAATCAACACTGAGCCGCATAACTGAGGAAACAGGTGTGGAGGAAGAGCTGATTTTAAAATTCATCAGGCAAAAGCGAATCCAAATCACTCATCTGCCGAATTTGGCATACCCTTGTGAAAGGTGCGGGACATCGATTAGGGAAGGCAAGTTCTGCAAGGCTTGCCAGTCCGATATAAAGGATCAAATAGATCATCTGAACCAAGAATCCGCATTGAAAACAGAACGGGAAAATAGTAAAAAAGACACATACTATGCCTATAATACCAAAAACAGCTGATTCCCTAAACTAACTGAAAACGCAGTCGATAAAAGGGTTAGATTGTTTAAAGACTGCAACGGAAAGCGAGAGGAATCCTATGAAAATCAATCAATTTGGAACACAATCCGTTAATCCATACCAAAAAAATTACGAAAAGCAAGCAGTGCAAAAAAATGCTGCACAGCCTAAAGATAAAATCGAAATTTCATCGCAGGCTAAAGAGCTGCAAAATGCATCCGACGCAGTCACTGGTTCACGCCAGGAAAAAATCGCGCAGCTAAAAGCGCAAATTGAAAACGGGTCATACAAAATAGACGCAAATCATATAGCAAAAAATATAATTAATTTTTATAAAAAGCAGTAAAAAAGGAGAAAGCCATGTCAGCAAAGCCAATTATCGAACAATTGAAGCGACTTTGCGTTCTGCATGAGCATTTGCTCACGCTGTCTGAGGAAAAAACGGAAGCGCTCAAAGCCGGCAAAACAAAAGAGCTTTCTAACATTTTGACAAAAGAACAAAAATATATTCAAGCAATCGAACAGACAGAAGATGACCGGATTAAAGCGGCTTCCGCTTTTCTTGGATACAGCGAAAATAACACTATTTCTGCTTGTATCGCCAAAACTTCAGGCAGTGAAAAGGTAGAGCTTGAACTTTTGTTCGAATCTCTTACTAAAGTTCTCGGGCGTCTAAAAGAAGTGAATAAGCTGAATAGACAGCTGACAAGAGATGCGCTGCAATTCATCTCTATTTCGTACGATATGCTGGTTCCTAAGGAAAATAACTTTAATTACAGCAGATCAATTAAAGCTGAGCTTCCGAAGAGCAGCCGGCTGAAACTGTTCGATTCAAAAGCTTAGCGGAAAGGAATTCAGAATATGACATCTACCTTTATGGGGCTTGAAACTGCAAGGCGGGCGTTAAGCGCCCAGCAGGCAGCGTTAAGCACGACTGCAAATAACGTGGCAAATGCCAACACTGACGGTTATACAAGACAGCGAGTCTCGTTGGAGGCAACTGACTACTTCCCTGCTGTATCAAAAAACGCAGAAAAAAACGCGGGGCAAATGGGAACGGGCGTTCAAGGGAAGTCAGTTGAGAGAATAAGAGATATCTTTCTAGACTACCAATACCGTCTTCAAAACAATAGTGCCGGATACTACGACACGAAGGCCAAAGCCCTGTCCCAAATGGAAGGGATTATGAATGAGACTGGTGGCAGCGGATTAAACAGCGTGCTAAATTCATTTTGGAATTCTCTGCAAGAACTATCCAATAATGCCAATGAGGACAGTGCGCGTTCTGTTGTCTCTCAAAAAGGACAGGCTGTTGCTGATACGTTTAATTATATTTCTGAGTCACTTTCAAAAGTTCAATCAAATTTAAAAGCAGAACTAGATACTAGTGTACTAGATGTTAATTCACTGTTATCTCAGTTAAACAGTCTCAATAAGCAAATTGCACAGGTAGAACCAGTCGGTCTGCTTCCGAATGGTTTATACGATCAACGTGATTTGCTGATTGATAAATTATCTTCGATTGTTGATGTCAAAGTGAGCTATAACAAATCAGGCGGGAATGCGCTTGCTTCTTCAGAAGGTACTGTATCGATCGAAATCCTGGATAAAAATAAACAGTCACTTGGAACTGTTCTGGACGGTAAAAATTACGAGGTTTCAGAGCTGAAAGCTAACTATGATAATGAAACGGGCTTAGTCACAAGTATTTCAATCGGAGACACTGCTGTACAAGCTGAGTCGTTCAGCAGCAATGGGTCATTGTTAGGATTTATACAGTCTTATGGATATGTCACGGCAGACGGCAAAGAAAAGGGCATATATCCGGAGATGCTTTCAGATCTTGATCATATGGCGCTCGAATTTGCAAAAGCTTTCAATGAAGTACACCGAAATGGTCTGACACAGAGCGGTGAACAAGGCGGGGACTTTTTTGATTTTACCGGGGGTGAAACTGAGCCGGCAAAAGGCGCAGCAGGTAAGATTAAAGTCACTGACAGCATAAAAGATTCAAAAGGCGCGAATATCGCTTTCTCACTTACTGGAGCAGCAAACGATAATTCAAACGCAACGAATTTAGCAAATGTGTTAACCGGGGACATCACCATTAACGGAAAAGAAACGAGTGTGCTAGATTATTATGCTGGTCTCATTGGCGAGCTGGGGATCAAAGCTCAAGAGGCGAATCGGCTGGCATCTAATACAGAAACACAGCTGAATGATGCAGACATAAACCGTCAGCAAATGAGCGCTGTTTCTTTAGATGAAGAAATGACCAATATGATTCAATTCCAACACGCATACAATGCTGCCGCAAGAATGGTAACGTTACAAGACGAAATACTCGACAAAGTGATCAATGGCATGGGTGTCGGAGGAAGGTAGGTAGATCAAATGAGAGTAACACAAGGGATGATTCAGCAAAACTCATTGAGATATATCGGTTCAAGCTACTCAAAGCTGGATAAACTTCAATCACAGATTTCTTCCGGAAAAAAAATCTCAAAAGCTTCCGATGATCCAGTAGTAGCTATGAAAAGCTTAAAGTACAATACGCAATTATCTCAAGTTCAGCAATACCAAAGTAATGCTTCTCAAGCCTTTACTTGGCTTGAAAACACAGAAACAAACATTACTGAAGGAATTGACATTATGTCAAAGGTCAGAGAGTTAGCTGTTCAAGCTCAGAATGACACAAATGGTGAAGCAGAATTGCAAGCAATTGGTGTAGAAGTAAAACAATTAAAAGAGCAGCTTTTAAATATTGCTAATACACAAGTGAACGGCAGATATATCTTCAATGGCACTAATTCAGATAAACCCCCAGTTAAAGACAACGGCGACGGAACTTATACGATTTCTGATACTGCTGACGTTATTGTCAATATATCGGATAATATGTCATTAAAGGTGAACTCAGATCCGAAGGCAGCCTTTGGAGGTACTTCTGGAAGCGGACAAAATGTGTTTGAAATGCTTAATTCATTTGAGACAGCACTTAATTCAGGCTCTTTGGACGATGTGGACAGCGTTTTAGATGATATTGATCAATTTTCTGACGGTATGAGCGGAGAACGATCTGATCTCGGAGCGAGATATAACCGTCTTGAACTGATTAATACAAGACTTTCAGCTCAAGAAGAAACAGCTACAAAAGTGTTGTCAGACAATGAAGACGTAGAACTGGAAGAAGTCATAACGGAATTTATTGCCCAGCAAAGTGTACATAGAGCTACCTTAGCTGTAAATGCGCAAATTGTTCAGCCTACATTGATCGACTTTTTAAAGTAAGCGGCTCTCAGGAGTTCGCTTTTTTTATAGTTTAGGAGGTAGAGTGATGCAAATTCCCAGATTGATTATGCATAGTGTTCAAGGGAAAATTGGTTTAACAACGACGCCTGCCAGCTTAAAAATGGAGCAGCCGCAAGCCGACTTGGAAATTGAACAGCCAAGCGCGGAAATGGAAATATCGGTGACCCCGGGAAAACTCACGATTGACCAAACGCAAGCATGGGAAGAATTAGACAGAAAGCATGTATTCAAAAGAATCGAAGAAGCTGCCCAACAAGGGCATGAGGATGTAATGGAAGGGATAGCCCGTACTGCAGAAGAAGGCGACGAGCTTATGAGAATAGAAAATAAGGGGAACCCAATCGCTTCACAAGCAAAGAGGAACTCTGAGATGCACCAAATTCAATTAGGCGAACATTATGCTCCTTCTCTTTCAAGGGTGAAAATACAATATACCCCGTCACAGCTTGATATTCAGATTACGCCGCGAAAGCCTGTTATTCAGGCTGAACCGCATAAGCCGATTGTTGAATATACGCCGGGAAATGTTAAGGTTGACATGCTCCAATACCCTGATTTAAATATAGAGGTAGAAAACCTAAAAGAATCACTCGAAAAGTAAAAAGAAAAGGATCGTGAACAATGATCATTCATACTAAATACCATGGCCAAATGAATGTAAAAGAAGAACAAATCATTCTTTTTGAAAACGGGATTCCGGGCTTTTTAGAAGAAAAACAGTTCGTCATTCTTCCGCTTTCAGAAGACTCTCCATTCGTGGCGCTGCAGTCCGTCACTTCAGAGAATCTTGCGTTCATCGTTGTAAGTCCGTTTATCTTTTTTAAGAATTATGAATTTGACCTTGATGAATCAACTGCTGAACTTTTGGATATCGATAATATTGAAGACGTAGAAGTCATGACATTATTGACCATGGCAGAGCCATTCGAAAAAACTACTGCTAATTTATTGGCTCCTATTATTGTGAATCGCAAAAATATGCTGGCTAAGCAAGTCGTTTTACACGACTCCCCATATACGACAAAGCATCCGATTGGAGGAGAATCATGCTAGTTTTATCGCGGAAAATAAACGAAGCGATTCAAATAGGTGCTGATATTGAAGTGAAAGTGATTGCGGTTGAGGGTGACCAAGTGAAAATTGGAATTGAAGCCCCAAAGCATATTGATATTCACAGGAAAGAAATTTACTTGACCATTCAGGAAGAAAATAACCGTGCGGCAGCGTTATCCAGCGATGTGATCTCCGCATTATCCTCACAAAAAAAGTGAGGATTTTTTTTTATTTTTGTATTAACAAAATCAGAGACAATCCGATATTAATGATGTAGCCGGGAGGAGACGCAAACACTCCGCCAGTTACAAAAAAACAAGGCACAAGGACGTGCCTTAACAACATATTCAGGGAGGAACAAAACAATGAGAATTAACCACAATATCGCAGCACTTAACACACTAAACCGTTTAGGTTCAAACAACGGGGCAGCACAAAAGAACATGGAGAAACTTTCTTCAGGTCTTCGTATCAACCGTGCGGGAGATGACGCAGCTGGTCTTGCGATCTCTGAAAAAATGAGAGGACAAATCAGAGGTCTTGAAATGGCTTCTAAAAACTCTCAAGACGGAATCTCTCTTATCCAAACAGCTGAGGGTGCATTAACTGAAACTCATGCAATCCTTCAACGTATGCGTGAACTTACTGTTCAAGCAGGAAACACTGGAACACAACAACCAGATGATCTTAAATCTATCCAAGACGAAATCTCCGCTCTAAAAGAAGAAATTGGCGGTGGAACTGATGCGAACGGGATTGCAGACCGTACACAATTCAACGGTAAAAACCTATTAGATGGTTCTTTTGCTAGCGGTACAGCAGACCTTACATTCCAAATTGGTGCAAATAAAGGACAGCAATTAACAGTAAATATTGACAGCATGAAAGCGGCTGACCTTGGAACAACTGTAAAAATCAGTGATATCGATGTAACAAAGTTTGATACTTCATCATTCGATGATCAACTTTCCGGAATTGATGAAGCAATCACTCAAGTTTCTAACCAACGTTCTAAACTTGGTGCGGTACAAAACCGTCTTGAACACACAATCAACAACTTAAGCGCTTCTGGTGAAAACCTGACAGCTGCTGAGTCTCGTATCCGTGACGTTGACATGGCGAAAGAAATGAGCGAGTTCACAAAGAACAACATTCTTTCTCAAGCTTCTCAAGCTATGCTTGCTCAAGCGAACCAACAGCCTCAAAACGTACTTCAATTGTTACGTTAATTTTGAAAAAGACCTTGGCGATTGCCGGGGTCTTTTTTATATTCCTAACTCCAAATCTTTCCCCCTTGCTGTCTATACCTCGTGATATAATAATCGGATTCTCCACTAACCTATAAAAGTATTTCCAAACAAGAAATCTAAAACAGATGAGTTTTTTTCCATAAATATGTGTAATCTTATCTCGACTTAGTCGATATAAACGATAGATTGGGACATAGGGGATGATCAATTGAACATTGAAAGACTCACTACGTTACAACCTGTTTGGGATCGTTATGATACTCAAATACATAATCAGAGAGATCATGAGAGTGAGGTTCCTGTTCATCAAGTTTCATATACCAATCTTGCTGAAATGGTAGGGGAAATGAACAAGCTTTTGGAACCTTCGCAAGTTCACCTGAAGTTTGAACTCCATGAGAAGTTAAATGAATACTATGTAAAAGTAATAGAGGACTCTACAAATGAAGTCATCCGCGAAATTCCGCCGAAACGGTGGCTTGATTTTTATGCGGCTATGACTGAATTTCTTGGGTTATTTGTAGATGAAAAAAAGTAGATGAGGAGTGGTTTGAAATGGTCACGAGAATAACAGGTCTTGCGTCAGGAATGGATATAGATGATATCGTATCAAAGCTGATGCAAACAGAAAGAGCGCCGCTTGATAAGCTGACTCAAAAAAAACAGACGCTAGAATGGCAGCGTGACAGCTATCGTGAAGTCAACTCAAAAATAAAAGAATTACAAGATTATATGTCTAAAAATACGTTGACATATCCGAGCACGTATCAGAGCAAAGCTGTGATCAGCTCCAATGAGTCTGTGTTAACTGCTACAGGAAGCGCAAGTGCGCCAAACTCGTCTTCTACTGTTGAAGTAGCGAGTTTGGCAACTGCAGCAACGTATAAGGCAAATAATTATACGGGATACACACAAGGCGATTATAATTTGGCATTTAACGTTGTAGCACCTGGTGAGACAACGGCAAAAACAGTGAACATCAGTGTGACGAGCGCCGATACCATTGATAATGTGATTTCTAAACTTAACAGCTCAGATCTAGGAGTATCAGCATTTAAAGATAAAATATGGAACGGTACAGAGTATGTAGAAACGATTGCGTTTTCTTCTAAAGCAACAGGTGCAGGAGGCAGCATACAGGCAGCAGACTCTGCTACATCCGACTTTATGTCCGGTCAGCTTGGTTTTTCTTTAGACGCTGAAAATAAGCTCACTGCTTACAAAGAAGGAACAAATGCAAAGGTCACAATTAATGGCTTTGAAATGGAGAAGCTGACAAACAACTTTACGGTTAATGGCATCACCTACTCGATCAAAAATACAACTGCAGCCACAGGCCCTGTTACCACATCTGTTTCTACTGATGTTGACGGGATTTATAACCAAATTAAAGAGTTTGTAGATAAATACAATGAATTGGTTGACAGCCTGAATGAAAAGCTCAAGGAAGAAAAATTCAGAGACTATACTCCGCTGACGAGTGAACAAAAAGAAGCAATGTCTGATAAAGAGGTAGAACTCTGGGAGAAGAAGGCAAAAAGCGGTTTGCTGAGAAATGATTCCAGCATCAGCACCGGCACGAACCAAATGCGGACTGATTTTTATACTCAAGTTAATGCGGATGGGAAAACCTATCAATTAACTGAATTTGGCATCACAACCTCAAGTGCTTATCAATTGCGGGGCCATTTAGAGATTAATGAAGACAAACTGAAAGCAAAAATACAAGAAGATCCACAAAGTGTTGCCGCCTTATTTACAAACGGAACGAACAGCAGTGCCTATAGTGATAAAGGGATTATGAAACGTATCGGCGACACACTGAGAAGCACAGTGAAAAGCATTGAAGCAAAAGCCGGCAATTCAACAATGGGGGCAAGCGACTATTCAATTGGGAAGAATTTGCGTTCCATCAGTACTGAAATCACCGATATGCAGAACCGATTGAACACAGTAGAAAACCGTTATTATAAAAAATTCAGTGCAATGGATTCTGCGATTCAAAAAATGAACGAACAAGCGTCCTATTTATCACAGCTACTTGTACAATAAATGTAATTTGGAGGATGACACATGGCGATCCAAAATCCTTATGCAGCTTATCAGCAAAATTCAGTGAATACCGCTACGCCCGGGGAGCTGACCCTTATGCTGTATAATGGCTGTTTGAAATTTATAAAACTTGCATCTCAGGCCATTGAGAATAATGATATGGAAGGTAAAAATGAAAATCTGATTAAAGCGCAAAATATCATTCAGGAATTAAATGGTACACTTAACCGCAACATAGAGCTTTCCGGTTCAATGGGTGCGATGTACGATTATATGTATCGAAGATTGGTACAGGCAAATATCAAAAATGATACGAGCATGCTGGCTGAGGTAGAGGGCTATGTAAAAGATTTTCGCGATGCTTGGAAACAAGCCATGCAAAGTGAACGAAAGGACCGGCACGGATCAGGCGGGATCGCATGAAAAACATAGATCAACTATACACTGAGACGGAGAGTATGCTGTCACACATACAAAATACACCGGAAAGCGATGAACTTTTAAAGCAAATTGAAGACTTTGTGTCTAAACGGTCTGAACTTATTCAGGGGATATCTCTGCCGCTTTCAGAAGAAGAGCGAAAGCAGATGAAGCTTGTCTTGACATGGGATCAGCTTATTGTGAAGGAAATGGAAAGACTGAAGCAGTCAATCGCAGCAGAACTTCAGCAGGTGAAAAGAAAACGTGCGATGCATACGACGTATTTAAATCCTTATAACAACATCACGATTGACGGCAGATATTATGACAAGCGTAAATAGGTGAGTGCCTTGAAGAGCATTGAGGATTATACGCTTTTATCAGCTTATTATCATCTTCTTTTTACCATTGAGGAAGGGCTGTGCTATTTGATAGAGGCGGAACAGAATTTATCAAAAACAGAAGGGGATCGGATCTACCAAGATCTGATCCAAGCCTTTTTTTATTTGGATTCAACCCATTCAACTCTTCTTTTCGTGATGAACACACGGTGCGCAGAAGTATGCGTTAAGGCTTTTGACGAGATTTTTGCAGAATTTGATCAATTGGTTTCTTTCTCATTCCCCTCTCATGAATTCTGCGAGTATTTAAAAGGACATTTTCTGATTCACTATAGGAAATGGATGCTGTCCATTCATCGATGTATGGAGCCCTTTGTGATCAATTGACTTTGAGTAAGGTATTTTTTCTTATTGCCAGCATATACATATACCTCCCGTAACCATAGGAACATCAGCATAAAACGGCATAATTCGACAAAGTTCACTGAATTTTCACAAAAGGTTTACGTTTCAGCAGGAATTGTAAAGGGTAAAGGAGAAATAGATACATATCCTTAATAAAAGGGAGGCGTTCTTTGATGAACTATAACATCAGAGGAGAAAATATTGAAGTGACACCCGCGTTAAAGGATCATGTCGAGAAGAAGATCGGCAAGCTGGAGCGTTATTTTGAGCATAGTGTAAATGCCGATGTGAACGTCAACTTGAAGTTTTACAATGACAAGGAGTCCAAGGTTGAGGTTACGATTCCGATGACAGATCTGGCGCTTCGGTCTGAAGTGCATAACGAGGATATGTACAATGCAATTGATCTCGCTACAAACAAGCTGGAACGTCAAATCCGTAAGCATAAAACAAAAGTAAACCGCAAATTCCGTGAGCAGGGTCTTCCGAAATCTTCAGTGGCAAACGGCCTCGGCTCTGATACAGATATTGCGGTTCAGGACGAAATAGAAGAAGATGAAAGCTTAGAAATCGTCCGTCAGAAGCGCTTTAATTTAAAGCCGATGGATAATGAAGAAGCGATCTTGCAAATGAATATGCTCGGCCATAACTTCTTTGTTTTCACAAATGCGGAAACAAACCTTACAAACGTCGTGTACCGCAGAAATGACGGGAAATATGGCCTGATTGAACCGACTGAATAATGAAGAGCAGCCTTCCGTGATTTTCGCGGAAGGTTTTTGTTTTTTCTTATTTGCAAATTCTTTGGAAATAAGAGAAGGTATGATATGATAATGAGAGGTATACATGGACTAGTAAATTATTTATACATGCTTGTCAAACAGGCATGTGATGATAGAGGAGCGTTATAAATGCTTGGAATTTTAAATAAAATGTTTGATCCAACAAAACGTACGCTGAATAGATACGAAAAAATAGCTAACGATATTGATGCGATTCGGGGAGACTATGAAAATCTCTCAGATGATGCGCTGAAACATAAAACAATTGAATTTAAAGAGCGCCTTGAAAAAGGGGCGACAACTGATGATCTACTTGTTGAAGCATTCGCAGTAGTTCGGGAAGCTTCTCGCCGCGTAACCGGCATGTTCCCGTTTAAAGTCCAGCTTATGGGGGGCGTGGCTCTTCATGACGGAAATATCGCGGAGATGAAAACAGGGGAAGGTAAAACATTAACGTCTACTCTGCCTGTTTATTTAAATGCCTTATCTGGAAAAGGCGTGCACGTCGTGACAGTCAATGAATACTTGGCGAGCCGTGACGCAGAGCAAATGGGGAAAATTTTCGAGTTTCTCGGCTTAACTGTCGGACTGAATTTGAACTCAATGTCCAAAGATGAAAAACGGGAAGCTTATGCGGCTGACATCACTTATTCTACAAACAACGAGCTCGGCTTCGACTATTTGCGCGACAACATGGTTCTTTATAAAGAGCAAATGGTGCAGCGTCCGCTTCATTTTGCGGTAATTGATGAAGTCGACTCTATTTTGATTGATGAAGCGAGAACACCGCTTATCATTTCAGGACAAGCTGCAAAATCGACAAAACTGTACGTACAGGCAAATGCTTTTGTACGCACGTTAAAAGTAGAGAAGGACTATACGTATGATGTAAAAACAAAAGGTGTACAGCTCACAGAAGAAGGAATGACAAAGGCTGAAAAAGCGTTCGGCATCGACAACCTGTTTGATGTGAAAAATGTGGCGCTCAACCACCATATCAACCAGTCCTTAAAAGCGCACGTTGCCATGCAGAAGGACGTTGATTACGTAGTAGAAGACGGTCAGGTTGTTATCGTTGACTCTTTCACGGGACGTTTAATGAAAGGCCGCCGCTACAGCGAAGGGCTTCACCAGGCGATCGAAGCGAAGGAAGGGCTTGAAATTCAAAATGAGAGCATGACCTTGGCGACGATTACGTTCCAAAACTACTTCCGGATGTATGAAAAGCTGGCCGGTATGACGGGTACGGCTAAAACAGAGGAAGAGGAATTCCGTAACATCTACAACATGCAGGTTGTGACGATTCCGACAAACCAGCCGGTTGTTCGTGATGACCGTCCTGATTTAATTTACCGTTCAATGGAAGGGAAGTTTAAGGCCGTTGCAGAAGATGTTGCCCAGCGATATATGACAGGACAGCCCGTTCTTGTTGGTACAGTTGCGGTTGAAACGTCTGAATTGATTTCAAAGCTTCTCAAAAACAAGGGTATCCCGCATCAGGTATTAAACGCCAAAAACCATGAGCGAGAAGCGCAAATCATTGAAGAGGCCGGTCAAAAAGGCGCTGTGACGATTGCGACAAACATGGCGGGGCGCGGAACAGACATTAAGCTTGGCGAAGGAGTAAAAGAGCTTGGCGGACTAGCCGTTGTCGGAACGGAACGCCATGAATCACGCCGGATTGACAATCAGCTGCGAGGACGTTCAGGACGTCAGGGTGATCCGGGGATCACACAATTTTATCTTTCTATGGAAGATGAATTGATGCGAAGATTTGGTGCTGAGCGGACAATGGCAATGCTTGACCGCTTTGGTATGGATGACTCCACTCCGATTCAAAGCAAAATGGTATCCCGCGCGGTTGAATCATCTCAAAAACGCGTTGAAGGAAATAACTTCGATTCACGTAAACAGCTTCTCCAATATGATGATGTTCTCCGCCAGCAGCGTGAGGTTATCTATAAGCAGCGTTTCGAAGTCATCGACTCTGAAAACCTGCGTGAAATCGTAGAAAATATGATCAAATCTTCTCTCGAGCGGGCAATTGCGGCCTATACACCAAGAGAAGAGCTTCCTGAGGAGTGGAAGCTTGACGGTCTTGTTGAGCTTGTTAACACGACTTACCTTGACGAAGGCGCGCTTGAAAAGAGCGACATCTTCGGCAAAGAGCCGGATGAAATGCTTGAGCTCATTATGGATCGCATCAAGACCAAATATAATGACAAAGAGGAAAAATTCGGCGAAGAACAAATGCGCGAATTTGAGAAAGTCATCGTGCTTCGCGCTGTCGATTCAAAATGGATGGATCATATCGACGCAATGGATCAGCTTCGCCAAGGGATTCACCTACGTGCTTACGCGCAAACAAATCCGCTGCGTGAGTATCAATTGGAAGGCTTTGCGATGTTTGAGCATATGATTGAATCCATCGAGGACGAGGTTGCCAAATTTGTGATGAAGGCTGAGATTGAAAATAATCTGGAGCGTGAAGAGGTTGTACAAGGCCAAACCACGGCTCATCAGCCGCAAGAAGGCGATGAAAACAAAAAAGCAAAGAAAGCGCCGGTTCGTAAAGTGGTTGATATCGGCCGAAATGCGCCATGCCACTGCGGAAGCGGAAAAAAATATAAAAATTGCTGCGGCCGGACTGAATAGTTCGTTCGGGCAAGTTTGCTGACCGCGGCGCCTTGAGCGCCCGCGGATCTTTTAATGAGGTGAATGGAATGGAATTATCAGAAATCAGAGTTGAGCTCGAAAATATGGCTTCTCGTTTAGCGGACTTTAGGGGGTCTCTTTGACCTCGAATCAAAGGAGACCCGCATTGCTGAGCTAGATGAGCAAATGGCTGATCCGGAATTCTGGAATGATCAGCAGAAAGCTCAAACGGTCATCAATGAAGCAAATGGTTTAAAGGATTATGTCAATTCCTATAAAAAATTGAATGAATCCCATGAAGAACTGCAAATGACTCATGACCTTCTGAAAGAAGAGCCGGATCAAGATCTTCAGCTTGAGCTTGAAAAAGAGCTAAAGGCATTAACGAAGGAGTTCAATGAGTTTGAGCTTCAGCTTCTTCTCAGTGAGCCGTATGATAAAAACAACGCAATTTTGGAGCTGCATCCGGGGGCGGGCGGTACTGAGTCACAGGATTGGGGCTCTATGCTTCTCAGAATGTACACCAGATGGGCTGAGCGCCGCGGCTTTAAAGTGGAAACGCTCGATTACCTTCCTGGTGATGAAGCCGGAATTAAGTCAGTCACATTACTGATTAAAGGGCACAACGCTTATGGATATATCAAGGCGGAAAAAGGCGTCCATCGTCTCGTGCGGATTTCTCCGTTTGACTCATCAGGCCGCCGCCACACTTCATTCGTATCTTGTGAAGTTATGCCTGAATTCAACGATGAGATCGATATTGATATCCGTACGGAGGATATTAAAGTTGATACGTACCGTGCAAGCGGAGCAGGCGGACAGCACGTCAACACGACAGACTCAGCTGTTCGGATTACCCACTTGCCGACAAACGTGGTTGTGACATGTCAAACAGAACGTTCACAAATTAAAAACCGTGAAAGAGCGATGAAAATGCTGAAGGCAAAGCTGTATCAGCGCAGAATTGAAGAACAGCAGGCCGAGCTGGACGAAATTCGCGGTGAGCAAAAAGAGATCGGCTGGGGAAGCCAAATCCGCTCTTACGTATTCCATCCGTATTCCATGGTAAAAGACCATCGGACCAATACAGAAATGGGTAACGTTCAAGCCGTAATGGACGGAGATATTGACGTATTTATTGACGCATACCTTCGTTCTAAACTTTCATAAGCAGGAAACACACCTGGTGTCTACAGGTGTGTTTTTTTATTGCCTGCATATCCTTGCTTTCACTGCTGCTTTAGCATATTACCACTGTGTTTGGGTGTTATTTACATCTAATCAGGGAAGGATTAAAATGCTATCGGAGAGCATAGGAAGAAACGGAGGAAGGTTGTAATGATGGATGTACGGAATAAAAGTCTTCGGGTTATAAGGGATTATGTATACATACTGATAGGGGCAGCAATTACAGCAGTGTCCTTTAATGTCTTTCTGCTTCCTAACAAAATAGCCGCAGGCGGTGTCAGCGGGATCAGTACCATTTTACAGTCATATGGTTTTGAAGCGGCCTATGTGCAGTGGATCATTAATATTCCCTTATTTATAGCCGGTATCATTTTGCTTGGCGGTAAATTTGGACTCAAGACACTCGCGGGTTCTGTCTTTTTGCCGCTTGTTGTGTTTTTGACGAGAGACATTCAGCCTGCTACACATCATGAGCTTCTGGCGGCGATTTTTGGCGGCGTCGGCATCGGGATTGGAATCGGCATTGTGTACTTAGGCAAAGGATCGACCGGGGGAACGGCATTAGCGGCTCAAATCATTCATAAGTACACAGGTCTCTCATTAGGGACGTGTCTCGCGATCATTGACGGTTTGATTGTTGTTACGGCGATGATCGTATTTAATATAGAGCAGGGACTGTATGCCATGCTTGGGGTGTATGTATCAAGCAAAACCATTGATGTCGTCCAAGTCGGCTTCAACCGCTCTAAAATGGCGCTTATCATTACAAAACAGGAACAGGCCGTCAAGGAAGCTGTTTTTAAAAAAATTGACAGAGGCGTTACGAAAATTTCTGCAGTCGGCGGATATACTGACGATGAACGACCGATTTTAATGTGCGTGGTTGGCCAAACTGAATTCACGAAATTGAAACAAATCGTCAAACAGATTGATGAGACTGCTTTTGTGATTGTAGCAGATGCAAGCGAGGTGCTGGGCGAGGGTTTCAAACGCGCTTAAACGAGGTTATAATGTGGAAGAGATCGTAAAGGAGTTGTGCTTCTCAACATGAAATTAAAACTATCGATACTAATGCTTGTATTTGCTATTTCTGCCCTGCTGGCTGCCTGCGGTTCTAATGATGCAAAAGAAGAGAAGACAGACAACGGCAGCAAAACAGAAGCCTCTGCGTCTGAAGGAGAAGAATTATATCAGCAGAGCTGTGTAGGCTGCCACGGCAAGGATTTAGAAGGTGTGTCAGGACCTAATCTCCAAGAGGTTGGGGGCAAATACGACGAAGAAAAAATTGAAAGCATTATTAAAAACGGACGGGGCAATATGCCGAAGGGGCTTGTAGATGATAAGGAAGCCGCTTCAATTGCCAAATGGCTGTCAGAGAAAAAGTAAGATGAGAAAATCTTTGCCGCGATTCGGGCAAGGATTTTTTTATGCCGAAATCATGATGAATGAAAAGAAACTGTAATAGTATTATGTCTAAATTTGACGTATAATGAAGTGTGTTCAAAATCAAAATTTCAGATTTTTCATCTTTTTACAAATGAATGGGTCATAAACTGTCGAATGCTTTCGAAGAGTATGACCGTGCGACATAAAATGATATAAAAGATTAGGTGATTTCATGATAGAGATGAAAGAAGTATACAAAGCCTATCCGAACGGTGTAAAGGCGCTTAACGGGATTTCAGTTACCATTCATCCCGGAGAGTTTGTTTATGTTGTCGGACCGAGCGGAGCGGGTAAATCTACTTTTATTAAAATGATATACAGAGAAGAAAAGCCGACAAAAGGCCAAATTTTACTCAATCATAAAGATCTCGCATCGGTTAAAGAAAAAGAGATTCCTTTCGTGCGGCGTAAAATAGGTGTAGTCTTCCAGGACTTCAAGCTTCTTCCGAAACTTACTGTGTTTGAGAATGTGGCTTTTGCCCTTGAAGTAATTGGAGAACAGCCGTCTGTCATTAAAAAACGGGTGCTTGAAGTGCTTGATTTGGTGCAGCTGAAGCATAAAGCGAGACAATTCCCTGACCAGCTTTCAGGCGGGGAACAGCAGCGTGTCTCTATAGCCAGATCAATTGTGAACAGCCCTGATGTTGTCATTGCTGATGAACCTACGGGAAACCTTGATCCGGATACGTCTTGGGAAGTCATGAAGACGCTGGAGGAGATTAATAACCGCGGAACAACAGTCGTAATGGCGACACATAATAAAGAAATCGTAAACACCATTAAGAAACGTGTCATTGCAATCGAAGATGGTATCATTGTGCGTGATGAGTCAAGAGGGGAGTATGGTTCTTATGATTAAAATTCTCGGGCGCCATTTGCGTGAGAGTTTTAAATCTCTCGGGAGAAACACATGGATGACGTTTGCATCCATTAGTGCAGTAACCGTTACGCTGATTTTAGTCGGCGTGTTTTTAGTGATTATGCTGAATTTGAATAACATGGCTACGAATGCTGAAAAAGAAGTCGAAATCAAGGTATTGGTTGATCTGACTGCAGATAAGAAGGCACAGGACAAGCTGCAGAACGAGATAAAAGACCTGAACGGCATTCAAAGTGTCACTTTTTCATCTAAAGAAAAAGAGCTTGACCAGTTAGTTGACAGTTTTGGAGACAGCGGAAAATCCCTGACGATGCAGGATCAGGAAAACCCGCTGAATGACGCGTTTGTCGTGAAAACGACCGATCCGCATGATACGCCAAGTGTCGCGAAAAAGATAGAAAAAATGGATCATGTTTATAAAGTTACTTACGGAAAAGAAGAGGTCAGCCGTTTGTTTAAAGTGGTCGGCGTTTCCCGCAACATCGGAATCGCGTTAATTATCGGCTTATTGTTTACGGCGATGTTCTTAATTTCCAACACCATTAAAATTACGATTTTTGCAAGAAGAAAAGAAATTGAAATCATGAAGCTTGTTGGTGCGACGAACTGGTTTATCCGCTGGCCGTTTTTCCTTGAAGGATTGCTGCTCGGCGTATTCGGTTCAGTCATTCCGATCGCGCTTGTATTGAGCACTTATCAATATGTTATCGGATGGGTCGTTCCGAAGGTTCAAGGATCATTTGTC
Organism: Bacillus sp. 2CMS4F; assembly: GCF_023161785.1. Classification (NCBI taxonomy): domain Bacteria; kingdom Bacillati; phylum Bacillota; class Bacilli; order Caryophanales; family Bacillaceae; genus Bacillus; species Bacillus sp. 2CMS4F. The sequence continues at coordinate 42,484 of NZ_JALNTO010000009.1, forward strand.
TCTCTTCTTCCATATAATCCGTTTGTATTCCAAGTCTCGCTTGTATTAATTGCAATCGGCGCAGTGATTGGAGTATGGGGAAGCCTGACTTCCATCCGCAAGTTTTTGCGGGTATAAACATAAGAAAAGCCATTCCGATTGCGGGGCGGCTTTTTTCTTTTGCCTTCTTTTTCTTCTATGATTACATGAAATCTCCATCCTTTACATATACTATCTCTAGGTTTTGTAAAGACAGTCTGGCATACAGGAGGAGTAAAGGATGAATCAAAAAATAATCGCTGTGATAGCGGCGGGGAGCATGCTGTTCGGAGGCGCCGGCGTATATGCGGGAATGAACCTGCTGGAAGCCGAAAAGCCGGAAGCCGCAGCTGTTGCTGCAACGACTCAAGCTGACTCTGATCGGGCTGCAGCTATGGATAAAATTGAAAAAGCATATGAATTGATTTCGAATGAATATGTAGAAAAGGTTGATAGAGAAAAGCTGCTTGAAGGAGCCATTCAAGGGATGCTGTCTACATTAAACGATCCTTATTCCGTCTATATGGACAAGCAGACGGCAAAGCAATTTTCTGATTCTCTTGATTCCTCTTTCGAAGGCATCGGGGCTGAGGTTGGAGTGGAAGAAGGCAAAATCATTATTGTGTCGCCATTTAAACAATCTCCTGCGGAAAAAGCCGGGCTGAAGCCGAATGATGAAATCATTAGTATTGATGGAGAATCGATGGCGGGCAAGGATTTAAATGACGCTGTCTTAAAAATAAGAGGAAAGAAAGGTTCTAGCGTGTCAATAAAGATTCAGCGGCCCGGGACGAAGAAGCAATTGTCATTCCGCATTAAGAGAGCTGAAATTCCGCTTGAAACGGTGTTTGCTTCAGAGAAAAAAGTGCAGGGGCATTCTGTCGGGTATATCGCCATTTCTACTTTTTCTGAGCATACTGCGGAGGATTTTGCAAAAGCATTGGGCAAGCTCGAGAAAAAAGGAATTGAAGGCCTCGTGCTGGATGTTCGAGGAAACCCGGGAGGATATCTTCAAAGTGTTGAAGAGATTCTTAAGCATTTCATTACAAAGGATCAGCCGTACATTCAGATTGCTGAACGCAATGGAGATAGAAAACGTTATTTTTCAACATTGACCCATAAAAAAACATACCCTGTCAATGTCATCACAGATAAGGGGAGCGCCTCTGCCTCCGAAATTCTTGCAGGCGCATTAAAAGAAGCGGGACATTATGATGTTGTAGGTGACACGTCGTTCGGAAAGGGAACTGTTCAACAAGCTATACCGATGGGAGACGGCAGCAATATTAAACTGACGCTTTACAAGTGGCTGACGCCAAACGGGAACTGGATTCATAAGAAGGGTGTTAAACCGACCATTGCGATGAAGCAGCCTGATTATTTCTCCGCAGGTCCATTGCAGCTCAAGGAGCCTCTTAAAGCTGATATGAACAATGAAGACGTGAAACATGCACAGGTTTTGCTGAAAGGACTCAGTTTTGATCCGGGTCGGGAAGACGGCTATTTCAGCAAAGAAATGAAAAAAGCGGTTTTGGCCTTTCAGGATCAAAACAAGCTCGCAAAAACGGGTGTGATTGACAATCGCACCGCGGAGAAAATAAATCATTTAATTGAAATGTTAAAATCAGATGAAAAAAATGATTTGCAGCTTCAAACGGCGCTTAAATCATTATTTGTCAATTAAAGGAGATGGTGTTCCATCTCCTGTTTCTTTATGCTTAATGAATGAATAATCCATAAGTCACATAAAAATTGAGTTTTTGACAAGATATTAAAAAATTTTTCACAAATAAACATTTATAAAGGACCGAGATTACCCGATATCAATATATGAGAGAGACTTTCTAACGAGAAAATATGCATTTAAAATGAAACTTTTGCAAGTTGCCTAGTCTTTGTTTACTTCATACAATATAAGAAGGTTCTAAAAAGAACAGTAATCAGGTTTATGGCAGCTGAACTACAGGTATTTAAAAGAGAAACGTTAGCGAGAATGCTTGTTAGCACTCCAGTACTGCTGCTTATACTGGCCCGTGCTTATCTGTACAAAGAAAATGGGGGTTCACAATTGAAGAGGGCAAGTATTGTGCGTGAAAAAAAATATTATGAATTAGTGGAACAATTAAAAGACAGAACACAAGACGTAACATTTTCAGCTACAAAAGCACTAAGTCTTCTTATGCTGTTTAGCAGGTACCTAGTGAATTACACAAATGTTGAATCGGTCAATGACATTAATGAAGAATGTGCCAAGCATTATTTTAATTACTTAATGAAAAACCATAAACGATTAGGAATCAATCTGACAGATATAAAGAGGTCGATGCACCTGATCAGCGGGTTATTGGACGTTGATGTAAACCATTATTTAAAGGATTTTTCACTATCGAATGTCACGCTCTGGATGACGCAAGAGAGATAAACCCTCCTGAGGATATCCAAGCCATTTAATATTTGATAGAATATGAGTAACATGTTTGGCTTGAGGCGGTGAAAGATAGTGTCTGTTCAATGGGGATTTGAACTGTTAAAAAGTGCGGGCCTGTTCTTTTTGCACCCGCTTTTCTGGTTTTTTGTCATTGTAAGTCTGGCTTTCGGATATGTAAGGATCAAGCGTGAGCGAAAAACCTTTCATACAAGAATAGCAGACATTTATGATGAACTGAAATTTACATATACAAAAGGGTTAATTCCCGGTATCCTTTTGTCTATTGTTTTAGGGGTACTCGGAATTTCTATTCCTCTCGGTATGCTTGCAATTATTGCCGTTATGACTGCAGCGGCAGCGCTCACTCTTCGCGCAAACTGGATGTCTGCTGCATATATCGTCAGTGTGAGTATGCTGATAGGTTTTGGACTGCAAGTGAATCAGGCTGAACCTTTTCTGGATCGGTTTCCGCAAGGCTTTGCGGTCGTGTGGCCTGCACTGGCGGTGTTTTTGGGTTTATTGGTTATCGCTGAAGGAGCGGTTGCATATCGTTCTGCCCATGTGAAAACATCACCGGGATTGGTCGTCAGCAGCCGCGGTTTGCCGATCGGTCAGCAGCTTGCAAACCGTATATGGCTTTTGCCGCTGTTTATTCTTGTACCTGGCAATGGATTAGAATCACACCTCAGCTGGTGGCCTGTGTTTTCTGTTCCCGGAGGGTCATTCCATTTTCTGTGGATACCCTACTTTGTCGGATTCGGCCAAAGGGTGCAGGGTTCCCTTCCTGAAACCAGTATAAGAGTCACAGCGAAGCGAGTCTGTATACTCGGGCTTATTGTCTCCGCTCTCGGTGCAGCGAGTTTGCTGTGGACGCCGCTTGCGGGTGCAGCTGTCTGTGCGGCTGTATTAGGACGTATTTTTCTGTCCGTGAAGCAAAGGGTAAACGACAATGCAGCACCGTTTTATTTCTCCAAGCGTGATCAAGGCTTAATGGTGCTTGGCATTATACCAAATACACCGGCTGAAGACTTGGAATTAAAAATCGGAGAAATTATTACGAAAGTCAACGGCGTGCCCGTTAAGCACGTATCTGATTTTTATGAAGCGCTCCAGCGCAACCGTGCGTATGTGAAGCTTGAAATTATCGGTCTGAACGGGGAGATTCGCTTTGATCAGCGTGCGTCTTATGAGGGAGAACATCATGAATTGGGCATTCTGTTCGTAAAGGATGACCGTGAAGATGAGGCAGCCGCTTTACCTGGATCATAAAAAACAGCCCGGCACCACATATTTTGTGTGGCGCCGGGCTGTTTTGTTTTACGCTGAATTTTGTTCCATGCGTGCTGTTTCGTCAGATTTGATGCCTAACGAAACAAAAACGCCAATGATGGATACCGCGAAGAGAATAATAAATAACGTGTGATACCCAGAAATCAGGCCAATTAAGGCTGACGAAATAATGCTTCCGAAATAACGGAAGGTCGAGAAAATGCCGGAAGCCACTCCGGACATCGCGGGCTCTACTGTGGCAAGGGATGACACCTGCATGCTGGTCAGTCCGACTCCGGATGCAAGCCCTCCGAGAATAAGAGAGATCATCAGGAAGAAAACGGAATGGGAGCTGCTCAAGAGCAAAAATAACAAATTAGCTCCGGCCATCATCGCAAATGAGAGAAATATGATTTTTTTCGCACCCCATTTATGATGGAGCTGAGCGCCTGCCCAATTGCTCGCCGACATAAATATCGAAAAGACGGAGAGCGCCATGCCGCTGTTAGACGTATTAAGCTCAAACTGGTTTGTCATGAATAACGGCATAATCAATAAGACGGCATACATCATTAGATTGCTTAACAAGACGGATAGATTGGCATTTGTAAAGGTTGAGCTTTTAAATAGCGCAAAATCAATGATTGGATGCTGTGTGCGTTTTTCCCGTCTGAAAAAAAGCAGGACAAAAAGCAGTATCAATATGCTGTATAATGCATATCCCCATGAAGACTCATTTTTCGTCAGCAGGATAATCGAAACGATGCTGCCTGCCAGCAAGAGAGAGCCGATGATATCCAGCGGCGCCTCTGATTTGTTTTCTTTATATTGAGGAAACATGGTCAATGCTGTAAATAAAGCAATAGCGAGAAACGGGATGTTGACCCAAAAAATCGAATGCCAGCTGAAGCTGTCAATCAAAAGAGAGCCGATAAACGGCCCGAGAGCGGCGCCCAGACCCGCGCCGAGCCCGAAATAGCCAAACACTTTCGGAAGGCGTTTCTCTGATACAACGTGCCGGATAATGGCAATGCTGTTTGGCGTGAGCAGTGCCCCACCGACAGCCTGCAAAGCCCGAAATACAATTAACAAAAACAGGCTCGGCGATAGAGCGCAGCCTAATGAAGCAATCAGAAACAGGCCGACGCCCCATAAATACATGGTTTTGTTGCCGTACATGTCACCGAGTTTTCCGGCTATTGGCTGTGTGACGGCCATGACGATTAAATAAACGGTAACCACCCAAGTGATGCTTGCGATGGATTCGTTATACGTATGTGATATAGATGAAAGCGCGACTGCGATCATCGTTGAGTTAATGGGAACCAGGATGGCCCCCAATAAAAGTGAGACGATCAGCGCCCATTCTTTTTTTGAGCTCATTGGGATCCTCCTTTTGTTTTGCCAAGGAGCTAACGGGCAGTAATTCCTTTGACGAATACAGCTGTACTATGCTCCAGCATTTTTTCCTGGGGCATTGTAATCACTCTGTCTCCTAAATGAAGACGGTGTACAAAGTAACCGAAAATCATCGAAATAAAGACATCGGCATGTTCCGATTCATCTCCTGTCTGGATAGCCCCTTTCTCACCCATGCTTGTGAGATAATCAACTAAAAGCTGTTTCATTGATTGGGGATATTCAGTCACATGGTTGATGACATCCTGAAACATGGCCGGTTCACGAAAGCTGATTTTAATTATATCTTTTCTTTGTTCAAGCTCTTCCAGCAGACAGGTTCCGATATGCAGCAGATCTTTATACAAATCACCCTCTGTTTGCTCAAAGATGCGATTTCGATTTGCAGAATGCTGAGAAAGCAGAGCCTCGACAAGCCCCTGTTTGTTTTTAAAATTCCTGAAAATCGTCGCTTCACTTACATTTGCTTTTTCTGCAATTTCTTTTGTCGTCGTTGCACGATATCCTTTTTTGACGAGCAGCTGCATGGCAGCGTCAAGGATTCTGCGGTTTGTCGGTCTCAATACGTTTCACCTCACGAATATACTGGCAGGACAAGTATACACCTGCCCCGCTTGTATAATAAAGAGGGTGGGCGCATCAGGACCGGCTGACAACTGTGATTTTGCCGCTGTTTCCGTCTACCGTGACGAGGTCTCCATCTCGAAGCCTTTCTGTCGCTGCACGTGTGCCGAGAACAGCGGGAATGCCGTATTCCCGTGCGATTATCGCTGCGTGAGACAAGATTCCTCCTGTGTCTGTAATAATGGCTTTGGCATCTTGAAACAGGCTGGTCCATAGCGGTGTCGTCATTTTGCAAACCAGGATGTCTCCAGGCGCGAATCGAGAAAACTCACTGGCATCCCGAATCAATTTAACCGGCCCTGTTGCGATACCGCTTGATGCTGCAATTCCGAAAATATCATTCTCCGTGTTTTTTTCATCTTCTATGACAGCACCGACAATTTCTTCAGCCGCTTTCAGCTGCGCTTTTGTCGGTGTACCGAGATAAGCAGGCGCCTGTGCCAGCTCATACTCATGAAAAATTTGTCTCCGTTTTTCAGCCTTCTCTTGAAGGGATACGGGATGAAGGAGCGCGTTTTCCACCTCGTCATCATATAAGAACCAAAGGTCTTCTCGATCTCGGATCACACCGCTTTTTGCCAGCAATTCTCCTACCTTCAGCAAAAAGACCCTCGCCTTGGCATCCAGCATAGCATCAATGTAAAAATGATGATCATCCTTAATATTGGACGAATTCAGCGTCCATTGATAATAACGTTCAAATTCTTTCTGCAAAGCGGGATCCTCAATGCTTTGCAAGAATTCATTGTACAACTTCTCACGTTTTTCAATGGTCTTCTTAAATTCGTTGTCAAAATGATAGCCATTGCGGACGTAGTTTTGGATATGAGTCAATGCGTAATATGGATTCTCTGCCCAAGTCTGTTCAATCAGATCGTGGCTTTTTACAGATCGCCATCCGTATTCCTGTAAAAATTCATTGACTTTTGGCAGGAAACGTCTGCCCTCGTCGATTTGTTCTAATTTCTTCTGCAGCTGTTGCGGCTCGGTATGCTCAAAAATGGCTGTCAGACTCGGATTTTCTCGCACTTCAACGGAGAATTGCCATAGGCGTCGGTCTGTTTCCAGCGATTTGTTCATGACTCCTGTCAGCATTTCATAAAAATGTGAGTTTTCAGCTTCACCCTGAATGTTTTGATACATTGCTTGCAGTTTGTTCGTCAACAGAATTTGCGGGAAAACGATATTGAAGTGTTCCTCATAGGCCGTGAGATAAAAGGCCTTCAGTTTTTTAAAGGCATCCAGCGCACTTTCCGGAGTGTGTTCCGTTTGTGCGAGTTGGTCCAATGTCCGGTAAAACGGAAGGTACGTATTATGAATGATGTCGTACATGCGCTCGGCCAATATCGGAAAAAGCTCTTCGGCACTGTCCTCAGGAGGCTGTTGTTGTCCGCCTTGATTTTTTGAATAAATATGTCCCCGGTAAACTTTTACTTCATCGACGATGACACCGATCGGGAACTGCTGCATACTTTTCTTTAAGCCGTATTCAAGTGCGGGCACAATAAAAGATGAAAATAGCGGACTGACCGGGCCTTCGATGTTGGACTCCATATTGAGCCAAAAATCATCCATATCCTCGCCGGTAATCATGAAGTTCCGTTCTTCCTCAGCTGCTTTTTTATCCTGTTCAATGGTGGTAATTGGCCGTGCCTGCAGAAGGTACAGTTTATGATCGGCGATCCCGAATTCTAAATCAACAGGATATCCGTATAGGGCTTCGGTTTTTTTTGTGATTTCAGTCAGCTCAATTATCTGTTCATCTGTAAGGCAAAAACGGCTGCGCATGTCTTCGCTCGTTTCTTTTTCGGCAATGCCTTCTGCTGCGGACTCCATGTAGATCTCTTTTAAACCCATTTCTTTCTGAATCTCAAATGAAGCTTTATGAACGATATACGTGTCAGGAGTGACGCTTCCTGATACGACCGCTTCTCCCAGGCCGTAGCTGGCGCTGATTAATAACTCTCTATCATCATGGGTAACGGGATTTTGGCTGAAAATCACACCCGATATTTCTGAATTGATCAGGCCCTGCACCACAACACCCATTAACGGCTCTGCGATTTGATTGTTCATTTTCTTCTTATAGCGGCTGACCCTGCCTGAGAAAAAGGAGGCCCAGCATTCTTTCACCTTAGCCAGAAATTCCTCTTCTGTTTTTATATTTAAATAGGTTTCATATTGACCGGCGAATGAAGCGCCCTCTAAATCTTCTGAGGCTGATGAAGAGCGGACGGCCACGGAACGATATGATTCTCTCAGCTCGTAAAAGGAGCTCGTCAGCTCATTCTTTAGCTCATCTGAAAATGCTCCGGCAATAATGGCATTTTCGATATTTTCGCTTGAATCATGAAGCTGATTATCCTCCATAAAACGGGCGAGAGCGTTCGTTTGAATGATAAACCCATCTGGAACAGGAAGTCCGTGTTTGGTCAGTTTAATCAGATTCATGCCTTTTGCTCCAGCCAGCTGACTGGATTCTTCAGCTTGGCGAAATAACACAGAGTACATGTTTAAAACCCCACTTTCCTTAGTATTTTTCTCTCTATCTTTTATTTTTGGGAGCCAATGTTCAAAAAATGATAGTGAACACTATCACTCAATTGTAGGTTTAAAGGAAAATGCTGTCAAACGCAAAAAGCCCTAAATAAAATGAATATTTAAGTTAGTTAGATGATCATGAAAAATAAAACTGAAGCGGGTCTGTTTGCTTATTTTTTCGTATTCGCAAATCGTTTCACTGAGCTTTCAAATCACTGTTGGCCAAGCTTCCTTCATTAAACGAGACTTAATACCTATCTTCCTGTTGATTTGACAATCAGTACAGTTTCAGCTCTCATTCAGCCGCACTAAAATCAATTTCTCTTTATATTTGATACCGTCCCTTTTGCTTTTGAACCGAATACGTAAAATTATCATTGCTTGTTTAAGAGAAGAGTTTTGCGGCAGAAACCATGATTGAATTGAGCTGAAAAAGGGTATGGTGTAGAAAGAGGGAACCATTGCACGATTGTCCGATTCTTCATTTTTTACTATAATCAAATCAGATGAAGAATCCCTGAGGAGGGTTTTTGTGATTACAAAAGCCGTTTTTGCATTATTTTTCCCTTTTATGCTTGTCGTCCTATTTACGAGAGTGACCTTTAACCATTACGTGGCGATCGCTCTTACAGCTGCATTGCTGTTTGCTTCTTATTTAAAAGGCTATACAGAAACGTATTTTATTGTAGGATTAGATGTTGTCTCTCTTGTGGCCGGCGGACTTTACATGGCCAAAAAAGCTGCTGAGAAAAAAGAAGAATAAACCGGACATAATGAATATAAAGATGAATTCCTGCTTTTACGTTTTAAAAGCAGGTTTTTTATACATGAAAATAGCTGGAAATAAAAAACCACCGAACTTTAGTTCGTATTTTTGGTGATTTTGCTTTCCATTGTGTTACTATATCTATAGGAAGATTTCGTTAAAGAAACGGAGGCTTATTTGTGAAAGATCGCTTTGAGTTAGTCTCAAAATACCAGCCCCAGGGAGATCAGCCGAAAGCCATTGAAAAGCTTGTCAAAGGCATTCAGGAGGGCAAGAAGCATCAGACTCTGCTGGGTGCAACAGGAACGGGCAAAACATTTACGGTGTCCAATTTGATTAAAGAAGTCAATAAGCCGACACTCGTCATTGCCCATAACAAAACACTTGCCGGACAGCTTTACAGCGAGTTTAAGGAATTTTTTCCGAACAACGCTGTCGAGTATTTTGTCAGCTACTATGATTATTATCAGCCGGAGGCGTATGTGCCTCAAACGGATACATTTATAGAGAAAGATGCCAGCATTAATGATGAAATTGATAAACTCAGACACTCCGCTACATCGTCTCTGTTTGAACGGAGAGATGTGATTATCATTGCAAGTGTGTCTTGTATTTACGGTCTCGGTTCGCCTGAAGAATACCGTGAAATGGTTGTGTCATTGCGTCCTGAAATGGAAATTGAGCGCAACGAGCTGCTTAGAAAGCTTGTTGACATTCAATATGCCCGCAACGACATTGATTTTCAGCGCGGTACGTTTCGTGTGCGCGGAGATGTAGTGGAAATTTTCCCGGCATCCCGTGATGAACACTGTGTAAGAGTCGAGTTTTTCGGAGATGAAATTGAACGGATCAGGGAAGTGGATGCCCTGACCGGAGAAATTTTAGGCGATCGTGAACATATTGCGATTTTCCCGGCATCCCACTTCGTTACGCGGGCCGAAAAAATGGAAAAAGCGATTCAAAATATCGAGAAGGAGCTTGAGGAGCAGCTGAAGGTCATGCATGAAAACGGCAAGCTTCTGGAAGCGCAGCGCTTAGAGCAGCGGACGAGATATGATCTTGAAATGATGCGGGAAATGGGCTTCTGCTCCGGCATTGAGAACTACTCAAGACATTTGACGCTTCGCCCGCCGGGTTCAACGCCGTATACGCTTCTCGATTATTTTCCTGACGATTTTATGATTGTCGTGGACGAGTCGCACGTGACGATTCCTCAGGTGCGCGGCATGTTTAATGGAGACCAGGCGAGAAAGCAGGTGCTTGTGGATCACGGATTCCGTCTACCGTCAGCGCTTGATAACCGCCCGCTCCGTTTTGAAGAATTTGAAAAGCATATGCACAATATCGTCTATGTGTCAGCAACACCAGGACCATATGAGATTGAGCATACCGATGAAATGATAGAGCAGATCATCCGTCCGACAGGGCTTCTTGACCCGCTTATTGACGTGCGGCCGATTGAAGGCCAGATTGATGATTTAATCGGTGAAATTCACGCGAGAGTTGAACGGAATGAACGGGTGCTTGTAACGACTTTGACGAAGAAGATGTCAGAGGACCTAACCGATTATTTAAAAGAAATCGGCATCAAGGTTAATTATCTGCATTCAGAAATTAAGACGCTTGAACGGATCGAAATTATTCGTGATTTGCGTCTCGGCAAGCATGATGTGCTCATTGGCATCAACCTCCTGAGAGAGGGGCTTGATATTCCGGAAGTATCCTTGGTTGCGATTTTGGATGCGGATAAGGAAGGCTTCCTGCGTTCGGAGCGTTCGCTTATTCAGACGATCGGACGGGCGGCGAGGAACGCGGAAGGCCGTGTCATCATGTACGCCGATAAAATGACGAAGTCTATGGAAATTGCAATTAATGAAACGAAACGCCGGCGCGAGCAGCAGGAGCGGTTTAACGAAGAGCACGGCATTACGCCGCAAACGATTAATAAAGAAATTCGTGACGTGATTCGTGCGACTGTGGCTGCTGAGGACAAAGCGGAGTATAAAACAAAAGCTGCGCCGAAGCTGTCGAAAATGACGAAGAAAGAGCGTCAAAAAGTCGTCGAACAAATGGAGCACGAAATGAAGGAAGCCGCCAAGGCGCTTGATTTTGAAAGAGCCGCGGAGCTTCGCGATTTACTTTTAGAGTTAAAAGCGGAAGGATGATGAAAGAATGGCTATGGATCGGATTGAGGTGAAGGGAGCAAGGGCGCACAACCTGAAAAATATTGATGTGACCATTCCGAGAGATCAGCTTGTCGTTGTTACAGGACTGTCTGGGTCAGGGAAATCCTCCCTTGCCTTTGATACCATATATGCAGAAGGGCAGAGACGCTATGTTGAGTCGTTATCCGCCTATGCCCGCCAGTTTTTAGGGCAAATGGATAAGCCTGATGTCGATGCGATTGAAGGGCTTTCTCCTGCCATCAGCATTGACCAGAAAACAACGAGTCGAAACCCGAGATCTACTGTCGGTACGGTAACGGAAATTTATGATTATCTGCGTCTTTTGTATGCGAGAGTAGGAAAGCCGCATTGCCCGGAGCACGGAATCGAAATCACGTCACAGACCATTGAGCAGATGGTGGACAGGATTTTGGAATATCCGGAGCGGACGAAGCTTCAGGTGCTGGCGCCGATTGTGTCCGGCAGAAAAGGCGCTCATGTAAAGGTGCTGGAGCAGATCAGAAAACAAGGCTATGTCAGAGTCAGAATTGACGGCGAGATGGCCGAGCTTTCTGATGAGATCGAATTAGAAAAGAATAAGAAGCATTCAATCGAGGTTGTCATTGACCGGATTGTGGTAAAAGAAGGCGTAGCAGCCCGTCTGTCGGATTCATTGGAGACAGCGCTTCGATTAGGTGAAGGGCGTGTCATGATTGATGTGATCGGTGAGGAAGAGCTGATATTCAGTGAGCATCATGCCTGTCCGCATTGCGGATTTTCAATCGGTGAACTTGAGCCGCGGCTTTTTTCATTCAACAGCCCATTCGGAGCGTGTCCAACGTGTGACGGTCTCGGTATGAAGCTCGAAGTTGATGCAGATCTTGTCATTCCCAATCAAGATTTGTCATTGAAAGAGAATGCAATTACCCCTTGGACGCCGATCAGCTCACAATATTATCCGCAGCTTCTTGAAGCGGTCTGCACCCATTACGGTATTGATATGGATGTGCCGGTAAAGGATCTGCCGAAGCATCAGCTGGATAAAGTCCTTTATGGAAGCGGAGATGACCTGATTTATTTCCGTTACGAAAATGATTTCGGGCAAATACGCGAAGGTGAAATCCAATTTGAAGGCGTATTGCGCAACATTGAAAGACGCTATAAGGAGACAGGCTCGGATTTCATCCGTGAGCAGATGGAGCAATATATGTCCCAAAAGGCTTGCCCGACTTGTAAAGGGTATCGGTTAAAGAAAGAGGCGCTTGCGGTACTGGTCGATGGACGTCACATCGGAAAAATTACCGAGCTGTCTGTCGGAAATGCCCTTGATTTCTTCAAAGGCCTTACGCTTTCTGAAAAGGATATGAAGATTGCCGATCTGATTTTGCGGGAAATTGTGGAGCGTTTAAGCTTTCTGGATAAAGTCGGACTTGATTATCTGACACTGAGCCGGGCAGCGGGAACATTGTCCGGGGGAGAGGCGCAGCGGATCAGGCTGGCCACTCAAATCGGTTCGCGGTTATCCGGTGTGCTTTATATTTTAGATGAGCCATCAATTGGTCTGCACCAGCGTGATAACGACCGTTTAATCAGCGCGCTGAAAAACATGAGAGACCTGGGGAACACACTGATCGTCGTAGAACATGATGAGGATACGATGATGGCAGCCGATTACTTAATTGATATCGGACCGGGTGCGGGCATCCACGGAGGACAAGTTATTTCCGCGGGAACTCCGGAAGAAGTCATGGCAGATCAAGATTCGTTAACAGGCAGTTACTTATCAGGGAAGAAATTTATCCCGCTGCCTCCCGAAAGAAGAAAACCGGACGGCCGCTATATCGAGATTAAAGGCGCTTCAGAAAACAATCTGAAAAAGGCAAATGCCAAGTTTCCGCTAGGGACGTTTACAGCGGTTACGGGTGTATCAGGATCGGGGAAAAGTACCCTCGTCAATGAAATACTTCACAAGGCATTAGCGCAAAAGCTTCATAAAGCAAAAGCGAAGCCAGGCAGCCATAAAGAAATCAAAGGCCTCGAACATTTAGACAAAGTCATTGATATTGATCAGGCGCCGATCGGAAGAACGCCGCGGTCAAATCCTGCGACATATACCGGTGTTTTTGATGATATTCGCGATGTGTTCGCACAGACAAATGAAGCGAAAGTCCGCGGCTATAAAAAAGGCCGTTTCAGTTTTAACGTGAAGGGCGGCCGATGTGAAGCCTGCCGCGGTGACGGGATTATAAAAATTGAAATGCACTTTCTTCCTGACGTATACGTGCCATGTGAAGTGTGCCACGGCAAACGCTACAACCGGGAAACGCTTGAAGTGACGTACAAAGGAAAAAGTATTTCTGATGTGCTTGATATGACGGTCGAAGATGCTCTTTCTTTCTTTGAAAATATCCCGAAAATTAAGCGCAAGCTTCAAACCCTGCACGATGTTGGTCTAGGTTATATTACGCTCGGCCAGCCGGCGACTACTTTGTCGGGCGGTGAAGCGCAGCGGGTAAAACTTGCATCTGAACTGCACAAACGCTCAACCGGGCGCACGCTGTACATTTTAGATGAACCGACAACAGGTCTGCACGTCGACGATATCGCCAGACTTCTTGTCGTGCTTCAGCGGTTGGTTGATAATGGGGATACAGTGCTTGTCATTGAGCATAATCTTGATATCATCAAGACGGCTGATTATATTGTTGATCTGGGGCCCGAAGGCGGAGCCGGAGGCGGCACCATTGTCGCATCGGGAACACCGGAGGAAATCACTGAAGTCGAAGAGTCGTATACAGGGCGTTATTTGAAGCCTGTTATGGAGCGTGACAAAAAACGCATGAAGTCACTCTTGGAAGCGAAAGAAACTGCAACATCTTAAAACCCTCTTTTCAGAGGGTTTTCACTTTTCTTTGCAGTATTTATTAAAACGTCTTCTTATACAGCTGCCGGCTCACATTCATTAAATCTTGAACAATATGAGTGCTGCTGCTGTCCAGGAGAACTTTTATATATTGAATGTCATGAGAGATGGGAAGAGGCCCGTGAATCTGTTCAAGCTCGGCTAACATTTCACGGTTCATTCTTTTTTGTTCATGAATCAGTTTTAAAACGGATTCTTGTGTTACTGTATAGTCACTGGGATCTTTCTCCATTGCTTGTCCAGCCTCCTTGATTGCCGTAAGCTTTTTACATATTGTAATCGGTACGGATGAAAGATTCTACTTCTAAAACTTTTTAAAATCCAATTTCCGTAAATGGAAGCATGTCTAAAGGATGATTTTGAAACCTCTGGAGGTTTTATACGTATATCTATCTGAGTAAAACGTCCTGACTTATAATCACGGATGATTAACGATGGGAGTTGAATAAATTGAACCGTAATCAAGCCATAATTGCATCACTTTGTTATTTCAGCGTCTTTATCGCGCCGGTCATTGTGCCGATTGTCGCTTATTTTGTTGTTGATGAGAAAGAGACAAAACGTCACGCGATACGTTCTCTGCTTTCTCACATTGTTCCTTTTGCCGGCTGGCTGGTCTTATTTATCGCTTTTCTTGGCGGGGCTATTGCCATAGATGGGGACAGTGTGATGCCTGTATTTGTGATGATTGGCGGCGCAATCGTATATTTCTTAATTGTGATCGGCATTATGATTTGGAACGTCATTCAGGGCATTAAGGTGCTGCGTGCAGCATAAGTAGATCATAGGGAGGAGATCGAATGAAGCAGGAAAAGGAACGAATCCTCAAGCTTGTGGAGGAAGGAAAACTGACGGCACAGGAAGCACTGACGCTGATTGAAAAGCTCGACAGCGACTATAAGGAAAAAGAAGAAAAAATCACGGCTCTGTCAGTTAACGTTCATGAAGAGGATGAGCCATTCACAGCGGCCAAAAAAGATGGCAACAAGCCGTCATTAGGGGCGAAGCTGTTCGATTGGATTGACTCTGCTGTGAAAAAGGTTAAAGAAGTTGATCTTGATTTAAACTTCGGGCACTCGTTTGACGTACAGCATATTTTTCAATTTAAGGATACTGATTTTTCCAGTGTAGAGCTCCAGATCGCAAACGGCAGCGTAAATATTGTTCCGTGGGAAGACGAGGATATCAGAGCGGAATGCCAGGCGAAGGTATATCGCACTGACAGCCAAGAAGCAGCAAGGGACGCTTTTCTTCAGCATATTGAATGTGAAATCAAAGGAAACAAGTTTTTTATCCGTACAGAAAAGAAAACGATGAAAACCAATGTCACATTGTATATTCCTCAGAAGGAGTATGATAAGATTCGGGTGAAGCTGTTTAACGGACCGATCAGAGGGGAACATTTACATGTAAAAGAGTTCTCGGCGAAAACGACTAATGGCGTGCTGTCGTTCTCGAATTTGACGGCTGAAAAAGCTTCGGCAGAAACGGCGAACGGCCAAATTAAGCTAGCCAATCACAATTGCGGCACAATAGAAGCGGAAACCATTAACGGGCTGATTGATCTGCGCGGAAAAAGCGAATCCATTGATGTTCAAAGCTTTAACGGAAATATCGCGATTACTGTAACAGAATCAGACTGCCGCTCGATTTACACAAAAACGACGACTGGAAATGTGGAGCTGTCGATTCCGGATGATCTTGCGGTGAAGGCTGAGCTGAAAAGCAATCTCGGCTCGCTGTCCCACGAATTAATAGATGTTGACATGCTGAAAGAAAAAAATGATACCATTCAAAAAGAAATGATGTTCACTTCTAATCAAGCACATGATCAAAACATCGCCGTTTTCTCCGAATCATTAACTGGCGCCATCAAATTAAAGTATACACAGAGGTGATCGAATGAATAGATTATATCGTTCAGAAAAAAACAGGAAAATGGCCGGCGTCATCGGCGGCCTGGCGGAGTATTTCAACTGGGATGCGTCACTCCTCAGAGTGATAACCGTCATTTTAGCCGTTATGACAAGCGTTATTCCTGTTCTGCTCATATATATCATTTGGATTTTTATTGTTCCGTCAGAAAGGGATATGAAGTAACATGGTCAAATGGGCAGTCAGCATTTTAGTAAATGCTTTATTATTAATCGTCATTGACGGTTACATTGATTCCATTCATATCAGCAGCATCGGGGCAGCGATTATTGCCAGCCTCATTTTATCAATCTTAAACGTGCTGATTAAACCGCTCTTGATTATCTTTACGCTGCCTGTCACAGTTGTGACGCTGGGTCTCTTTTTGTTTGTGATTAATGCCATCACCTTGATGATGACAGCGTCCATTATGGGTGACAGTTTTCAAATTGACGGCTTCGGATCAGCCATCTTGGCATCTGTTGTCCTGTCGGTGTTCCATTTGCTGATTCAAAAAGGCATTTTAGAACCGCTTCGAAAAAAATAAAAGCTGCCATGCAAATGGCAGCTTTTTTACATAAGATGTTTTTCTTGTTTGATGTCATGTTTCGCCTGATGCATATACGGCAGAAGGCAAAAGCTCAATATGGCAAATGCGATACCCAAAAGGCCAAATGACATGACAGACGGCATCCGTGTCAACAGATAAGCTGATATCATCGGGCCGGCCGCCATACCTGTATATCTGACAAAGTTAAAGATTCCGATCGCGCTCCCCCTGTTATGTTCAAACTCATTGGTGATCATCGTGGAATACAGGGGAGGAATAACCCCCATCGAGACACCGAACAGCGCCAATGTGAGAGCCATGAGAATGATCGAGACGGAATGGGTAAAAGCAAATGAAATGATGCTGACCGCTGCAATTGCATTGCTGTAGACAAACAATGTACTTAGAGGAACTTTTGCCTGTATGTTTTTAAACAGAAAGGTACCAGCGATTGTGCTTAACGCCAGAGGCAAATATAACAGTGCCGCTATTTGTACATCCATATGATAATGTTCCGTCAGCAATATCGGAAGATAGACAATAACCGCAAAATAAATGAAAAAGAGAAAAAAGCTTAAGGTCAGAATGACATTTCCAGCTCTGTTTGTGAAAATGGATTTATAATGAGTAAGCAAACTGCCTGATTTTGCATCTTGCTTTGGTGCGCTAGGAGAATCCTTAGGGAAGAAAATGCTGTTTGTTGCTAATAAAATACCAGAGATCACCGTCAGCATCCAAAAGATCCCTTCGTGTCCGAAAGCCCCGCCGAGAAATCCCCCGAGGACAGGAGCAATAGCCGGGGCGGCCGAAAGCAGCATTTGATACGTACCCATGGCATTTCCGCGATCACTGCCTGTAAATAGCTGGCCGATTGTGGTGGCTGCAATGAGAGGGAGTGCTGCGGAACCGGCTGCCTGTATGATTCTGAAAATAAGAAACAAAGTAAAATCAGTGGTGACGGCACATCCGAAACTGGCTGCCGCCGTTGCCAGTATTCCAGCAAGCAAGACATAACGCGCGCCTTTAAAATCGATGATGGCGCCCAAAATAATTTGCATAATGGCTGTCACAATCATAAAAACTGAAACTGACAGGTTCACGAGGGTTACAGAGACATGGAATGATTCTTTAATAATCGGGATGATGGGTGAATATATATTTTGGCTTAAAGAAGCAAAAAATGCGCTGAAACAAACAATATACAAGGTCAGCATTGCTTTTGATTTCGTTTGAGCCATAAAGAACACACCGCCTTTTTTACTTTACAGGTTTCTCTGAAGTATCATTTGTTTGCTCAGCTTCAAGTCTGGAGGTAAGCTGTTCTAAAAATTTCAATACAGCATTCTGTTCATCTTGCGAGAATGAATCAAGGAATTGGTAAAATGCCAACTCCTTTTTTTTGTGCAGTTTTTCATGCAAATCAAAAATCTGTCTGCCTTTACGGGTTAATTTGAAATAGACTTCTTTTTTGTTATCAGACAGCTGATAGCTATTGATAAATTCCTCTTTGATCAGTTTTGTGCTGATTTTCGTTACGTTCGCTTTGGATAAGTTCATTTTTTTGGCAATTCCCGTATTATTAATCGGTTCATGTTGGCCAATACAGTCAATGACATGGATGCTAGTCATGTTTTTGGGAACATCAATCACATCTTCTTCTGCGGCCTCCTTAAAGAACTGCTGAAGTGAAGTATTCGCTTTTTGTTCATTAAGATGCAGAAGCCGAACGTATATGTCGTATATCATCTGTTTTGTCAGACCGGACATAGGCTACCTTCTTTCTTTGAATGAATGGTTTACCAGGAAATAATAAAAATTGTTTACTAGTGAACAATTTTTATTTTATCTGTACTTGTTTTTGTTGTCAATTGCTGGTGCTTAAGGAAGCTGAAAAATGACAAGTAAATATAGTGTGGAAACCGTGGCATTTACACTTATTTTCAATTTTTTAGGACTGATGATATTGACACATGGCAGAATAAGGGATGGAATGACCGATGTTTACTGATAAACATTAATTATGATAATCGTCTATGAAACGAAAAAAGGTTATTACTGAAAATGATCCGTTGAAGCTTTAAGTGCTGTCTATCAATAATCCATCTCATTTTAAGAGGTAAATGAGATGGAAGCTGTACTGTGCTTATCTCTTTTTAATGCGAACTCTTGTATCGCTTGAAATCATTCATTATGAATGCTGTTATTCATCAATCTGCCTCTCTGATTTTATCGTTAACCGGTTTAACTTCAAGAGTCCGATGTCTTTTTGTTCTTTTTGCACAAAAATTAATTCATAAGCTTCCCTGTTCAGACGCAAAATACGTAAAAGGGAGGTGTCGTGATGAGAAAATACACAGTCATAGCTTCTTTATTATTGTCTTTTCTGTTTGTTCAGTCTGGCGGCCATCATGAAGCGAAGGCCTTGCCCGTTATAAAGCAGGAACCGTTCCAAACGCCTCATTACATACCCTTGCTTGAAAACCCTCCTCAAATTGAAGTGAAGGCTGAAATGAAGGGCAACCTGATCATTCAGGCGCATGTGCGTGACAGTGAGTATCAATCGTTTTCTGCCTTTTTGTTTTATAAACAAAGCAATGAACTGGGCTATAAAATGGTGCCGATGGACCCAACCCCTGGAGCCATCCGCCAGTTTTTGGCGCAAATTCCGAAGAGGTCAATCTGGAATAGCGAGCTCGAGTATTACATTGTGTTCTCGAATGGAAAGCAGCGGGTGGAGTCAGAAACGAAGACACTGAAGCTGGATGGATTTCAGGCTGATCTCGCCCATATCCCGGAGCTGCTGATCACCGAGCTTGCGGTTGATACAAAAAATACCGGGCGTACAGACGGTTATGAATTTATTGAGGTATATAATACAACCGACAGAACAATTGATTTTAAAGACTATCACATCCGCTATCGCTATCCGAAGGAAGGGCCGGACTCCGACCTGATTTGGAGACCTGATCAGCGGGTCGTCATTCCTTCAGGCGAAACCTGTGTATTTTGGCTCAAGCCTGCCGGACATCCTGAATTGACATCGGATGATTTTAACCGGCACTATCAGACACATTTGAGAGAAGGGGAAAATCTGTTGATACTGGAAGGAACAGAGGGCATGGCGAATACCCGGCCACGTGCGGTTGCGATATCGACGAATACAGGGAAGGATATTTCAGTTGCGCACTACCGAAAGCATGCGATGCGCCGCCTGTCGTCTGTGCTTTATAAATATCCTCTCGATGGAACAGCGGAACTGCTCAGCATTTCAATAGCGGAAAAAAATCCGTCGCCAGGCTCGGTTTTACAGGCGCAGGTTCCAGAGCAAAAACGAAAAATGATGCTTGATAAAGAAAAGCCGGTTATAGAAGATTTAACAGACCGCAAGCCTGTCCGCCCGGCTGAAAGCATTGAACTGCGGGCTGACATACGTGACCGCAGTTTAGTGAAAACGGCAGCCTTTTATTATCGGACAGATGAAAACAAACCGTTCAAACGCATTTTCGCTGAAAAAGACCGCAACGATCATTTGTACCATTATATTGTCTACTCACCTGAGCTGATCGGGAAGGATCAGCTTGAGTATTACGTCGTAGCCGGTGACGGGATCAATGAAGCGAAGACGCCTGTCAAAATGATTGATATTAAGCAAACAAGCAAGTCGCACGGTTTGCGGATGAATATAGAAAACAGAGATACACTTTCGGGGACACAGTTTCTCAAAGCGACTACGGATGGGCGGACTGACAGCATTAAGCTGTGGATTGACGGAAAAAAACAACTGACAGAGCCCGCCATGGAAAAAGAAGTATATTTTGCGTTCGATACCCGAAAAACGAACCTTTACTTTAAAAATGCTGTAACGATGGACGGCAAGGTGCTAAAAGTCTTCGATGATACGACAAATAAATACCGTACCTATTCTGTCCCTTTGCCGGAGACGCTGCTTCAAAAAGGGAAGCAGCTGCAGCGTATCACGATACGATCGGGTTCAAAGGTATCTCCGTTTGATACGGCTGAAAACCGTGATGACTTTTTAGTCAAAAATGCCCGATTGGTATTATCGGATGGAACAGTGATCAGGGATGAGCGTATTTCTCCCGAGAAGGAGCTTTTTATTGGGGATAATCAGCGCTCAAATAAAAGCTGGCCGTTTCAATTTCATTTGCCTGACGGACTGTTTACGTCACAGCTGCTGAAGTGGGATACAAAGAAGCTGACTGAAGGAGCCCATCATATTGCAGTAAGCGACGGGAATGAAAACCTGAGTTTTGTAGTGCGGATTGATAATTCAGGGCCGCACATCGAACCGAATGTGACGGACGGACAGACGTATAAAGGAAGCCTGGTTCTGCAGGCAGATATGTTTGATAAATGGAGCAAAATAGAGGAAACAGAGGCATTTTTAGATGGTGACAGCATTACGCTCCCGTATCATACGTCAACTTCTGAGCTGTCTCCGGGCAAACACACGCTGAAAGTCTCAGCAACAGATTTGGCTGGCAATAAAACGGTTATTGAGCGGACATTTAAGACAGAGCGGGAGCATCCGGACCAGCCGGAAATCGTAAATAGCGATGCCGATACGCACAAAGCCAAGCTTTCGGTGCGGGTGAAAGATCCGACGAATGACGCGATGGATGTGTCTTTTTACAGAGGCTTTCAATATACGGCGCAAAACAGAAATAATGTGAAAATTTTCAAGCATGCGTCACTGACTGAACCTCCGAAGAGCTTTGTCCCGGAAAGTGAGACGCCGTTTACTAATGAAGAAATGAATCGGGTGTCAGGAGCTGACGGAAAAACAGTATCAACTGAAGAAAAGGAACTTTTTCCTTATCACCGTTTTGAAGTGACGGTTGACCCCTCTGTTGATGAGAATGATTTAGCTGAAGCCGTTTGGAGAGGAAGCTCTCTGCCGGGGAGAAAAGTGACAATGTACGCTTGGAATTACCGAACAAGCCAGTGGCAGCCGATTGACAGCTTCGTTGCCAAAGATGACAAACAGTTCACGCTAAAGGCGTCTGTCATCGCTTCCGATTATGTGCGGAAATCTAAGATGAATATTATTGTTCAGGACGAAATTCCTCCTGCGAAGGATATGTATACCTTTGTCTGGATGTCAGACACGCAGTATTATACAAAAAGCTATCCGCATATTTTTGATAAGCAGACTGCATGGATCAAAAATACCCAAAGGAAGCTGAATACGAAATACGTGTTTCATACAGGGGATATTGTAGATGATTCCGCGGATATCAGACAGTGGAGAAACGCTGATCAATCAATGCGTGTCCTGGACAACAGCGGAATTCCTTACGGCGTGCTGGCCGGAAACCACGATGTCGGTCATAAGGACGGCTCCTACAGGGCATTTGGCAAATACTTTGGCAGCCACCGTTTCGATAAGAGACTGTATTATGGCGAATCGTACAAAAATAACCGCGGGCATTATGACCTCATATCAAGCAGCGGCAATGATTATATCATGCTGTACATGGGCTGGGGCATCACGGACGAAGACATCGCATGGATGAATCAAGTGCTGAAGAAGCACCCTGACAGGACAGCTGTCTTAGCTTTTCATGAATATTTACTCGTAAGCGGAAACAGAAGCCCGATCGGCGAGAAAATTTTCAAGAAAGTTGTCAAGCCGAACCCGAATGTCGTGATGGTGTTAAGCGGACATTATCACAGCGCGATGAGAAAAACAGACGAGCTGGATGATGACGGAGACGGAAAACCGGATCGTCTCGTACATCAAATGCTTGCTGATTATCAGGGCGGGCCTGAGGGCGGCCAGGGGTATTTGCGTTTGATGCAGTTTGACCAGGCAAACAATGTGGTGCATGTATCCACATACTCTCCGTATTTGGATGATAAAAACTTTTATGATACAGATAGTTACGGCAACAAGGATGAGTTTACGCTTGAGCTTGATCTGAAGCCAAGAATGAAAAGAGTAGAAACCGATTATTTTGAATGCAATGTCTATACAAACGAACAGCTCGGAAAACGCGAGAAAGTGAAAAGCGGGGAAACCGCCGAATTCCTTTGGGAGAATCTAGAGCCGAATTCTGTTTATTATTGGTACACCATTGTGGAAGACAGCTTTAACGGAAAAACGAAATCACCGATCTGGAAGTTCAAGACGAAAAAAGAAACCTATCGTCCAGCGCCAGACCAGTTTGATTTTCGCCGTGTCTCCAATCCTTAAAAAGGGGTTGGAGATTTTTTTATGACAGCCGATCCATGTAATGAACAAAAGTATAACGGTCGCCCCTGTATACAGATTTTACATGCTCAAAAGCAGTTCCGTTCTGCAAATACGTTGTTCGTTTAATCAACAGGACTGGCGCCCCCTCTTGGATGCCGAGCATGCTTGCTTCATCCTGTGTTGCGGCGCTCGGTTCAAGCTCTTGTTTGGCGCGGGAAATCGGCGTGCTGTTGTACCTTTCGATATGCTCGTAAATCGACGACTTGAAATGAGACGGATTTAATTCACCTGCCAGCTCAAATGGGATGTGTGAGGCTTCGATCGCCATAGGAATATCATTCGCTAGCCGAACCCGTGTGATTTTGTGGATGCGGGACGGATGCCCGCATCCTAGTATGGCGGCCAGCTCCTCAGTCGAATCGATAAGCTGATAATCGATGAGCCTGCTGCTCGGCCTCATGCCGCGGCTTTTCATATCTTCGGTAAAGCTTGTAAGCCCTTGGAGCGCTTGCTCCATTTTTAGCTTGCTGACAAAGGTGCCCCGGCCTTTCTGGCGATAGAGAAAACCTTCATTGACCAAATTAGAAAGCGCTTGGCGCACTGTCATCCGGCTGATCCCGAATTGCTCGGCATATTCCCGCTCGGAAGGAAGCAGCATATCCGGCTTCAGCTCTCCGCTCTTTATTTGGGCTTTTAATTGCTCCATAATCTGATAATAAATCGGGATAGGAGATTGTTTATCGATATTCATAGCGAAAATCCTTTCAATGCCTGAATCCCGCGGCTTCTTGATCAATCAAAACCGAAACGTTAGGATGCAGGTGCAAAGCAGACGCAGGGAATTCCTCGCTGACTTGTCCGTCCAGCAGCCTTTTGGCAGCTTCGGCTTTGCTTGTGCCGGAGATAAGCAGAAGAATCTGCTTGCTTGAGAGAATCGTTTGAATCCCCATTGTAACGGCTTTTTTGGGCACACTGTCAATGGAGGAAAAATATCTGGCATTGGCCTGACGGGTTTGTTCATTTAATGCCACGACATGTGTGCGGGACTGGAATGATGTACCTGGTTCATTAAAGCCGATATGCCCGTTCCGGCCGATGCCGAGAAGCTGAATGTCCGCTCCGCCAAGTGATTCAATCAATTGTTCGTAGCGTTTGCACTCGGCTTCCAGGTCACCTGCGTTTCCATCAGGAATAAAATGCCGGCTCGGTTGACTGTCGATATGCTGAAAGAAACGGTCATTCATATAGCGGTGATAGCTGTTTGGGTCATCACCGGAAAGCCCGGCGTATTCATCTAAATTAATCGTGGTGATGTTTTGAAAAGAAAGATTCTCTGTTTGGTGCAGGCGGATCAGCTCGCGGTACGTGCCTTCCGGTGTCCCGCCTGTCGCTAAACCGAGAACGGCATCAGGCTTTTCCCTGACTGTTTCAGCCACAATGCCGGCAGCTTTTTGGCTTAATGCCTCATACGATTGACATTCGATTACTTTCATATATGATCAGCCTCCTTGGATTTAAATGCAATGTTTCCGCGGCAAACGGTGAGAAGCACCTCACATTCACTGCTGACAATTACAAGATCCGCATCTTTTCCCTCTGTTATACTGCCTTTTCGGTCAAAGATGCCAAGCTGTTTGGCCGCGTTTGCTGAAGTTATATTTGCTATATCCGTCCAAGAGCAATTCGTAAACGCGCGCATATGCCGGGCGCCTTCATTCATTTTTAAAATCGAACCGGCAAGCGTCCCGTCCGGAAGAAGAGCTGTTTTCCCCTTTACTGTCACACTTTGTCCGCCGAACTCGTAGACTCCGTCTTTCAGTCCTTTCGCCCGCATCGAATCGGTGATCAAGATAAGCTTGCTGCTGCCTTTTGCTAAAAAAGCAAGCTTTGCCGCTAACGGATGGGAGTGGATACCGTCAGCAATAAGCTCTGTGACATAACCCTCATGGGCGAGGGCTGTTCCGATCACTCCGGGTTCACGATGATGAAACGGACTCATCGCATTGTATAAGTGAGTCATATGGCTGGCGCCTGCTTCAAAGGCTTCCAAAAGTAATGCGGAGTCTGCGTCCGTGTGTCCCATTGACGCGATAATCGACTCATCCTTTAAATAACGGATCAGCTCAAATTGCTGATCCTCCTCCGGCGCAAGCGTGACGATTTTGATCAGTCCGCCTGCCTCCTGCTGCCACTTCTTGAAAAGTGCAAGATCTGAGGGCCTGATCCATTCCTTTGGCTGCGCTCCGGCCCTTTTAGGCGAAACAAAGGGACCCTCCAAATGAATTCCGATCAATTCCGCACCTAAGGAAGAGGATTTCTCCGCAGACATCCAATCTCTCGCATTTACCAGAGCTTGAGAAATTTGGCCGTGCTCCTGTGTGATGGTTGTCGCTAAAAAACTCGTTGTGCCTTCCTCAGGCAGTCTTGAGGACATGGCATCGAGCGCGGAAAAGCTCGCATCCATTGTATCTGCGCCATAGCCGCCGTGAATATGAATATCAATCATCCCCGGAAGCAATACGGCATCCTTTGGGCCTTGAATTTCCTTTGAGTATTGCTCTTTTGGCCGTTCTGTTGAGACAGCGCTGATTTTTCCGTCCTTGACCCCAACATAGCCGTTTTTGATCACTTCATTTTCTATCACGATACTGATTCCGCTGAGAAGAAGACTATCTGCCATAAATGATCCGCCTTTCTGGAATATATGAATACGTTTATTTTACTCCTTTTCAGACTAGTGATCTAGACCAGCTGACACGTTTGCCAGTCTTTTATAAAATCTGTTTTAGGTTCAAGCCCGAAAGTGATAAAATGAAATTATTGTTGAGCAAGCTCGGGTTATCCCGGAACAGGAGGAACATATCGTGGCAAAGGTTCGGACAAAAGATGTAATGGAACAGTTTCATTTGGAATTGATCAGCGGAGAAGAAGGAATTAACCGCCCGATTACGATGAGTGATTTATCAAGACCAGGCATTGAAATTGCCGGATATTTTACATATTACCCCAGGGAGCGCGTACAGCTTCTGGGGAAAACAGAGCTCTCTTTCTTTGAACAGCTGCCGGAAGAGGATAAAAAGCAGCGAATGGACTCTCTATGCACGGATGTAACACCAGCTATTATTCTGTCTAGAGATATGCCTATCCCGCAGGAGCTCATTGACGCTTCCGAGAAAAATGGCGTGCCTGTCCTCAGATCACCTTTGAAAACGACAAGACTGTCAAGCCGATTGACCAACTTCCTAGAAAGCAGACTTGCGCCAACCACAGCCATTCACGGTGTGCTTGTCGACATATATGGCGTAGGGGTGCTGATCACAGGGAAAAGCGGCGTCGGAAAAAGTGAAACCGCGTTGGAGCTTGTGAAAAGAGGCCACCGCCTTGTTGCTGATGATTGTGTTGAAATTCGGCAGGAGGATCAGGATACCCTTGTCGGAAACGCCCCTGAGCTCATTGAGCATCTGCTTGAAATTAGAGGGCTCGGCATTATTAACGTCATGACGCTGTTTGGTGCCGGTGCGGTCCGAAGCA
The DNA here is from genome assembly GCF_023161785.1 of Bacillus sp. 2CMS4F. Taxonomy (NCBI): domain Bacteria; kingdom Bacillati; phylum Bacillota; class Bacilli; order Caryophanales; family Bacillaceae; genus Bacillus; species Bacillus sp. 2CMS4F. The sequence goes on from NZ_JALNTO010000009.1 coordinate 68,849, forward strand.
ATAAACGAATTACAATTGTGATGAATCTTGAACTCTGGGAGCAGGGCAAGCAATACGACCGTCTTGGACTCGAAGAAGAGACAATGAAAATCATTGATACAGAAATTACAAAACTCACGATTCCTGTCCGTCCGGGACGAAATCTCGCGGTCATTATTGAAGTGGCTGCTATGAACTTCAGATTGAAGCGGATGGGCTTAAACGCCGCTGAGCAATTTACCAACAAGCTGGCGGATGTCATTGAAGACGGTGAACAAGACGAATAGGAGTTGGCAATAAATGAATGAAGCGATAGAACCACTCAATCCGATAGCGTTTCAGCTGGGGCCGTTAGCCGTCCATTGGTACGGAATCATTATCGGCCTCGGTGCTTTGCTGGGGCTTTGGATTGCCATGAGAGAAAGTGAGAAACGAGGACTGCAGAAAGATATTTTTATCGATCTCGTCCTTTTTGCGATCCCAATTGCGATTATTTGCGCACGGATTTATTACGTTGCATTTGAATGGGATTATTATGCCGAACATCCGGGGGAAATCATAAAAATCTGGAAGGGCGGCATCGCGATTCACGGCGGCTTAATCGGTGCCATTTTGACAGGCTATGTCTTTTCGAGAGTGAAAAACATTTCTTTCTGGAAGCTTGCGGATATCGCGGCGCCAAGCATTTTGCTCGGTCAGGCGATCGGCCGCTGGGGAAACTTTGTCAATCAAGAGGCACACGGGGAGGCGGTCAGCAGAGCCTTTTTAGAAAACCTGCACCTGCCTGAGTTTATCATCAATCAAATGTACATCAACGGCCAATATTATCATCCTACTTTTTTATATGAATCACTATGGAGCTTTGTCGGCGTTATGATGTTGCTGCTTTTGCGCAGAGCGAATTTGCGGAGAGGCGAGCTGTTTTTAACCTATATCATTTGGTATTCAATCGGAAGGCTCTTTATTGAAGGAATGCGGACTGACAGCTTAATGCTGACGAGTTCGCTTCGCATCGCTCAGGTGATCTCAATCGTATTGATTGTTTTGGCTGTAGCAGCCATCATCTTCAGACGCGTCAAGGGGTACTCGGCGAAGCGTTACGCAGAGTAGACGGTAACAAAGGGGGATGAGGGATGAAGAAGATTTTTCTGGCCGGTATTGCGGCAGGTCTTCAAACAACATGGACACTCGGCAAAGTCATTTTTCCGGTAACGCTGGTGGTCACTTTGCTTCAGCATACGCCTGTCATGGATTGGCTGGTACGGCTGATTACACCGGTGATGGGCCTGTTCGGGCTTTCCGGTGAAGCGGCGATCCCGCTTGTTCTTGGGAATATGCTGAATCTGTACGCGGGGATTGCCGGGATATTGACACTGGATTTATCCGTGAAGGAAGTTTTTATCTTAGCGGTGATGCTTTCATTCTGTCATAACTTGATTATCGAATCGACAGTCGCAGCAAAGGTCGGGATCAGGATTGGCATCATATTGGCAGTGCGCATTGGTTTGGCAGCTGTTTCTGCAATCGTCATCAATCTCATCTGGCATGGCGGGCAGGAAACGGCGCAGTACGGTTTTATCGCTGCAAAGGGTGATGCGCCTGACGGCTGGCTGTCGATGCTGGCCGAGGCTTTCATGAAAGCCGGTCTTGGCGTTTTGCAGCTGGCGGCAATTGTGATCCCGCTGATGATCATCATTCAATTTATGCGAGACTTAGGCTGGCTGCACACGTTTTCGAAGTGGCTGTCTCCGTTTACGCAGATGCTCGGCATGAATAAAAATACCTCGATGACAATGGTGGCCGGCTTGACAATCGGTCTGGCCTATGGAGCGGGTGTCATGATTAAAGCAGTCGAAGATGACGGCGTTGGCAGGCGCGACATGACACTGGCCTTTATTTTTCTCGTTGCCTGCCATGCCGTCGTTGAAGATACACTTGTCTTTATTCCGCTTGGCATTCCAGTTTGGCCGCTATTGCTGATCCGGGTCACTACGGCTGTGCTGCTGACAATGGCTATATCGTATACGTGGAAAAAATGGAAACCCTCAGCGGTTGGAAAGGAAGCAGTATGACTGATAAACAAGTTACGACAATTCTGTTTGATTTAGACGGGACCCTTATTAATACGAATGAATTAATTATCGCGTCATTTTTGCATACGCTGGAGCATTATTACCCGAGCCGCTATAAACGTGAAGATGTGCTTGCGTTTATCGGCCCGTCTCTTTTTGAAACGTTTTCTTCAATGGATGCTGAGAAAACTGAAGATATGATCAGCATGTACAGAACATACAATCACCAGATGCATGACACACTTGTCACCGAATATGAAACGGTTTATGAAACGCTGGATGAACTAAAAAAAGCAGGCTTTACATTAGGAATTGTGACAACAAAATTAAGAGATACTGTCAATATGGGCCTTAAGCTGACGGGCATCGGCGAATTTTTCGAAACCGTTGTTACACTTGATGACGTCACGATGGCAAAGCCTGATCCCGAGCCTGTTCTGCTGGCGCTGAAACAGCTGGGAAGCGAGCCTGCGGAAGCCATCATGGTCGGCGACAACTATCATGATATTCTGGCGGGGAAAAACGCCGGCACAAAAACAGCCGGGGTCGCTTGGACGATTAAAGGCCCGGAAGCGCTGGCGAAACATGAGCCTGACTATATGCTTGAGAAAATGAGTGATCTATTACAAATCGTTGGAGTGAAGTAATCTGTGAGAAAAACAGACCGGCATCCGGTATCAGGTGCTAACTCACTGTGGCATGTCTATCAAACGGTGCCTTTTTTGAAGGTAGTGAAGAATTTCATGATCATTCAAATCGCGAGATACACACCGTTTATAGGGATGAAAAACTGGCTGTACCGTACATTTTTGCGGATGAAGGTCGGAAAGCAGACATCCTTTGCCCTCATGGTGATGCCCGATATTATGTTTCCGGAAAAGATCTCAGTCGGAACGAATTCAATCATCGGATACAATACGACCATTTTGGCCCATGAGTATTTAATTCAGGAGTATCGAACCGGTAAAGTCCTGATCGGAGACGAAGTGATGATCGGGGCCAACACGACCATTCTGCCAGGCGTAGAAATAGGGAATGGCGCAGTCGTGTCCGCCGGAACGCTTGTCCATAAGGATGTGCCAGCCGGAGCATTTGTCGGCGGAAATCCGATGAAAATCATATACACAAGGGAAGAAATGCAGGAAAGAATAAAAAGCCCGCTGAATAAATAGCGCGGGCTTTTTCTGTATATTAAAATTGGGTATTGTTTTTTTCCGTTACGTGCTGGACGCCGATCCATTTCTTGCCGACGTTGGAGTATCTTGTGTTCGTCATGGTGACAGTGCTCGTTTTACTGTCCGTACGGAAAATCGCTTCATTCATGTTTGTGATGGTGCATCTGTCGATAATGACATCGGTATGGAAGGTCGACCCGCCCAGCTGTCTAATAAACTTTCCGCCGTTATCCGCAGTGAAGTTTTTCACTGTAAACGTGCTGGCTTTATTGATTTGAAAGATTTTATCAGAAGCTTTTTGAGCAGAACCGCCGTCAATGGTTACTTTTCCTTCCTTCTTCACAGTTAACGCGTCCTCACCGACATCTTCCCACGTCACATTCTGAATGTTAACGTTTCCATAAGTGTGCACGCCATCAGCAGCAGGAGCTCCGAGCACTACATTTTTCAGAGTTGCTCCGTCTTCCACATGAAAAACAGGCTTTTGGTTTTCGGATTGGCTTCCGTCACCCAATTCTTTTCCCGCTACAAACCGCTGTCCCTTCCCGTCATATGTTGTGTTTTTTGGCACGATAATTGTTTCATGAACCACTTTGTCAGCTGCAAAAGCAGTTGATGTCTGAAACTGGCTGAAGCCCATAATCAAACTGAACATAAATAGGATAGACACGATTTTTTTCAATGATAAAATCCTCCCCGGATATCTTTAGTTTTGTAAGAGAAGCGTCAGCATCTTGCACCGGCTTCTCTCACATAGATCGGGGCAAGGCTGAATCTGTTTTAATCATAAAAATAGCCAGCCTGAAAGTAAAGACAAATTTGGATGGAAAATGGAAAATGCATCATTGTTACCTGATTTAAACATCAAGCATGAATATTGGCGTATTTGCTCAGGAGAGAGCATAAGAAAAGCTAGTGAAAGCGGGCAGCTTTACTTTTGAACGACGATGGCTTGGCTGCCCATTTGTACCCACGCTTTTTCGAAGCTGGTCCGGTCTGTTTTTCTGTTTTTATAGCCATAAGGGTCATTCACATACACGTAATTTTCATCATAACCCGTGACGGCGACACTGTGTTCGCTGTACGTGATATCGATCGTTCCGTTTGGCGTTTTCCATGTCTGCATGTTGTCAACCGGCGTAAAGTTGGCTGTCGTGATCACCCAAACCGGGTTGCCTTTCTCAAGTTGCTCATAAACAGCAGAGATGCTTTTTCCTGTCAGATCAGAAACGCTGTCCCCCGCATAGGTTTTAGCGAGCTGATAGATCGGGCCGTGATAGACACCTAGCCCCGGGCCGTTCGCCATATCACCGACAAATCCGTCATTCGGATCACCTTTTAATCCACTGCTGTATGTCAAAGGCACTGTTGCGATCTGGTTTGCCAATGTATTCTTTGTCACGTTGTATCCCGCATAGTTCAGCACCATTGCAAGGCTCGTCACCTCACAGCCATTATAGAGCTTTGGGGCATCCATCTGATTGAAAAGCGTGACGTCCATCGGCTCAGCGCTTCCTTTCAGTTTCTTCTCTTTGTTTGCTGCTTTAGATTCATTCTTCGTTGCACCTAAATCAATTTTGAAAAACGAAATATCTATATCTTTTGCATATATTTTGATGCCGAAGAAAATGACAGCAGAAAGTATGGTCAGTACACATAACGTTCGCAGTGTTTTCATCTTTAACTCCTTGTTCTCTATTTGATTTGTATTATAGCATGCCAAACATCAAGAATTTGAGATATGACCTACCTTTCATCATTTATTCATGACTTTTTCATATTTAGGAGGAGGATTTCTGAACGAAAAAGATTCGTGCGAAAGTTAAGCATTGATTTCCATTCTTTCATCTGCTAACATATTATCATATTAGCGAACTAAAGGATTCGGATTTTTCCTTCAAACAATTACGGAGGTGCTCGGGTTGATGTTTATGTTTGAAAAACCGCACGGCATGAGAGATACACTGCCCGGTTTATATGAAACGAAAAAAAAGGTGAGGCAATCGTTAACCGATATGATAGATAAATGGGGCTATCAATTTATGGAAACACCGACGCTGGAGTTTTACGATACGGTTGGTGTGCAGTCAGCAATTGAAGAGCAGCAGCTGTTTAAGCTTCTGGATCAGGATGGAAAGACACTGGTGCTTCGCCCGGATATGACAGGGCCGATCGCAAGGGTGGCGGCATCAAAGCTGCTGAAACATGATCATCCCCTCAGAGTCGGCTATGCGGCAAATGTGTTCAGAGCCCAGGAACGCGAGGGCGGACGTCCTGCCGAGTTTGAACAGGTTGGAGTGGAATTGATCGGTGATGGCACGACAAGTGCGGACGCAGAGGTCATTGCCTTAGTAGTCGGTGCGTTAAAAAATGCCGGCTTGACTTCATTTAAAATTGCAATCGGCCACGCAGGCATTGCAGATGCCCTGTTTGTCGAGGTGCTCGGGAATGTTGAACGAGCGGACGTGCTGCGGAGGTTTTTATATGAAAAGAATTATGTCGGCTACAGAGAGCACGTCAAATCTCTTCCGCTTTCCTCCATTGATAAAAACAGATTGCTTGAGCTTCTCGAATTGCGAGGGAGCATAGAAGTATGCAGACGTGCTGAAGAAATCGTCGATTCAGCGCAAGGTAAAAGTGTGGTTGATGAACTGAAGGCGCTGTGGGAGATTCTTGAGGACTACGGATGTACGGAAAATGTCCGTCTTGATCTGAATATGGTCAGCCATATGAGCTACTACACTGGGATTTTATTTGAAGTGTACGCGAATAATGTCGGCTTTGTGATTGGCAGCGGCGGCCGTTATAACAAGCTTCTGGGACATTTTAATTCACCGGCGCCGGCGACGGGTTTTGGGCTTCGGATTGACCGGATGATTGAAGCGCTCCATATGAAAGACGAACCTTGTGAAATGGATGCTGTCATTTTCAGCAAAGAACAGCGGGTGCAGGCCATCGCTTTTGCAAATGAAGAGCGTTTGAAAGGTAAAAAAGTTGTTCTTCAGGATTTACTGGGGATTGAAAATATTGATCAAATGACAAAATCATTTGCGAATGTCACCTATTTTATCGGTGCCAGAAAGGAAGAGCAAAATGGGTAAGTTACTCACAATGGCAATGCCGAAGGGGCGAATATTTGAAGAAGCAGCAGGGCTGCTGCGGCAGGCGGGATACAAGCTGCCGGAAGAGTTTGAGGATTCCAGAAAGCTGATCATCGACGTGCCGGAGGAAAATCTCCGCTTCATTTTGGCAAAGCCGATGGATGTCACCACATATGTGGAGCACGGTGTGGCAGACGTCGGAATTGCGGGGAAGGATGTCATGCTGGAGGAGGAACGCGATGTATATGAGGTGCTGGATTTGAAAATCAGCAAATGCCATCTGGCGGTTGCCGGACTTCCAGATACAGACTGGAGCGGCGTCGCGCCGAGAATCGCCACAAAGTATCCGAATGTGGCTTCCGGTTATTTTAGGGAGCAGGGAGAGCAAGTCGAGATTATTAAACTGAACGGCTCTATCGAGTTGGCACCTCTTATCGGGCTTGCGGACAGAATAGTCGACATCGTATCTACGGGACAGACGCTCAAAGAAAACGGACTCGTTGAAACAGAGCATATTTGTGATATCACCTCCCGCTTTATCGTCAACCCAGTAAGCTATCGCATGAAGGACGAAGTCATCGACGAAATGGCATCCCGTCTATCTCTTGTTGTGGAAGGAGAAACGGCAAAATGAAAATCAAAACGATCAGCGGCGCGGACCGCCTTTCTCTCAAGCGGTCAATTGATGCCGGAACGGAAGAACAAAGAAAAGCGGTCCGATCCATTATTGAACATGTAAAAGCAAACGGTGATCAGGCCGTTCGTGACTACACGGCCAAGTTTGACGGCATCAAGCTTGACAGCGCATTGGTCACAACAGAAGAAATTGAAGAAGCATACAGCCTGCTGGATCCCCAGCTGCTGCAGGTGATCAGGCAAGCGATCAAAAACATTACTGAATATCACGAAAGGCAGCTTCAGTCTTCCTGGTTTTATCACAGAAAGGATGGCACAATGCTGGGACAGAAAGTGACAGCACTTGATTCTGCCGGCGTTTATGTGCCGGGCGGAACTGCCGCATATCCGTCATCTGTTTTGATGAATGTCATTCCGGCGCTTACAGCGGGCGTGGAAAGAATTGTTCTTGTCACACCTCCGGGAAAAGACGGACGGCTGTCTCCGGGAGTCTTAGCTGCCGCTGCCGAGCTGGGCATTAAAGATATATACAAAATGGGAGGGGCTCAGGCAATTGCGGCGCTGGCGTACGGAACAGAAACCATTGAGCCGGTGGATAAAATCACAGGCCCGGGAAATATTTATGTCGCGCTTGCCAAACGAGAGGTGTTCGGTGATGTCGATATTGATATGATTGCCGGACCGAGTGAAATCGTCGTGCTGGCTGATGAAACAGCTATCCCGCGGGAAATTGCCGCTGACCTGCTGTCACAGGCGGAACACGACATGCTCAGCTCATGTGTGCTTGTCACAGATTCCATGCCGCTGGCTGAGGCCGTTTCAGCCGAGGTGAACGAGCAGCTTAAAACCTTGCCGCGCAGAGATATTGCGGAAGCTTCAGTGAGAGATTATGGATCTATTTATGTGGCTGAAACGATAGATGAAGCGGTCAATACAGTCAATACGCTCGCCCCGGAGCATTTAGAAATCATCACACAGTCTCCCGAAGCTTTGCTTGGCAATATCAAGCACGCAGGTGCGATTTTCTTAGGCCGATACAGCCCTGAACCGGTCGGAGATTATTTTGCCGGACCGAACCATGTGCTCCCCACAAATGGAACAGCCAGATTTTCAAGCCCATTAAACGTCACGGATTTTCAAAAGAAATCGAGCATTATTTCATACAGCCAATCAGCCTTTGAAGAACATGCGGATAGCATTGCGGCCTTTGCCAGACTGGAAGGATTAGAAGCGCATGCGAGATCAATCGAAGCGAGAGAACGGAGGAATTCAAAATGAGAAAAGCGGAGCGCGCCAGAAAAACAAACGAAACGGATATAGAGCTGTCATTCGCAATAGACGGTGAAGGACAAACAGAAATCAAAACAGATGTGCCGTTCATGACGCATATGCTGGATCTGTTCACAAAACACGGGCAATTTGATCTTTCCATTCATGCAAAAGGCGATGTCGATATTGATGATCACCATACAACTGAAGATATCGGCATTTGCTTAGGGCAGGCTTTGCTTGAAGCACTAGGCGATAAAAAAGGAATTAAACGCTACGGATCAGCGTTTGTTCCGATGGATGAGGCGCTTGCTCAGGTGGTGGTTGATTTAAGCAATCGGCCGCACTTGGAAATGCGTGCTGACTTTCCGGCAGCGAAAGTCGGAACTTTCGATACTGAGCTTGTACATGAATTTTTATGGAAGCTGGCGCTTGAAGCACGAATGAACTTGCACGTGATCGTTCATTACGGCACAAATACGCACCATATGATAGAAGCTGTTTTTAAAGCATTAGGACGCGCGCTTGATGAAGCGACAACGATTGACCCGCGTGTCAAAGGGATTCCGTCAACGAAAGGGATGCTGTAAATGATCGGTGTGATAGATTACGGAATGGGCAATTTATACAGCGTCTCAAAGGCGCTGGAGCGTGTCGGCGTGCCATACTTTGTTTCTGGCATGCCAGAGGAGCTGAGGAAAGCCGATGCTTTCATTTTGCCGGGAGTCGGATCATTTGGGGATGCGATGGACAATTTGCGCAACGCCAAACTCGATCAATTCATTCACGATATGGTATCAGAGGGGAGACTGCTTTTTGGGATCTGCCTTGGCATGCAGCTATTGTTTGATGAGAGCGAAGAGCATGGAACCGCTGCAGGCCTCGGTTTGTTAAAGGGAAAAGCGGTCAGGCTGAAGCCGGAAGATCAGGAGGGAAACAAGCTGAAGGTTCCGCATATGGGATGGAACCGCCTTTCCTTTCATAACGAATCTCCGCTGCTGGCAGGAGTGGAGGAAGGCTACGCTTATTTTGTCCATTCCTTTTATATTGACGGAATGGATGACGGCGCGCTTTTGGCAAGCGCCGAGTACGGTGTGCGGGTGCCTGCGGTTGTCGGAAAAGAGAACATCTTCGGCGCCCAATTTCACCCGGAAAAAAGCAGCACGGTCGGAATGTCTATCTTAATCCAATTCACAAAAATGGCAGCAGAACAGAAGGTGAAAAAATGAGTGTTTTTACATTATACCCGGCCATTGATATGAGAAACGGCAAATGCGTACGCCTCGTTCAAGGTGATTACAGCAAGGAAACTGTATACGGTGATTCACCGTTCGACATGGCCTCTTTATTTGCGAGTGAGGGTGCTGAATGGATTCATCTTGTTGATCTTGACGGCGCGAAGGAAGGAAAAAAAGTAAATGACCGTCATGTCATCGAAATTGTACAAAAGCTCAATCTGAAAGTCGAAATCGGCGGCGGCATTCGTTCGGAAAGCGACGTCTACGATTACTTATCGGCAGGAGTCGATCGCGTGATCCTGGGAAGCTCTGCTGTTTCTGATCCGCCGTTTGTAAAAAAAATGCTGAAAGAGTATGGCGAAAGGATAGCCATCGGGCTGGACGCAAGAAACGGCTTTGTTTCAACAGAAGGGTGGCTGGAAACATCAAGTCTTAAGGCGGCTGAACTCGGCAAAGAGCTCGCCAACGAAGGCGCAGAAGTTTTTATTTTTACTGATATCGCGACAGACGGGATGCTGTCAGGCCCCAATATTGAAAGCACAGTAGAACTCGCAAAGGAAACCGGAAAATCAGTCATCGCCTCTGGCGGAGTCAGCTCCGTTGCGGACCTTGAAGCTCTTGCCCGTTATCATGCGAATGGGGTTTCTGGAGCCATTATCGGAAAAGCACTGTATACCAACCAGTTTACACTTGGCGAGGCGCTTGAAAGGATGAAGGGGAAATGATAACAAAACGGATTATCCCATGTCTTGATGTGAAAGAAGGGCGCGTTGTCAAAGGGATTCAATTTCTTGAGCTGAAGGATGCCGGCGACCCTGTCGAGCTGGCGGAAGTATACGATCAGGAAGGTGCGGATGAACTGGTGTTTCTTGATATTTCTGCCTCGCATGAAGGCCGCAAAACGATGGTTGACGTCGTAGAGCAGGTTGCTGCAAAGCTTGCGATTCCGTTTACAGTCGGAGGCGGCATCAATCAGCTTAGCGATATGAAAACGATTCTGCGTGCCGGCGCGGACAAAGTTTCTGTAAACACGGCAGCTGTTCTCCGTCCCGAGCTGATTACCGAAGGCGCGGAGTTTTTCGGCTCTCAATGTATCGTACTCGCCATAGACGCCAAGTACGACGAAGAGTCTGACACGTATAAGGTTTACACGCATGGCGGCAGAAAGAAAACGGATTGGGAAGTTACAGCATGGGCGAAGGAAGCTGTCAAACGCGGAGCCGGAGAAATCCTCCTGACCAGCATGGACTCAGATGGGGAGAAAAAGGGCTTTGACCACAGGCTGACAAAGCTCGTGTCAGAAGCTGTTCCGGTTCCTGTCATCGCCTCAGGGGGAGCTGGAAACGCGCAGCATATGCTCGAGGCTTTTACAAAAGGGGAAGCGGACGCCGCGCTGGCTGCCTCCATTTTTCATTATAAAGAAACATCAATTAAAGAAGTGAAATCATATTTGAAAGAGCACGGGGTGAATGTGAGATGAAACAGGCAGATGAACTGCGTTTTAACGAAGACGGATTAATCCCTGCCATCGTCCAGGACGCGGCAAGCAAAGAAGTGCTGACACTTGCATATATGAACAGGGAATCGTACGAAAAAACACTGGAAACGAAAGAAACGTGGTTTTACAGCCGCTCGCGGCAAGAGCTATGGCACAAGGGAGAAACATCGGGGAATACGCAAGCCGTCAAGGGCATCCGATATGACTGCGACCAAGATGCACTGGTCGTGCTTGTAGAGCCGTCCGGTCCGGCATGCCACACAGGCAGCTACAGCTGTTTTACAAAGGAACAGACAGAAGAACAAACTTCCGGCCGATTTGACATCTTAAGCGAGCTGGAGCGCGTCATCGCAGAACGCCAATCTGAAATGCCTGAAGGAGCTTACACCACTTACCTTTTCGATGAAGGCGTCGATAAGATTTTGAAAAAAGTCGGTGAAGAAGCATCAGAAGTCATCATCGCCGCCAAAAACCGTGATCACGAGGAACTGAAATGGGAAGCGGCAGACCTGCTGTATCATCTCCTTGTCCTGCTCAGAGAACAAGCATTACCGCTGGATGATGTGCTGGAAGTGCTGAGAAAACGCCATTCTGAATAGTAAATGGAAAGAGCCTATGGATAACGGCTCTTTTTTTATTGTAAGAAAAATGTAATGGGTATTTAGTGATGGGATGAGTGTTTCACATTCCGAATGGATAAAAGAAGGTCAAAACCAAGTCTGATTTCCTATTTATCCAAATTCAGCCATGATGTAACATGGAAAAGGATCATATAATCACCCCGCAACCGGGTCAATAGTATTACTTTTGAAAAATAGAATGATCTCACAAAACCCTTGGAGGTTCGTAATGAAAAAAATTATCTTTATTTGCTTCAGCTTATTACTTGCCCTGACAGGAGGATGCAGTATGAACGACAACGAAAAAAACAGCAAAAACAATGAAAATAAAACAGAAGCCGTAAAACCAAAAGACATGGATCCAAAAGACCTTCCGCAAGTTCCTGCGTTTCAGGATGAGAAAACGAGAGAGTACATGGTGTCAACGAAGGAAGAGGAGCCTGGGTACTATTTGCTGGAGTCTAAGCTGAAAGGATTTAGGATGTTGTTTCCGGAGGATGCGGAGTATTCCGACTCTGAAACTTCAAAGACAAACGAGTCTCTATTTTTTGACAGTGTTAATAAAGAAATGAATGTAGTGATGAATGCCTCAGTAAAGTTTTATCAGAATGAATCATTTATAAATGACCCGGAGACTATGCTGGATATAGTTAGCGGTAAAAATGAATACAAAGGTAACTTTGAAAAAATAGAAACAAAAGAAAACGATATTTATTTTGCTTCAAAACAAGAGAACTTTGAGAAAGAAGATAAACCATCCTATATCTATCTTGGTTATATAAAATCAAAAGAACAAGGTTATTTAGGAATGGAGTATTCTTTCATGTTTAGTTGTTCAGCCAATACTCAGACTTGCAACCAAAAGCCAGAAGACTATGAAAAAAAGGTTAAAAAAATACTAAACTCTGTTACCTTCAATTTAAATAAGAAGGAGAAGGAAGATGGGAAGTAAAAATATTTTTGAAGACGAAAATATAAAACTACGTCTTATCAATTTGGAATACAGTTATAAACAAAAATTTGCTTCTTCAGATCCTAAGGTAATACAAAAAGCTAAGGAAGATTTTGAAGCGGATGTCCGAAGAATTTACAAAGAAGAAACTCACCAAGAATTCACACAAAAAATAGAAATTTATACTTCTAAAGATCTGGTCAGCCAAAATAAAGAATCAGGTTATGATGGTACTGCTATTCACGTTACAGATAAAAAGCATGATGTAAATGAACTTCATATTATATCTGAAGGCAGTGCAGATAATAAAGATTGGACTTATAATTTTTTTGGTTTGTTTCTTGGAATGGATGATAGTCAATATAATGCCGCTAAAGAGTTTACTATTGAAGCAAAAAAGAAAGCCGGCAATGACGAAAGTTTAAGAACATTTGCCTTGGGACATTCACTAGCCAATAATAATCAAGTAATGGTGCAATTAATTGATGGAGAATACGATGAAGTTTATGGTGTAAATGGCGCTCAAGTAAGTGTAGATCATTTATTAAAGGCAGATGATCATTTAAGATACACAATGCTTAAAAAGTTTAAAGTAAATACATTTAAAGAGTTAAATTCAATCCCAAAAGACGACCTCAAAAAAGCGATCACCAAATACTATGAAGACAAAGGCGTAACAGCAAACATCACCCAGCGCATCTCAAAAGATGACCCGCTGTACGGAGTCAGCGGCAAGGCAGACTTCATTACATTCGGCGATGTGAAGATGGCAGATACAAACACAAGTGTAGAAGGCATCCGAAACATTATGGATGGGATTCCTGATGAAGACGTGAGAGCGATTCAAGAATTCCTTCAAAAATATAAGGATGACTATGAAAAAGATGGCTTGAATGGTTTTGTAAAGGCTGCAAGCGGGATAGACATAGAATTGATAGAAAAAGTAAAGCATACAGACGGCGTTTTAGCGAAAGCAAGTGTTGTTTATGAAAATTTTGATGATGTTAAGCAAATGTATGGCCGAATTAAAGAGCAGCTGCCAGCCTTTTTAGGTTTTCTTCATACCCTGTTGGGAAACAGCGGGCCTATTGTAGATCAGCTTGCTGAAAATGGTTATATAGATGATACACAGAAAAAAGTCATCAAAAAAGAGTTATCTAATCTTAATGCGAGTATGAGAGGTATAGAATCACGATACGAACATTTCATTGATCATTTAAAGCATGGTCAATTTACGCAAGCTTTAAAAGACGTTGGTGAAATAGTGGAGTATGTAAAATCAATGATTTCTTCTTTTGAAACACTAAACAAAGAAACAAAAGACGCATTAAAACTCATCGTCGACGGCCACAGCATCGTTCAAATGCTGAACGCGTTATCAAAGGAAAAAGGCTTCAGCTATAAAGGCTCCGATATTTACTTTACAGGGAAGGGCGGCTCGGGAGAAACGATTAAAGTCAATATCTCTTCCGCTGTCAGAATCTATCAAAACGGCATGAAGATCGTTGAAGATATGGAAGATGCGATTTCCGCGTACCAAAAAGTATTCCGTCAGGAAATCGATGAAGAGTTTATAGACAAAAAACAGGCAATCATCACGTCGATTCAACATATGGAAGAAAACCCTTCGCAATATGCCTTCGATCTTCAATTCCGGCTTGCGGCCGGTTTCAGTCACACATTCGATAAATTAGAGAAAATATCAGTTCATGAATCGTTCCATACAGGTGCTCTCCCTGCTAATGACGGAATTGTTGCAGAACTAAAAAAACAGACATTGGAAAAAAAGAATTTTATCAAAAATATCCGCGAGAGCATCGAAAAGCTATTTGAAAAAGAAGAAATGATCTCACAGCTATTCGATTTTCAGCCTTAGGAGGAATAGACAGAGTGACTTCCTTATTTTCAGAAAGTGAAACAGAAGTTGTATCAACCACCTATATGTTTCTAACCCATGACGAAATGAAGGGGAAAGCAGGCAGTCTCAATAAACCCATCAACGACATTCTCAGCCTGACTAAAAAATTTGAGACTGCATTAAAAGAAGAAATCAAAGGGCAAAAAGGAATGATTGTCAAAAAAATAAAAGAAGAGCTTGAATCGAAAAGCGAAAAGCAGAAAACTGCACTTCAAACGATAAAAGAAGAGCATACTGCAAAGGTTGACCGGTTCAAAATGATCATTGAAGACCTGAGGCAGCAAGAGGTTACCTTAACGTATCGAAAAAAGAAGCCTGAAAAGGATCTATAATATGAAACGTCTCCTATTCGAGTCATGAATAGGGGATTTTTATTTTCAGTGTACAAGAAAAATATACTGAAAAAGTCTCTCTCCATTGTTATGATTTAGAAAGAGTAAAAATAATCCTATTATATTCCGTTCAACCTTGCTGACCGCGTAAAGGGATTGAAACAGGAGGAAAAATACTATGTCAACACAGCAACCTAAAAGAAAATTCAAAGCCTTTTTTGCATTAGTGAAACAGACAAACCCATCCTATGGAAAGCTCGCTTTTGCGCTGATTCTCAGTATTGTGACAACACTGGTCAGCCTGCTGATTCCTTTATTAACGAAACAGCTTGTCGACGGTTTTTCCATGTCAGCGCTGTCCGGCACGCAAATCGGGCTGATCGCGCTCGTTTTTCTTATTCAGGCCGCTTTAAGCGCCTACGCTACATACGCGCTAAACTATAGCGGGCAAAAAATCATCTCTGGGTTAAGGGATTTATTATGGAAGAAATTAATTAAGCTTCCTGTATCTTATTTCGATACTAACGCTTCCGGTGAAACTGTCAGCCGGGTCACGAATGATACGATGGTGGTAAAAGAGCTGATCACCAGCCATATCAGCGGATTTATAACAGGCATCATTTCGGTCATTGGATCACTCACCATCTTATTCATTATGAACTGGAAGCTGACGCTGCTTGTTTTAGTAGTTGTTCCATTAGCTGCGCTGATTTTAGTGCCGATCGGCCAGAAGATGTTCTCCATTTCTCGGGAAACTCAAGATGAAACCGCACGTTTTACAGGGTTGCTCAATCAAATACTTCCGGAAATCAGGCTTGTGAAGGCTTCAAATGCAGAGGAAGTCGAATACAAACGCGGAAAGCTGGGGATTTCTTCATTATTCCAGCTGGGGGTTCGTGAAGCGAAGGTGCAATCGCTTGTCGGGCCGCTTATTTCTCTCGTATTAATGGCCGCACTCGTGGCTGTTATTGGATACGGCGGTATGCAGGTGTCATCAGGCGAATTGACGGCCGGAGCACTCGTGGCTTTTATTTTATATTTGTTTCAAATCATTATGCCGATGGGCCAGATTACAACGTTCTTCACACAGCTGCAAAAATCAATCGGTGCAACGGAACGGATGATTGAGATTTTGGCAGAGGAAGAGGAAGATACCGTCACAGGAAACCAAATTGACAACGCACATCTGCCTATCCGGCTTGATCAAGTGTCCTTTGGCTATAAGCCTGGGCAGATGATCTTGAAGGATATCAGCGCCGTGATTGAAGCGGGAAAAGTAACAGCAATTGTTGGGCCGAGCGGCGGCGGGAAAACCACGCTGTTTAAGCTGCTTGAACGTTTCTATTCTCCGACTGAAGGGACCATTCGGCTGGGAGACGAGCCGGTGGATACGTATTCGCTCGAATCGTGGCGTCAGCATATCGGCTACGTGTCACAGGAAAGTCCGTTAATGTCGGGAACGATCAGAGACAATATTTGTTATGGGCTGGAACGTGAGGTAACGGATGCCGAAATCGAAAAAGCAGCGGAGATGGCATACGCTCTTAATTTTATACTGGAGCTGCCGAATCAGCTTGATACTGAAGTGGGCGAACGCGGCATTATGCTGTCGGGCGGACAGAGACAAAGAATTGCGATTGCCAGGGCGCTTCTCCGTGATCCGAGCATCCTGATGCTTGATGAAGCTACATCCAGCCTCGACAGCCAATCTGAAAAATCAGTGCAGCAGGCACTTGAGGTGCTGATGGAAGGCCGGACAACAATTGTCATCGCTCACCGCTTATCGACTGTTGTAGATGCTGATCAGCTATTATTTGTTGAAAAAGGGGAAATTACGGGACGCGGCACGCACCATGAATTAATGGCTTCCCATGACCTTTACAGAGATTTTGCTGAACAGCAGCTTAAAATGAATGCGGATTTAGAAAACAAAGCCGGGTAAATTCTGGTCGATTCAGCCAGTAAAAAAAAGAGGAGGGATTTTCCCAATCCTTCCTTTTGAACTATTGAGGGGATTACGATTTATGGTATACTACTGACGGTAATATTGTATAAAACGGAGGGTAGTTGTGGGAAAACACACTTCTGAACATAAAAATCACGCACAAATTGTCCAGCTGCTTCAAGATGGACATTATTTTTTTCATAAAGGTTTGAAAGCGTATAAAGAACGCAATCTGAAGCGGGCAAGCAAACTGATCCAGCGCGCGGTTCATTTGGAGCCGAAGGATTCAGAGATGCTTTCGCAGCTTGCGGTCATTTATTCTGAGATGGGGCAATACCAGGAATCAAACGATTTGCTTGATTATATTTTGGCGAATCTTGAGACGGAAATGCCGGAATGCCATTATTTTAAAGCAAATAACTTTGCCCATCTGGGACTCTTTCAGGAAGCTTATAAAGAAGCTGCCGCTTATTCAGACGCTGATCCGGACGGTGAATTTTCCGAAGAGAATGATAGTCTGCTTGAACTGCTTGATTTAGGAGACGGAGGGCCTGAGGATTCTTTATATGATCAGGATGAATTGCTTATCAAACAGGACCGGGCGAAGTCCTTGCTTGAAAGCGGTCAGCTTGCTGAAGCCGTTGCGGCCCTTGAGGAAATCACACACGAATATCCTGAGCTTTGGTCCGCTTATAATAATCTCGCCCTTGCCCACTTTTATTCCGGCAATGTTGTGAAAGCGAAACAAACAGCTTATCTAGTGCTGAATAATAATGAAGGAAATCTTCACGCATTATGTAATCTTCTCGTTTTCTACTATTATGAAAGAGAAGATGAAAAGGTGGCAGAGCTGAGTGATCAGCTTTCAAATGTATATCCGATGTTATTTGAACAGCGCTATAAACTGGGTGCCACTCTGTCGCTTGTCGGACGGTATGATATCGGGTACAAATGGCTCAGATTACTATATAAAAGCGGTTTTGAAGGAGACGACACATTCTACTACTGGCTCTCGTGCTCTGCTTACTTTACGGGCCATAAAGAATTTGCCGAAACGGTATGGAGAAAAGTTGAATCGCAATATCCAGGAGCAGACCGTCCGGCTCCGTGGATTGAGCGGCGGGAAGTACTTCCTTCGTCAGTAGAACAGCGATTGGCGGCCTATTATATCAGCAGCACCAAGGGTGAAACGGAGCATCTTGAAGCCGTGATACGCTCGAAGCGCATCACCGCTCCTTTTGAAAACCATTTTGTTAAGCTGCTCTTAAACGGAGATTCCGCAGCAGCAGATGTGTCAGAGGATGCGCTTTTCGCTTATCAAACGGTCAAATTGCTCGAAGAAGCAGAACAAGATGAGATGAAAACAGAAGTCATGAGCTGCTGGGTATTCCATGTGATACAGCAAATCCGCGCAGCGGGGCCGCTGAAAAATGTGAGCGGATGGGCTGCGGCTATCTACTATATTTGGAAAGAAGCCCATGGCAAACATGACACCAAAAAAGATACGGCAGCCCAATTTGGCATCTCTCCGGCTACTTTGACGAAATATATGAAATATATTGATGATATTTTAGAATAGTATATTGATTGAGAGTTGATTCGCAGAATCAACTCTCTTTTTATTCTAAGAAGTATATTAAGAAAGTAATATCGACAGGTTTTTTATCAATTTAAGAAAAATGACAAATGATGTGCAACCTGACATCAGTTTGAAACACAAATGTAATAAAATTTATCGCTAATTTGTCGAAACTTGATGGTATAATGATTCTCGTACATAAGGAATTAGTGTTTTTTACATATGATGTGAAATAAACGCTATACACCCAGATTAAGAGATGCACAGAATAATTAACCATAAACAATCATCATTCCTCGTAGAGTATGAGGAACGAAACTTGATGTTCAAAATACAATTCCAAATGAGAACAGGTTCACAGTAAAAGGGAGGATATAAAAAGTGAGAAAGAGTTTATTGACACTTGGTTTGGCTTCCGTCATCGGGACAAGCAGTTTTTTGATCCCATTTACAAGTAAAACTGCATCGGCGGAAACATTAGATGAAAAGAAACAAAAAATCGAAAGCAAGCAATCTGAGGTTGCTTCCAGCATTGAAGCGAAAGAAAAAGAATTAACTGAGCTTCAGGAAAATCAATCAAAGATTGAAAAAGAACTGAAAGACATTAACGCTAAGGCGCTCGATACAAGCAACAAAATCGATGATAAAAAAGAAGAAAACGATAAAACAAAAGAAGAAATCAAAAAACTGAAAAAAGAGATTAAAGAAACAGAAGCACGCATCGAAAAACGCAACGAAATCCTGAAAAAACGCGTTCGTTCTTTACAGGAAAGCGGCGGATCTCAAGGATACATAGATGTACTTTTAGGATCAACGAGCTTTGGTGATTTTATCTCACGTGCAACTGCGGTTTCATCTATTGTTGATGCAGACAAAGATTTAATCAAACAGCAAGAGCAGGATAAAGCGAAGCTTGAAGACTCTGAAGCAGATCTGAATGATAAGCTGAAAGAAGTACAAGCTGCACTGGCTAAATTAGAAACAATGCAAAAAGATCTTGATAAACAGCTTGATGAAAAAGACAAGCTTTTCGACGAAGCAAAGGACAGCCAGAAGAAAACAGCTGACGCGATTTCTGAATTAAAATCAGAAGCAGCTGACCTTGCAAACCAAAAAGCAGATACTGAAGAAGAACAAGCGCGTATCAAAAAACAACAAGAAGCTGCGGCTGCCCTGATCAAAAAGCAGGAAGAAGCACAAAAAGCATCTGATGAAACACAAACAGATGACAGCCAAACGGCTACAACTGAAACAGCAAAAGCAAGCGCATCTGATGATGATTCTTCAGACAACTCTTCTAAAGGTTCATCTAACAGTTCGTCTAACGGCTCATCTTCTAAGAAGAGCAGCAGCTCAAGCAATAACTCAGGCGGCACTGTCATCAGCAACTCAGGCGGAATTGAAGGCGCGATCAGCGTTGGTTCAAGCATTGTCGGACAATCTCCGTACAAGTTTGGCGGCGGACGCTCTCAGTCTGATATCAACAACCGTATTTTTGACTGCTCATCATTCGTTCGCTGGGCTTACGCTTCTGCAGGTGTCAACCTTGGACCTGTCGGCGGAACAACGACTGATACTTTAGTTGGAAGAGGACAAGCTGTAAGCGCGTCAGACATGAAACGCGGAGACTTAGTTTTCTTTGACACATACAAAACAAATGGTCACGTTGGAATCTACTTAGGAAACGGTACGTTCCTTAACGACAATACATCTCATGGTGTATCTGTTGACTCTATGAACAACGTGTACTGGAAAAAAGCATTTAAAGGCGTTGTAAGACGTGTTGTTCAATAATAAATAAGACAAGGGCCTTCTACGGACAGAAGGCTCTTTCTTTATTAATATACATACCCTTTTGAAATACATTTAATCGCGTTTTGAAAAAAATGAGCAAAAAAATGGCGTATCACCATGAGATTTTATAGGATATGGGTAAGGAATACGTTTGATGGGGATTCTTATCATATAAGGAAGAGCCCAACTCGAAAAGACGTTTTAAGGAGTGAATGAGTGTGTCAGAAGAAAAAATATATGACGTGATTATTATCGGCGCAGGTCCCGCTGGGATGACGGCCGCTGTATACACATCTAGAGCAAACTTATCGACATTAATGATCGAAAGAGGAATTCCGGGCGGCCAAATGGCAAACACGGAAGATGTGGAGAACTATCCAGGTTTCGAAAGCATCCTCGGACCTGAGCTTTCCAACAAAATGTTTGAACACGCGAAGAAATTCGGCGCGGAATACGCTTATGGCGATATTAAAGAAATTGTGGACGGCAAAGAGTACAAAGTTGTGAAAGCCGGTTCAAAAGAATATAAAGCACGTGCTGTTATCATTGCCGCAGGTGCAGAGTATAAAAAAATCGGCGTACCTGGCGAAAAAGAATTGGGCGGCCGCGGTGTTTCGTATTGTGCAGTATGTGACGGCGCTTTCTTTAAAGGCAAAGAGCTTGTTGTTGTCGGCGGAGGAGACTCAGCGGTTGAAGAAGGCGTGTACTTAACACGTTTCGCTTCAAAAGTAACGATTGTTCACAGACGTGACAAACTCCGTGCGCAAAGCATTCTCCAAGCGAGAGCGTTTGATAATGAAAAAGTAGATTTCTTATGGAATAAAACCGTGAAGGAAATTCATGAGGAAAACGGCAAAGTCGGCAAAGTGACGCTTGTGGATACGGTAACTGGTGAAGAAAGTGAATTCACAACAGACGGCGTATTCATTTATATCGGTATGCTTCCTCTGTCTAAACCGTTTGAAAACCTTGGCATCACAAATGAAGAAGGCTACATCGAAACCAATGACCGAATGGAAACAAAGGTTGAAGGGATTTTCGCAGCCGGAGACATCCGAGAAAAATCATTGCGCCAAATCGTAACGGCTACAGGTGACGGAAGTATTGCCGCACAAAGCGTCCAGCATTATGTCGAAGAGCTTCAGGAAACGCTGAAAACCTTAAAATAAAAAGGGCTGTCATACGAGTTTCACATAACGTTACTGGGTTTTAATTCCGCTGTAACAGTTGTGTAAAACTTATCGGTTATGATTAATAAAGTAATTGACCCCCTTTTTATAATGAATACACTTTTGGCACGGATTCTCCAGTTATCCGTGTCCTTTTTTTGTCTAAAAATAAAAGACAATTTCCTTTCACAATAAAATCATCTGAACGCGGGAAAGAATATGCTGTAAAATAAAAGAAAAGATTGTCAATGTCTCTTCATTGTGAGAGGCATCTTGAAACGGTATAATAAAGAGACGATGACAGGACGAGAAGGTTAGGTGACGTACTTGCAAAGAGTGACAAATTGTGTTCTCAAGGCGGATGACAACGTTCTTCTTCTTCAAAAGCCAAGACGCGGCTGGTGGGTCGCGCCGGGAGGCAAGATGGAGAGCGGAGAATCAGTCAGGGATTCCGTCATCAGAGAATTCAGAGAAGAGACTGGTATCTATATCATAAATCCCCAGCTAAAAGGCGTTTTTACCTTTATTATTAAAGACGGTGACCACATTGTGTCTGAGTGGATGATGTTTACGTTTGTTGCTGATTCCTATACGGGAGAAAATGTGTCTGAATCAGAAGAAGGCATTTTGCAGTGGCACAATGTGAAGGATATTCAAAACCTGCCTATGGCCCCGGGAGACGGCCATATCCTCGACTTTATGATGAAGGGACAAGGGCTGCTGCACGGCACATTTACGTATACACCGGAGTTTGAGCTGCTCAGTTATCGTTTAGATCCGCAGCACATCAAATAGAAAGACAAGTCAGGGGGGAGAAAGATGAGTGTTAGTGAATCACATGATATTCAGCTTGTCATTATTACCGGTATGTCGGGAGCGGGAAAAACCGTTGCGATTCAAAGCTTTGAGGATCTCGGCTATTTCTGCGTCGATAATCTGCCGCCTTCATTGCTTCCGAAATTTTTAGAGCTGATGAAGGAATCAAATTCGAAAATGAGCAAGGTCGCGCTTGTTATGGATTTGCGCGGCCGTGAATTTTTTGACCGGCTGATTGAGGCGCTGGATGAAATGGCGGAAAATCCGTGGATTACACCGCGAATTTTATTTTTAGACGCGAAGGATTCGATTCTCGTGACAAGATATAAAGAAACGAGACGTTCGCATCCGCTGGCAGTGACTGGTCTTCCGCTCGAAGGCATCGCGCTGGAACGTGAGCTGCTTGAGGAATTAAAAGGCCGCTCTCAAATGATTTATGATACATCAGACATGAAGCCGCGCGATCTGCGCGAGAAAATCGTAAAGCATTTTGCGACAAACCAAGGAGAGACATTTACGGTAAATGTCATGTCATTTGGTTTTAAATACGGTATTCCGATTGATGCCGATCTCGTCTTTGATGTCAGATTTTTGCCGAATCCATATTATATCGAAAGCATGAGGCCGCTGACCGGAAAAGATGAAGAGGTATCCTCTTACGTCATGAAGTGGAATGAAACACAAAAGTTCAATGAAAAATTAATCGATTTACTCAGCTTCATGCTGCCGTCCTACAAAAGAGAAGGAAAGAGCCAGCTCGTCATTGCGATCGGCTGCACAGGGGGCCAGCACCGTTCTGTGACACTTGCCGAGCATTTAGCTGACTATTTCAAAAAGGATTACTATACTCATGTTACTCACCGGGACATTGAAAAGAGAAGCCGGAAATAAGATGGGACAAAAACCGAAAATCGCAATCTTTGGCGGCGGCACGGGCCTTTCTGTATTGCTTCGGGGCTTAAAACATAAACCCGTTGATATTACGGCGATTGTCACAGTTGCTGATGACGGAGGAAGCTCGGGGCGGCTGCGGAACGAACTGCAAATCCCGCCACCAGGAGACATCAGAAATGTACTTGCCGCTTTATCCGATGTGGAGCCGCTAGTTGAAGACCTCTTTCAGCACCGCTTTAATAAAGGGAACGACTTAACGGGGCATTCACTCGGAAATTTAATTTTGGCAGCGATGACGAATATAACCGGTGATTTTTTTCACGCTGTCACAGAAATGAGCAAGGTGCTGAATGTAAGAGGAAAGGTGTTGCCGGCAGCCAATGCCAGTGTTGTTCTGCATGCCGAAATGGAGGACGGCCGCGTGGTCTCAGGCGAGTCCACTATTCCGGAGTACGGCCAGCGAATTAAGCGCGTTTTTCTGACGCCTGAAAACATTGATCCGCTGCCGGAAACGATAGACGTGATCAGGGAAGCGGATCTGATTATTATCGGACCGGGCAGCCTTTATACCAGTATTCTCCCTAATTTACTCGTCCCGAAAATTGGAGAAGAAGTGATCAAGGCGCCGGCGAAAAAAGTGTATATCTGCAACGTGATGACACAGCCCGGAGAAACGCTGCATTATACCGCTGCCGATCATGTGAAAGCGCTCAATCAGCATATGGGCTGCGGCTTTATCGATACCATACTGGTTAACAGTGAAGACATTCCTGACGAAATAAAACGTAAGTACGCAGTAGAATCGGCGCGTCCTGTTGATTTTGATATCGAAGAGCTCAAAGCGATGGGGCTTGAAGTTATCAGAGATCAAATCGTAACACATAAAAATGACGTAATTCGTCACGATACACATAAAGTGGCTTCTCTTCTTGTCGATTTACTGAAAGAATGAAGCCTTGAAATGAGGTGGCTATATGTCATTTGCATCGGAAACAAAAAAAGAATTAACGAACCTGGAAGTGAAGGACTGCTGCATTAAGGCAGAGCTGTCTGCGCTTATCCGAATGAATGGATCTTTATCATTTGCTAACCGCCATCTCGTACTTGATGTTCAAACTGAAAATGCAGCGATTGCCCGCCGCATCTATACATTGCTGAAAAGACAATATGATGTGTCGGTTGAGCTGCTGGTCAGAAAGAAAATGCGGCTGAAAAAGAATAACGTCTATATTGTGCGTTTTTCAGAGAATGCAAAGTTCATCTTAGAGGATTTAAAAATACTCGGCGAGAATTTTGTGTTTGAGCGAAATATTTCAAAAGAGCTTGTCAAAAAGAGATGCTGCAAGCGTTCTTACATGAGAGGGGCATTTTTGGCGGGAGGTTCAGTCAATAACCCGGAAACCTCCTCGTATCATCTGGAAATTTTTTCTCTTTATAAAGAGCATAACGATTCATTATGCGACCTGTTAAATGAGTTTCATTTAAACAGCAAAACGCTCGAACGGAAAAAAGGCTATATCACTTACTTAAAAGAGGCGGAAAAGATTACTGAATTTCTAAACGTGATCGGCGCACATAATTCGCTGCTGCGTTTTGAGGATGTCAGAATCGTCAGAGACATGAGAAATTCGGTTAATCGCCTTGTCAATTGTGAAACAGCCAACTTAAACAAAACCATCGGGGCTTCGCTCAGACAGGTAGAAAATATTAAATACATCGATGAAAGAATCGGCTTGGAGGCGCTTCCTGAAAAACTTCGGGAAATCGCGCAGCTGCGGATTGATTACCAGGAAGTGACGCTGAAAGAGCTGGGGGAAATGGTAGCGAGCGGAAAAATCAGCAAATCAGGGATCAATCACAGGCTGAGAAAACTTGACGAAATCGCAGAACAGCTGCGGACAGGGCAAACCGTCACTTTAAAATAACCGTAAAGAAAAGGGGAGATCTTATGGTTCAGCAGAAAGTGGAAGTTCGATTAAAGACAGGACTGCAGGCGCGTCCTGCTGCTTTGTTTGTACAAGAAGCAAACCGGTTTACGTCAGATGTGTTTCTTGAGAAGGATGGGAAAAAAGTAAATGCGAAAAGCATCATGGGACTGATGAGCCTTGCAGTAAGCACAGGCACAGAAGTCACATTGATTGCCGAGGGAGAAGATGAACAAGAGGCGCTGGAAAAGCTTTCGGCGTATGTTCAAGAGGAAGTTTAGGTGATACAAAATAAATGATTTTCTGAAAGACTGTTTTAAGAAAATCGGCTGGAAGAAGGATCATGTCAGCTTCGACGATCTTCCCCTTTTTCTAAAAGCAATGGCGTACCGATACCCTTTTGAAAACCGGGCAGTTCTTGCAAAAGAGAATTATAAGGTAACCAAAGAGGAGCTTTGGCGCCGTCTGATCAAAGAGCAGCATGGGGGACTATGCTACGACCTGAATGGTTTTCTTTACTATGTCTTACGCGATGCCGGTTTTCATGTGAAGCTCATTCGCGGAACAGTTTATGCAGGAAAGCAAGAAGAGTGGGCATTAGAGGGAACCCATGCTGCTGTATGGCTGTCAGCAGAAAAGGGAGATTACATCGTTGATATTGGTTTTGGCATCAACCTGGCGCTGGAGCCGATACCGCTTTCCGGAGAAACGGTACAATCTCCTGTGGGAGCATTCCGAATCAAGGAAAAAGCGACGGAAATGGGCACCCATCTTCTGTTGATGGACAAAGGAGAAGGCTGGCAAATCGGTTATGCCTTTACCCTTGAAGAGAGGGATCCCGGTGATTTAGATGACATGAAGGACCTGATTCATTCTCATGAAAAATCGCCCTTTAACAAATCACTGCTCGCCTCAAAGTTGACACCGAATGGGCGGATGGTCATGTCAGACCGCCATTTTACGATTCATGAAAACGGCGGAGAAGGCCAAAAAAGTGACATCGCCCCTTCAGAGTTTGAAGAGAAATTAAACACTTATTTTTTGTAATGTGAAAAGCTTGCAGACATACTGCAAGCTTTTTCTTATGAACAAGTATTGATTACTACATCAAATGCATCTTCCGGGATATACAGTTTCTCTTTTTCATATTGATAAGGAATGTGATTCTCTTTAAAGCACTCTTTTTCGTATTCAGTCAGTGAATCTCCAATTTCTATGTATTCCCCGGTATAGTTCGGCTGGCATGCTGAAAGAGTTGACGTAATGGTTACAAGTAGCATGATTATCTTCATAATGACACCTACTTATTAAGAAATTTTTACCTTTTTTCATTCTACCATAACGAATAGAAAAAGACCGATTTACTATCCCCCACATGCTATAATGAATTTTGGAATCTTCTAGAAAAATCACCGTGCTAGACATATAAGGGGGATAAATGTGTATCGGATCTTACTCGTGGAAGATGATGAACGGATTGCTTCATTGCTGGGCGGCCATCTTCAAAAATACGGATATGAAGTCAAAATAGCTGAACAGCTGAATGATATAAAATTTGAATTTGCAGAAATGAAGGCGGATCTTGTGCTGCTTGATATCAACCTGCCTTTTTTTGACGGGTTTTATTGGTGCAGGCAAATCCGTACCATTTCCAATGCTCCGATTATTTTTATCTCGGCGCGGACTGATGAACTGAATCAGGTGATGGCGATTGAGAACGGGGGCGATGACTATATCACAAAGCCGTTTCACTTAGAAGTCGTCATGGCCAAAATCAAAAGCGTACTGCGCCGGACTTATGGTGAGTATTCTCCTTCTTTGTCTCAGGAATCAAGACTGGTGGAGCTTGGCGGTCTAACCATATATCCAGATCAATATGAAGCGGAGTGGAAGAACAGCCGCATCTCGTTTTCACAAAAAGAATTTCAGCTGCTTTCGATTTTCATAAGAGAGCATAAAAAAATTGTTTCGCGTGATGAATTGCTGGAGGCATTATGGGACGACGTCGATTTTGTTGATGATAATACATTAACGGTTAATGTAAACCGGCTGCGGAGAAAGCTGGAGAATGCCGGATTGAAAGACGCCATTGCAACCATCAGGGGCCAGGGCTATGTATTTGAAGTCAATCGGAAGGATGAACGGGAGTGTTAAAGACTTATATCATCGACCGATTAGCCATTATTCTTTTTTCCTTATTAAGCATAGGTACCGCCATGTTTATTGCCTATTTAAGCATTATAGAGAGCGGTGCCGAGCCTTCTTCAGAAAATATGATGTACATATGGGTTCTGCCTGGTGTCCTTTTGGCGGCCGGTTTTACTGCCGATTACATCCGGCAAGTGTCCTTTCTGGCATTTTTGAAAAAACTGGCCGACCAGGCACCCGCTTCGAATGACATAGGGCGGTCGCTTGAAGCCCGCAAGCCAAGAACAAGAGAGCAAGCCCTCTGGACAAAAATGATTAACGCGCTTGGCGATCAATATGCCGGAAAGCTCTCACAATATATTAATAAACAAAAACAGCATTATACATTTACGAATCAATGGATTCACCATATGAAAACACCCGTATCCGTCATTTCCTTAATGATTCAAGAAGGAAAGAACGGGACCGCTTCTTCCTTTCAGACATTTTTAGAGGAGCTGGAAGATGAAAATGAACGGTTTCGCCACGGGCTGGATATGATGCTGCAAACAGCCCGGCTGGAGGAGTTCGCTTTTGATGTAAAACCAGAAACCTTTGATTTGACAGAGCTTGTTCGCTCATTGATCAATCAGGAAAAACGGCAGTTTATTAAACGGCGGCTTTTTCCGAAATTACATGTGCCGTCAAACGCCGTCCAGGTTTCCAGTGATCAAAAGTGGCTCTCCTTTGTTGTGGAGCAAATCCTTTTCAATGCCCTGAAATATTCAAAGCAAGGCGTTGGGGACCATATTACCATCCGGATTGAAACGCAAGGCCATGAAACGCGTTTATCAGTTGCAGATGACGGTATCGGCATTCCGGAGCAGGATCTTCCCCGGATTTTTGATCCGTTTTTTACTGGTGAAAACGGGCGAAGCATGACGCAGGCGACAGGAATGGGCCTATATTTGGCGAAAGAGGTGTGCAGCCAGCTGGGCCATAAACTGTACGCGCAATCAAAAGAGGGAGCGGGCACCGTGATGACAATCGTCTTTTCAAGTGACACTCTGGCGAATGTGACAGCATTGTAAGGTTCGAAAGCGAGATTGAAAGAAAGTTCGATGGGAGGCTGCTGACTTCCTTTTTATAATAAAGAAAAAAGGAGGATCAGAGGCATGAACGTGCTGCAAACAACGAAGCTGTCAAAAACATATTATTCAAATAAAGGAACGATGTCATATCAGGCGCTTAGCGATTTTGACCTCAGTGTAAATAAAGGAGAATTTGTCGGTATCATGGGGCCGTCAGGAAGCGGAAAAACCACGCTCCTGAATTTGCTGGCCACCATTGATAAGCCGACCCAGGGCGAGATGATGATCAACGGCATTCAGCCGAAAACGTTAAAGGATCAAGAGATGGCTCTGTTTCGCAGAAGAGAGCTGGGCTTTGTCTTCCAGGACTTTAATTTGCTTGATACGCTGACGATTCGGGAAAACATCCTGCTTCCGCTCGCGTTGGACAAGGTAAAGCTGAGTGAAATGGAAAACCGCTTAGATGAACTGGCAGATACATTGCAAATCAAACATATTCTGGACCACCGTACATACGAAGTGTCCGGAGGCCAGCAGCAGCGTGCGGCCTGTGCAAGAGCCATTATTCATAATCCGGCTCTGATATTGGCGGATGAACCGACAGGCAACCTTGATTCAAAATCTGCAAAACAGGTCATGAACACGCTGGCTCAGCTAAATGAAGAAAAGGAAGCAACAATACTATTGGTTACGCATGATGCCACAGCGGCAAGCTTCTGTAAACGGATCGTCTTTATTAAAGACGGAAGATTTTTTTCAGAGATCCGCAGGGGAACGAATCAGCAGGTGTTTTATCAAAGTATCCTAGATACCCTGAGTGTGTTGGGAGGCGATTTTCATGAATTTGAGAACCATCGCCCGTAAGAACATTATTGGGAATCTGCAAAGATATGTTGCTTACTTTTTAAGCTGTGTGTTTGCCGTCTCGGTCTTTTTTGTCTTCACATCTTTTATTTTTCACCCGGATGTGACGGAAGACAATGTGTATGGCGGAAGCCTTGTGAAAACGTGTTTGAGCGCGGCTCTTATCGTCATTATCGTGTTTTGTATATTCTTTATTTCTTATTCAAATTCAGCATTTTTACAAGCGAGAAAGAAAGAATTTGGCTTGTTTACGCTGTTCGGGACATCAAAGCAGCAGCTCCGAAAGATGATTTATTATGAGCAGTCGCTGATTTCTCTTGCGGCGATTGCGGCCGGTATCGGCACGGGGCTGTTATTTTCAAAACTGTTTTTTATGGTCATGACATGGATGCTCAGTGTGAAGGTGCCGATCTCGTTTGCGATTGTACCGAAAGCATTTGTGCTGACGGCGGTCGGTTTTCTTATATTGTTTCAAGTCCTGCTTATTTTATCGCTGGGGCAGATTCGCAAGCTCGAAATCATAGATTTGATTAAATCAGCTCAAAAACCTAAAAATTTACCGGCCTATTCAAAATGGCTCACTGTACTGTCTTTGCTTTGTCTGGCTGGCGGTTATTATCTGTCTGCCACAGCCAATGCGATCGACATGATGTTTCGTGTCTTTCCGATTTTGATTTTAGTGTTAATCGGCACGTATTTCTTTTTTACACAAAGCAGTGTCGCGTTTTTCCGCATGCTGTACAGAAAGAAACACAGCTTTTACAAAGGAACCAATATCATTGTGCGTTCCAACATGATATTCAGGCTGAAAGATCACGCACGCATGCTGTTTTTAACCTCTGTGATTACAGCAGTCATTTTAACCGCTACAGGTGTGATCTATATGTTTTATGCTGATTTAGAAAGGCAGGAGGAGCAAAGCATTCCTCAATCTGTTGCCTGGGTGGAAAAAGACGCTTCCCGCTTTCAGGTTATGAAGCCTGAGACGGCTGAGAATACATTGAAAAGAGCAGATGCTGAAATTAAATATAAGGTGAATGCCACAGGTATTCCTGTTACATTTCAATCAGACTTGCCGTATGGAAACAGGAAAGCGGAAGCAGAGGCCTTGCTGATCTCAGAGAAAATCTATAATCAAGTCGCAAAGGAAAAAGGTTTTCCCGTTATTCATTTACAAGAAAATGAAGCGTTTATCAATGTTCCGTTTCAAATGATGGTGAAAGATACGTTCGGGGAAGGGGAAAAAGCAGCGTTTCATATGAAGTCAGGAAAATCACTTTCCTATGTCATGAAAAAGCAGCAAAACAAAGGGATATTGATGTCAGTCGGAGGAGTCAGCCGTTTATTGGTTGTCAGCGAAAAAAGCTTTGACAGCCTGACACAGGAGGTGCCGCTGAAGGATCAGACGAGAGTGGTAGGCTACGAGCTTGAGCATTGGCAGGAGACGGTGGACGTCTCTGAGAAGCTTGAAAACATGGTGCCGAAAGAACATACATCTGATTTTCAAACGCGTGCTCCGAGTTTTCAAGTTGTGAAGCAGGGAGTCGCATTAATGATGTTTATCGGTCTGTTTGTCAGCGTGCTGTTTTTTATCGTTCAAGGAAGCATGCTGTATTTGCGGATGTTTACTGAAATAGAAGATACGAGAGTGCAAGTGTTAGCATTAAAGAGAATGGGGATTACGGACAAAGAGATTCACTCTATCCTTGGAAGACAAATTGGATTTTTGTTCTTCATCCCGTTTATCGCGGGCACGATTCACGCCGGTTTTGCGTATGTGGCGTTAAGCAACATGCTGAATGCTAACTTATTTCTTGAGGCCGTGATTGTCATCTTCATTTATTTTGTGTTCCAGGCTGTTTATTATATCGTCACTCGTCATATTTATAAGCGTGCTGTTCTCCAGCATATGTAATATGAAATCCGGTCTTCATCAGACCGGATTTTTTAATTTACTGAAATTCTCTTGTCAGATTTTTCGGTGTTTCCCCTTTGATAGCTGCGATCATGTTTTCAGCGGCCTGTTTACACATATTGAAGCGCACTTTCGCTGTTGCTGACCCAATATGCGGCAGTAGGGTGACATTGTCGAGCTGCAAGAGCGGGTTGTCTTTTGCGACAGGTTCTTCTTCGTACACGTCTAAACCGGCACCGCGAATCCAGCCTTCTTGAAGAGCGCGGATGAGGGCTTTTTCATCAACCGTCTTTCCCCGGGAAATATTGACGAAAATTGCGGAATCCTTCATCAGTTTAAATTCACGTTCCCCGATCATGTGATACGTTTCGTCAGTCAGCGGAGTAATCAGCAGAACAAAATCTGATTGCTCCAGCAGTGTGTCAAGCTCAGCGTATTTGACGCCGATGCTTTCTTCAGTTTCTTGTTTGCGATGGCGGTTATGATAAAGCACGTCCATATCGAAACCGAATTTGGCGCGTCTGGCCGCTTGCTCGCCGATTCTGCCCATGCCGATAATGCCTAATGTTTGATGATGGACGTCAATGCCGAAAAGGTCTTCTTCTTCAACCGTACCCCATTTACCGGCCCGGACGAAACGGTCCAGTTCAGCAACACGTCTGGCCGATGATAGAATTAAAGAAAAGGCCAGATCGGCCACTGTGTCATCCAGTGTATAAGGCGTATGAGTGCCGACGACGTTTCTTTCTTTCATCGCTTCTATATCAAAATTATCGTAGCCGACGGATTGATTGCTGACGACCTTCAGCTTAGGAGCATGTTCAAGCAGCTCACTGTTGATGGACGGCCCAGATGTTCCAGTAGTTAAAAGCCCTTCAGCATCTTTCATTTTTTCGAATAGCACCTCTTGCGGAAGTGTATCCTCCTGCCATATCTCATAACGGCAATGCTCACTGATCATGTTTTCAATCTCTTCAGGAATCGGTTTGGTGATAAATACAAATGGTTTCAACAAGGCTCCCCCTTTATGGCTGTTGTCTATTTTATTATATCGGAAAGAAATAGAAGTTAGAAATATTGCTGCGTTTGTTGAAATTTCTGGTTCTTTTGAACTTAAAATGATCGCAGTGATTGAAAAAATAGCAGCCTCTGCTTAAATAAGTTTTTTAATTATCTGAATTCGCCTATATTTTTTGTCAGACAAATCACCAAAATATCAGCAGAACCTGGATTATAGGATTCAATAAATATAAATTTTATTATCTTTGAAAGATATAAATTTTTGAGTTTTTATTTTACAGTCCAATTAGATCGTCTTTTGTTGAAAGCCTTTTCGCGGCCTGTTCCTATGCTATAATTCCTTACTGTAAGCTGGGTAAGAAGGCTTGCAAAAACATATGGATGGGAGATGAATTAGAATGGTTTCTTTAACATCAATTTTGGAACACAATCAGCAGTTTGTCAGAGAGAAGAAGTACGAACCCTACAAAACGACAAAATTTCCTTCAAAAAAGCTCGTTATTGTTACCTGTATGGATACAAGACTCACAGAACTTCTTCCGCAAGCAATGGGGCTTAAAAACGGCGACGCTAAGATTGTAAAAAACGCGGGAGCCATCGTTTCTCACCCATTTGGAAGTGTCATGCGCAGCATATTGGTCGCCATTTATGAATTGCAGGCTGAAGAGGTTTGCATTATCGGCCACCATGAATGTGGGATGTCAGGCCTGAATGCGGCCTCGATTCTTGAAAAAGCAAAGGAACGCGGGGTAGAAGCAAGCTGCCTGAGTTTACTTGATAGCGCCGGATTAGATTTGAAAACCTGGCTGACCGGTTTTCACAGTGTGGAAGAAAGCGTTTCCCACAGTGTCAATCTGATCAAGAATCATCCGCTGCTGCCAAAAAAGCTGCCGGTTCACGGGCTTGTGATACACCCGGAGACAGGCAAACTTGATGTCGTGATTAACGGTTATGAAACTGAGTTCATAAAGACTAATTCATAAGGGAGGTTTTAACAAAATATGCGATTCTCTGGGAGATTCAAGGGATACAATTTGCAGAAATTTCAGAATGACCTAATTGCAGGTATCGTAGTAGGAGTCGTGGCAATTCCTTTAGGGATGGCGTTTGCCATTGCCTCGGGAGTCGAGCCTGAATACGGGCTGTATACTGTTGTCGTGGCGGGGATCTGTATTTCTTTGTTCGGGGGATCTAAATATCAAATTGGCGGTCCGACAGGCGCGTTTGTCCCGATTTTATTCGGTATCGTGATGCAGTACGGTCTGGAAAATCTGCTGATAGCGGGGTTTATGGCAGGCGTCATGCTGGTGCTGTTCGGATTGTTTAAGCTCGGCAAAATTATGAAGTACGTGCCGAAGCCAGTTATCGTCGGGTTTACGGCTGGCATCGCCGTGTTAATCTTCACTGAACAAATCGCTAATTTTCTCGGGTTGAAAAACGTAGAAAAACATGAGAACTTTCATCACAACATGTTTGAAATTGCACAGAAGCTCGGCACCTTTAACGGATATGCCATTTTGACAGCAGTCATCGGACTTGTCATTTTGCTTGTATCCGCCAAAGTGATGCCAAAGATACCCGGAGCTTTATTGGCTCTTCTCATTTCTACGCTTGTTGCGGTTGTGTTTTTCCCTGACCGTATGGCAACGATTGGCTCAACCTATGGAGAAATTCCTCGCCATTTGCCGGAATTTCAGTTTCCGGAGCTGACAATAGATAAAATGGTCATGCTGTTTCCGGCAGCGCTTGTCATCGCGCTTCTTGGCGGCCTCGAGTCAATATTATCCGCGATGGTTGCCGATAATATGAAAGGGTCAAAGCACGACAGCAACAAAGAGCTTGTCGGCCAGGGGATTGCGAATATGGCCGCGCCGCTGTTTGGCGGAATCCCGGCTACCGGAGCGATTGCGCGGACGGCAACCAATATTAAAAACGGAGCGGTTTCACCTGTCTCAGGTGTCGTTCACGGCGTTGTGGTTCTTCTTGTACTGCTTGTATTCGCGCCTTATGCTTCCCACGTTCCGCTTGCAAGTATGGCGCCGATATTAATGGTTGTCGCATGGAATATGAGTGAGCGGAAGGAAGTCGCAAATATGCTGAGACTGAAAAACGCCGATTCCTTCATTTTAGCCGCTACCTTTGCCCTGACGGTTTTGTTTGATTTAATCGTCGGTGTGGCGACCGGATTGCTGCTCGCATTTGTGTTCTTCATCAGAAGAATGAGTGAAGCGACCCGTATTCACAATCAGGAGTCTCATCCAGCTCTTGCGAAAGCGGCTAAGAGGGAGCAGGGGACAGATCCTTCTGTCAGCATGTACTCTATAGAAGGACCGCTGTTTTTCGGATCGATTGATTCGCTTGAATCGTCACTGTTAGAGCATGTACAGAAAAAGCCGAAGACCCTCATTTTACTCATGAATAAAGTGCATTACATGGATACGTCCGCAGAAGCGGTGCTTGTGAACATCATGAACAGAATTAAGCGCCACAACGGAAAGCTGATGATCGTAGGGCTGCAGTCTCAGCCTAAAGAGCTCCTGCATAAAACAGGCCTCTTTCACAAAATAGGAAAGCAGCATTTCTTTGATCATCATGATGAAATCACAGGATGAAAAAAACGGCCGACTGCGGCCGTTTTTTTATGCATGCTCAAATCGCTTTGTCAGTTTTTCTTGGTGGGCTTTCATCACGTCTTCTAAAGAAACACCGTACATATCAGCAAGGATGGCGATATTTCCGATGACGTCTCCCATTTCTTCAATCAATTCTTGTTTTTGCTCAGCTCGAGTCGATTCTTTCTCATCCGGCCGGTCTCTGCCGATTTCATACGCTCTGACAGCCCGTGCCAGCTCTCCGGCTTCCTCCATTAAAAATCCGACTCGAATAAACGGTCCGTATTCCGTCCAGCCCCTTTTTTCGTAAAACTCTTTCATCCATTTTTCAGCATCAGCCAGCTGCAACATCATCACTCCTGCATTCTTTATGTATTTCATATTGATATTATCACATGAAGATGGGACAATATATAGTGTGTTTTTTGAATGTTAACACGATATATAGATGCGGAGATGACGAGATGAAAACAATTTGTGTATTTGCGGGCTCAAACCCGGGGGGAAATGAAGCGTATAAAAGAAAAGCGACAGAGCTTGGCGTGTATATGGCAGAGCAGGGAATCGGCCTGGTATACGGGGGCTCTCGTGTAGGGCTGATGGGCGCGATTGCCGATGCGTTAATGGAAAACGGCGGCACCGCAATTGGCGTGATGCCAAGCGGCCTGTTCAGCGGAGAGGTTGTCCATCAAAATCTGACAGAGCTGATTGAAGTCAACGGCATGCATGAACGGAAGGCAAAAATGAGCGAACTGGCTGACGGCTATATCGCCATGCCGGGCGGTTTCGGTACATATGAAGAATTATTTGAAGTGCTTTGCTGGGCGCAGATCGGCATTCATCAAAAGCCGATCGGACTGTATAATGTCAACGGATATTTTGAACCGATGATGAAAATGGTCAAATACAGCATTCAAGAAGGATTTTCTAACGACTCTCATCTTAAACTGATCCACAGCTCTTCACGGCCCGATGAGTTAGTTGAGCAAATGAAGAACTACTCATATCCGATTTTAGAGAAAAAGTGGACAGAAATTTAAAAAAGAGCCCTCCGAAAGGAAGGCTCTTCTCGTTTTACTTTTGCTCTTCAGTGTTGCGAGTCAGAATTTTGTCAATCAGGCCGTATTCAAGCGCTTCTTCAGCAGACTTGAAGTTATCACGGTCTGTGTCGCGTTCGATCACTTCAAGCGGCTGGCCAGTACGTTCAGCAAGCACTTTGTTTAATTTGTCGCGAAGCAAGAGAATACGTTTCGCGGCAATTTCAATTTCTGTCGCTTGACCTTGAGCTCCGCCAAGAGGCTGGTGAATCATAACTTCACTGTTCGGAAGCGCATAGCGTTTGCCTTTTTCTCCGGCAGCAAGCAAGAACGCGCCCATTGACGCAGCCATACCGATACAAATTGTAGATACCTTCGGCTTAATAAACTGCATGGTATCATAGATCGCCATACCGGCTGTGATAGAGCCGCCCGGGCTGTTGATGTAAATAGAAAT
The DNA here is from genome assembly GCF_023161785.1 of Bacillus sp. 2CMS4F. Classification (NCBI taxonomy): domain Bacteria; kingdom Bacillati; phylum Bacillota; class Bacilli; order Caryophanales; family Bacillaceae; genus Bacillus; species Bacillus sp. 2CMS4F. The sequence goes on from NZ_JALNTO010000009.1 coordinate 104,884, forward strand.
ATCTTTTTCAGGGTCTTCCGCTTCTAAGAATAAAAGCTGTGACACGATGGAGTTCGCAACGTTGTCATCAATCGCAGATCCAAGCATGATGATACGATCCTTTAATAAACGAGAATAAATGTCATACGCTCTTTCCCCGCGGTTCGTTTGTTCAATGACTGTAGGTATTAAATTCATAATGCTCCTCCTTCACCTTTTAGGTAAGTATGTAGTTACATGATACATTTTTGGTCAATAAAGGTCAAACAAAAAGCTGGCTTGACATGCAAACTCTTCTCTTTTTCCCATTTTCCCCAAAAATACAATGGTTCAAACCATCGTATGTGAGCTTCTGAAAGAAGATGATGTGTCTTCTTAAAAAAATAGCCCTTTAAAATAAAGGTTGTTATTTGGGCTGAAATGCCGTATAATGAGTTATGCTGACGTTATCATCACGCAGTGAAAATATGTCAATATGCGCTCGTAGCTCAGTTGGATAGAGCGGTGGTTTCCGGTACCACGTCTGCCGGGGGTTCGAATCCCTCCGAGCGCGTCCAATAGAACAACAGGAAAGACAAGGGTTTGGCATTTGCCGCTCTTGTCTTTTTTGTATGTTTTTAAGTTCGTAGAAAATTTGTCTAAGAATTTATCCAGATCCTACATATGCTGATATCGGAATCAAATTTTATTGGGAGTGAAATATATGGGATCAACACAGTTAACAGGGCGTGTAATCTTCAAAGGGGACCCCGGCTATACACAGGCAGTTAAGAATTGGAACCCTTATGTTGATGTCTATCCTCTTGTCTTTGTTTTTGCACAAGATTCATACGATGTAAGTAATGCTATTAAATGGGCTCGTGAGAATAATGTGCCCTTACGTGTCAGAAGTGGTCGCCATGCTCTAGATAAGAACCTTTCAGTAGTAAGTGGAGGAATTGTTATTGATGTGAGTGACATGAATAAAGTTTTCTTAGATGAAGAAAACGCGATTGCAACCGTTCAAACTGGCATTCATGTTGGCCCGCTTGTAAAAGGATTAGCTCGAGATGGTTTTATGGCTCCGTTTGGAGACAGCCCAACAGTTGGAATCGGAGGAATTACGATGGGCGGTGGATTTGGAGTAGTCTCACGATCGATTGGCCTTATAAGTGATAACCTTCTCGCACTGAAAACGGTAGATGCAAAAGGCAGGATTATTCACGCAGATCAATCTTGCAATGAGGATTTACTATGGGCTTCTAGAGGTGGCGGCGGAGGAAATTTTGGATATAATACCCAATATACTTTCAAAGTTCATCGTGCCCCTAAAACAGCAACTGTCTTCAATATTATTTGGCCATGGGAACAATTGGAGACGGTTTTTAAAGCCTGGCAGAAATGGGCACCGTTTGTAGATGAACGATTAGGATGCTACCTTGAAATTTACAGCAAAATAAATGGTTTGTGTCATGCAGAAGGAATTTTCCTCGGTCCAAAAAATGAATTGATTAAATTATTAAATCCTTTATTAAATGCTGGAACTCCAACACGAGCAGATATCAAAACATTATCCTATCCAGATGCTATAGATTTCTTAGACCCTGACGAACCCATCCCTGGCAGAAATGATCAGAGTGTTAAATTCTCCTCAGCCTGGGGACATGATCTTTGGTCTGACGAACCCATTTCAATCATGAGAAAATTCTTGGAAGAGGCCCCTGGAGCAGACTCCAATTTCTTTTTTATAAATTGGGGGGGTGCGATAAGAAGAGTACCTAAAGACGAAACAGCCTTTTTTTGGCGTCATCCACTGTTTTATACGGAATGGACGGCTAGTTGGCAAAATAAATCACAAGAAGCTTCAAACCTTGCCTCAGTTGAAAGAGTACGTCAGCTGATGCAACCATATGTAGCAGGTTCATATGTTAATGTTCCAGATCAAAACATTGAAAATTTCGGAAAAGAATATTATGGCGCAAACTTTGCAAGGCTTCGTAAAATAAAAGCGAAATATGATCCCGAAAATTTATTTTGTTTTCCACAAAGCATCCCGCCAGCTCGTTAAAAATTAATTCGTTTCGAAAATAAAACCCTCTGAGTTTATAACTTTAATTAAAAAATAGATGGAATCAATAACTCATACTACAAAAGCATTTGAATGGTTTCCGGCACCACGTCTGCCGGGGGGGCGAATCCCTCCGAGCGCGTCCAATAGAACAACAGGAAAGACGAGGGTTTGGCATTTTGCCGCTTTTGTCTTTTTTGTTTTATAAAAATTTCCCGCTGAAACATAAATATTCCTCCTCTTGGGCACGTTATGAGATGTACGATATGAATTTGCAAGGAGGAAGAACATGGGTATTTTAAGCGGAAACCCGCAGGAAGAACCGATGCATTACGGTGAGGTATTCAGTTTGTGGAGTTATGTGATGGCGGGAAATAAAATGATCGGCAATTACCAGATGTTATTGCATCATGTTGGTGATGGCGATTTAAAGAAGCTGCTTCGTGAGTCCATCGAGAAATGCCAAGATGAAATCAAACAGGTCAGCAATATCCTGAAAGAAAATGGCGTGGGGCTTCCGCCCGCTTCTCCTGAACCGCCGGATGCAGATCTTAACGACATTCCGCCGGGCGCGCGGTTTCTCGATCCGGATGTGGCCGCATCTGCAGCGGCGCAAAATGCAGCCGGTCTTGTGACATGCAGCAAAATTATGGGGCAGTCGATTCGCGAAGACATCGCCATGATGTTTGGGCAATTTCATATGACCAAGGCGGCAACAGGGGCAAAATACTTAAGGCTGCTGAAAAACAAAGGCTGGCTCATCCCGCCGCCGCTTCATCTTCATAAACACCAGGAAGATGAGTAAAAGATAAAAGGCATATACAGCTTTCTGTATATGCCTTTTATGATTAAGACGTAAGACGCAGGCCGATGACGCCGGCAAGTATCAGGCAAAGAGAAATCAGCTGAGAAAGCTGAAACCGTTCCTTAAACCAAATCAGGCTGACTGCTGTTACGCCTATGCTGCCTATACCGGTCCAGACGGCATAAGCAACACCGGAAGGCAGGACTTGCATGGCCTGTGAAAGACAGTAAAAAGATAAAGCAAATCCGGCAGTCATCACAATAATCGGCCATTTTTTCTTTGTGCCGTCTATATATTTCATGGCAATGGCAGCTATAATTTCTTCTATACCCGCAATGAATAATAAAAACCACGCCATTATTTTTCACCTCTCGGCTGAGTTTTATTTTCTTTTGTGAAAAGCTTCATTCCTAAAATACCGGCTAGCAGCAGCATCAAAAAGAAGATTTGCGCTGCTGAGAAGGATTCGCCTAAGAAGATCCCGGTCGTGTAGGTTCCGACCGTTCCAATTCCGACAAATACGGTATACGCCGCGGCCATAGGAATTTTTCGATAAGAGCGGATTAACAGTATAAAGCTTATCGCTATTAATAGAAAAACGATAATCCAATCAAAAAGCGAATCCGCATGTTTGAGGGAGGAGGCCCAAACCACTTCTAGAAGCCCTGCTATCAAAACAAGTACCCAATACAACATTAACACCTCTTTTTATGAATGAACGTCAGTCATTTTTAGGCGTTAAAAAATGAGCGGTGTCACCCAGTCATTTTTTAAGCTTTACCTAAGCTCCGTTTTAAGAAGGTAAAAATTTCTTTTTTAGATACTTCAAGGTTTTCATCTTGTTCAAACCCGATATAAAACCGTTCTGCTGTGTTCTCAACCAAATTGATGATGGTTCTTGCCGTCCACTTTGCATTGATGCCTTCGATCACATCTTGGCTGTCGATCGCCTTGTTGATGATGTTCTCAAGCCAGGAATAATAAGGCTGATAAATGGTCTCCCATTTTTCCATGGAATGGTCGATGGCAAGCCCCGAATAGCAGAGGACAATAATATCTTTATGGCGCTCTGTGATATGAAACGTCTCATCAATTAAGGTTTGTAAGACGTTCCAAAAATCTTCCTCGCCATTCAGTCTTCCTTTGATTTGCTCTAGCGTATGAGTGAGAAGGTTTTCCGCAATGGCCGGAATCAGAGCATTTTTGGATGAAAAATATAAATAAAACGTTCCTTGGGCAGTGCCGGCTTTTTTTACGATCTCTGAGATGGAGGCTTTATCGAGTCCCTTTTCAGAAATGACTTCAATCGCCGCCTGCAGAATCTTTTCATATTTTCCTGATGTTTGTTTTGGCATGAGGAACACCTCCTGTAATGACTGACTATCATTCATTTTATCTCGAGTGACGGCGTTTGTAAAGCGAAAAAAGAAGCAAGAGAAACTCCTGCTTCTTTATTTATCATAATCAATCGCGGCTTTCGGGAGCCCGGTATACTTTGCCCAATAGTAAATCGCAAGCGAGCCGATGGCAACCAATATCAGATCGACGGGATTGCTGATAATGCCTAAGCCATGCCCGAAAGAGCCGATATAGGAAAAAATCAGCATCATGACATAAAATCCGACAAGCCACCAGGCTGATTTCAGCTGCTGGGCCAGACTGACGTCTTCTTTAGGCGCGTATTTGCTGAAGCAGAGATAGATCAAAAACATGACGAGCTGTGAGCCGAGAAGCCAGGAAACAGTTGTCCATCCTGACCAGTACACAATAAAAGCTGTGAAAATAAATGAAAGCGGCCCGATGATGCTCATTCCTTTCAAATAAAACGGCCTGTTTAAGTCCTTCGCATTTACTCTCAGTGCGGCTGAACAAATTGGTGCAATCGCATAAGAAAGGATGAGAGCGACAGAACAGACATTGACGAGCGCGTTCCACGAAGGGAAGGGGAGCGTCCAGAAAATCGACATGGCAAATGAAAGCCAGAGTGAAGCACGGGGTGTTCCCGTTTCTTTATTGACCTTCGAAAATATGCCAAATAATGTGCCGTTCCGCGCCCAGGCGTAAACGAGGCGAGACGTCGTGTTCATAAAAATATTCCCGTTTCCTCCCGGAGACAGAATGGCGTCTAAAATGACAAGCGTTGCAAGCCAGCCTAAACCGAGCATGACCGCAATGTCTTTAAACGGCAATGAAAATTCACGGCCGATTGCCGGCCAGCCGTTTTTCAGCGTTTCTGTCGGAATCGCACCGATAAAGGTGATTTGCAAAATCGTGTAAATAATGGTTGAAACGATAATACAGATAATTAAAGCGATCGGGATATTGCGTTTCGGATTTTGTACCTCACCGGCAACAGACACAATAGGGTGCAGCCCGAGATATGCAAACATGACACCCCCGGTCGAAATGGCGGCCTGTATGCCTGTAAAACCAAAAGGTGCAAACCCTTCAACCGACAAGTTTCCCGGCTGAAAATGAAAAAACAGCACAATAATGATCGTGACCGGTACGATATATTTAAAAATAGAAATAATGAAATTGGCCTTTGCAAAGGTTTTAACGCTCCAGTAATTCAGCAGGAAAAACAAGCAGAGCAAGGCAAACTGCAAAATCCAGCCTGCAATGGTCGGTGAGTCAGAGCCCTCTTTGGTCAGGCCCGGAAACCAATAGGCCACATATTGCCGGACGGCTGTGACTTCAATCGAAATCAGGCTTGTGTAAGCGACAATTGTGACAAATGAAATTAAATAGCCGACCAAATGGCCGTGTGAATAGACCGGATACCTGATGATGCCTCCAGTGCGGGGTAAAGCGGCTCCGAGTTCTGCGTACACCAGTCCGATTAACAGAATAATGGCTCCTCCGATAATCCAGGAAAAAGCGCCGGAGGGTCCTGCTTTTGAAGCGACATTACTGACAGCGAACAGCCATGCTGATCCAAAGATAGCTCCCATCCCGATCAGAATCAGATCAAACAGCGACATCGATTTTTGAAAATTTCCTTGTTTAGACATCCGCTTCCTCCTTAGAAACAAGCCTTATATTTCTTACAATGCCCAATATGAAACAGACAATACGCACAGGCTGACTGCTGTTTCGGCTCTCATAAAAAAACAGATGCAGCAAGCGCTGCATCTGTTTTTATTGATGAATCGTATCAAAATGTTTCACTTTTATATTTTTAAAGGAAGCTGAGCCGCCTTCAGAAAAGAGAGTAATGCCTTTATCCTCGGATTTTGGGAACACTTCATTTGAAAAAACGGTTTTCCCGTCACCGACAAACACTTCTATCGTTGTTTTATCAACGAGAATTTTTAAATGCACGTTTTGTTTGCTGGTGTCATAGGGCGCTTTGCTTTCAACGTACATTTTGCTTTTATCCGGCTGGTCTGTGAAAGCTCTGTTGACATACGCATAGCCGCCTTCAGCGAATATGCCGACATCAATATGGCGTTTTTTGTCTGCCGATTCTCTCAGCCGGACGCCAGCGTTTTTCATATCTGTCCAAGAAAGGTCCATATCCAGCTGATACGTATCGCCTGTTACGGACAGGGTTTTGGAGCCGTTGACATTCAGTTCTTTCACTTCGTCAGTGGAAGCCGAAAGCTGCTGCAATGCTTCGACAGGCTGTGAGATGAGACTGTACGCGCCGTCCTGCTGCTGGAGCCGGATTTCCCGCACGATTGAATCTGTGCCGTTAAAGCCATTTTTTCTGGTCGGCGTGTTATTGGCGTAATCCCAATTGTTCATCCAAGCCAGCGCGTAACGCTTATTCAATTGATCTGTGTTTTTCCCGTCCTCAAATGTTACGCCCCCGTACCAGTCAAATCCGTAATCAAGCCATTGGGGTTCGGTTTGATCCGCAGAAAATTCTTTTCCGTCAAAGCCTCCGGTCCAGTAGGCGTACGTATTGGGTTTGCCCCACGGTTTCCCGTTTGCGCTGGCGCCGAGAATCCATTTCGTCGTCCCGTCACTTGCCCGCATCATGTAAAGGTCGGGGCATTCGATAATGCCTGCCTGCTCCGTAAAGAAACCGCTTGTGTACTGCCAGTCCTTTAAATTATCGGATTCGTAAAAGCCGATTTTTGTTCCTTCAGCCATGACCATTACCCATTTATTATGCTGATCATCCCATATGACTTTTGGGTCTCTGAAATCCTTTGTCCCCGGATTGGGCATAATGGGATCGTCAGTGTAGGGCTTAAATGTTTTCCCTTTGTCTGTGCTGTACCATAAATGCTGCTCCTGCTTTTTGTCTTTGGCTGAAGGCTGAGTCACAATTGCGACAAGTGCATTTTTGCCAAAGCCGGCTGTATTTTCTTTATCGATGACGAATGATCCGGTCCAGATGTCGCCGTTTGGATTTGTGTATTTGGGAATTGCCACGCCTTCATCTGTCCAATGCACCAAATCCTCTGATACGGCATGCCGCCATTCCGTGCCATTGCCGTTTGGATAATCACCGTTATACAGATAGTAGTAATGATACTTTCCATCAAAATAGATGGGTTTTTGGGGATCATTTTTCCATTTGTCAGGAGCCGTAAAATGATATGCCGCCCGGTAGTCCGGCTTTTGGACAGATTTTGATTTTTTGGCCGGCTCCTCGTTTGACCATAAGTCAATAAACAAAAGTATTCCTGTAAAGATGAGGAATACGGCTGACCATTTGCATGTTTTTTTATATTTCATTTCGGATTCTCCGCTTTAGATTTTAATAAAGAAATAAAAGAAAATGCCAATAGGGTATCGGCATTTTCTTTTGCGTTTTATTTGTTAACTGTTAGTTGTCCTTGTTCAAGAATGCTGTTTTTCACAACAGATGTCTTTTTGCCTTTGATGTTCAGTAAGAAGCTTGGTGCAAACGTTGCCTGTTTGTCTGCATAGAAGCCTCTGTTTGTCATGTAGCTTGTAATCACGACATTGTTCCCTTTAGCTTGCGGTACGGCAAAGTGTGAGTAAGTAAAGGTCACATCGTTAGGATCTAGATCCATTTTCAGTACAAGGCCGGTTTTGTTCAGCGGCTTGTACGGGCCTGTTAAGGAGTTAGAGACATAACCCAGCATGTAAATATCGTTAGACGTAATGCCGTCGATTGTCATTTTTGATCCTCTAGAGTCAGTGAACAGATACCATTTGCCGTTCATTTTGAAGACATTCGCACGTTCGATTTCGTCAGTTACTGTGTTAGATGTGATCAGCGGCTTCATGACTTTCTTCAGTGTGTAGTCATCGTTAAGCTCAATCATGCCAAGTGCGCCGTTAGCTAATTCTGCAGTGCGTTTTTTATCGCTTTGCAGAAGTTTTTGACTTTCTTGACGGAAGAATGATGAGCTTTTGCCATAATAAGCTTTGTTAAATAAAGATTCTTCGCCTTGGTAGCCGTCTTCAGTTCCTGTGTTCGCTTCAAATACCAGGTATTTGCGGCCATGATCTTCCACATAGTGAGGGTCTCTCAGCGTATGGTTATCGCCTGAACTATAGTTGCCCTCATCAATGAATTGCTGAACATTTTGATATGTTTTTCCGTCGCCGTCAAAAATGGACTTGTGATCTTCTACACCGTTAATCGTAAGAGAACTGTCTGAAGTTGACACGTTAACCTGTGCAGTTGTCAGTGTTTGTTTGCCGTAATGTTTACCGGAAAAGTCAGTGTAGAATAAACGGATTTTGCCGTCAGATGTAAATGTAGCTGATCCTGACCATTCTTGTGTCTGATCTTTTAAGATGGGATCATTTGCATCAAACTTGTCACTGTCTTTAAAGACACGGCCTGCGTTCTTCCAGCTGTCAATGGAAGTCTCGCCAACTTTTTGATAGAACATGTAAATCGATGTGTCATCCGCGTTTTTAGGGTCTCCTGCTAATGCAAAGACAACATGATAGCCATGATAGTTTGCGACTGTGCCGTCAGCGTTTTGTAATGGCCAGCTGTCCCACACGTCCAAACCTTTTGCGGAAGAGATGTTTTTAATCTTCGATTGGTCAAATTCAGGCACCTGATATTTTTCATTCTTTTGCTGTTCAGGGATTTGCAGCATGTCGTGGCGGGTAATATGGGAAATGCCGTACGTTTCTTTATACGGTTTGTGATCTGCTTCTTTCGCAAACGCTTGAGTCGCGCCTCCTGCCAGCAGTGCGGTTGTAAAGGTTAATACTGTTGCTTGTTTGGCAAACTTTTTGATGTTCATCGTTCATGTCTCCTTTTTTATGTACTGTGTTAGCGGTCTGCTTTCTTCCAGCCCTCCTGTTGATAATGGCAAGTCGGTTACGTGCAATAAAAAAAGACCTAAAATATGTAAAGGGGTGACGTCAAAGAATACACTTTGCCCTTAACACATTTTAGGTCTTGCCTGCTTTATCAGTAACAAACCTGCGTAATTTACTTTTCGACATTATTCTATTAGACACTGATTCTTATTTCAACGGGTCTATTTTCCTCTTTTGTTTGATAGAAAATGAAGAAAAAGAATTTAAGAGTACAGGTCTTATGGACTAATCCGGCTGATTATTTCTTTGCATCTTCTACAGGTTATAAAAAGCTTTCGCATGGGCATAAAGTTCCTTTTTATCAGGCCTATCCGAACAACACAAAAGTGATAAAGAAATGTAAATTCATAAATCATTCACAATATGTGACAGTATAAATAAAGCCATTTTAGCTTCATAAGAGAAGGAATGATAATAAAAAAGATTTTAAACGGAGGTCCTATTTCTTCTAGTATATAAGTATTGACTTATATAATCAGTGAATTATACAATGAACGCGGAAGGGAGCTGATGCTTTCATGAAGCATGACTTGACATCTGCTGAAATCAGTCACTGCCTGAAGCTTCTTCATGATCAAACCAGGCTTTTGATCATGAAGCTGCTGGAGGAAAAAACATACTGTGTCTGCCAGTTTGTCGATATGTTTGACATGAGCCAGCCAGCTATCAGCCAGCATTTACGGAAGCTGAAACAGGCCGGATTTGTGAAAGAAGAGAAAAAGGGACAATGGCGGTTTTATTCAATTAATTCGGCTTGTCCTGAATATGGATTGATTCAATCGATTCTCGGTCACATCAGCTCAGATGATGACGTGTTGCAGTCTATTCAGAAAAAAGAAACTCAAGTTTCTTGTAAGTAGGAGGTTCTCGTTTGAGTTCAGCAGTTTTAGCAGCAAGTATCTTTATCCTTACACTTATTTTTGTTATTTGGCAGCCGAAAAATCTGTCTATTGGCTGGTCAGCCTGCGGGGGAGCGGTTTTGGCTTTGCTTGCGGGGGTTGTGAGCGTAAAGGATGTGGCGGACGTTACCGGCATTGTATGGAATGCGACTCTGGCGTTTGTGGCGATCATTCTCATCTCGCTCATTTTAGACCACATTGGCTTTTTCGAATGGGCTGCTTTGCATATGGCGAAGGCGGCCAAAGGCAGCGGTCTTCGTATGTTTATTTATATTTCCGTTTTAGGCGCCGTCGTGGCGGCGTTTTTTGCCAATGACGGTGCGGCGCTTATTTTAACGCCGATTGTGCTTGCGATGGTGCGGGCTTTGCGTTTTGAAGAAAAGCTGGTGTTCCCGTTTATTATCGCGAGCGGGTTTATCGCTGATACAACATCGCTTCCGCTTGTGGTCAGCAATTTGGTGAATATCGTGTCGGCCGATTTCTTTCACGTTGGGTTCATTGAATATGCGGCACGGATGATTGTCCCGAATCTCTTTTCGCTTGCGGCAAGTATACTCGTCTTATACTTATTTTTCAGAAAAGGGATTCCGAAACATTATGATCTCAGTCAGGTGAAGAAACCGGCTGACGCCATTAAAGATATAAACATGTTTCGTATGTCATGGCTTGTGCTGGCCATGTTATTAATCGGTTATTTTGTAAGCGAAATATGGTCCATCCCCGTATCCTTTATCGCCGGTGCGGTGGCTGTTTTCTTTCTTCTTATGGCGAAGAACAGCCCGGCCGTTCATACGAAGCAGGTGGTCAAAGGAGCACCGTGGGCGATTGTGTTTTTTTCCATTGGGATGTATGTCGTCGTGTACGGGTTAAGAAACGCGGGCTTAACAGACCTTTTGTCCAGCCTTATACAGGCAGCCGCAGACCAGGGGCTGTTGGCGGGAACCATGGGAATGGGCTTTATCGCGGCTGTTTTATCATCGGTAATGAATAACATGCCGACCGTCATGATTGACGCTATTGCGATAGCCGGTACGGATACACATGGAATGATGAAAGAAGCCTTAATTTATGCAAATGTCATCGGTTCTGATCTGGGGCCGAAAATCACGCCGATTGGGTCGCTGGCGACGCTGTTATGGCTTCATGTTCTCGCGCAAAAAGGAGTGAAAATCTCTTGGGGGACATACGTGAAAACAGGGGTGATTCTGACTGTTCCGACCCTGCTGATGACGCTTTTCGGCCTGTATATCTGGTTATTGATCATTCACTAAAACATCTGGGAGATGAACAAACATGTCTAAAAAAACCATCTACTTTTTATGCACGGGCAACTCCTGCCGCAGCCAAATGGCTGAAGGCTGGGCGAAACAATATCTAGAAGATGAATGGAATGTATACAGCGCGGGAATCGAAGCGCACGGGCTCAATCCGAATGCTGTAAAAGCGATGAAGGAAGCGGGGATCGACATCTCCGGCCAAACATCAGATATCATCGATCCGGCTATATTAAACAGTGCTGATCTTGTCGTGACGCTTTGCGGAGACGCGGCTGATAAATGCCCGATGACGCCGCCTCACGTCAAGCGCGAGCACTGGGGCTTTGATGACCCTGCAAAAGCGGAGGGGTCGGAAGCGGAAAAATGGGCGTTCTTTCAGCGAGTTCGTGACGAAATCGGCGAGCGGCTCAAGCGCTTTGCGGAAACAGGTAAATAAGCTGGAAAAGCCGGGAGGATGGTCTCCCGGCTTTTTTGTGGCTCTCATCGCGGTGATGATGCTGGCTGTACCCGCAGATAACAGGGGATACCAAACGATATTGCCATTGGTCATTCTCGTAATCGCAATTAAAAATGTGGATTGATCTTATATCTTTTTTATAGTTCTTGTAGTAGAAGCAGTAATCCGTTTTGGAACTAGCAGCTTTCATTTTTGTTTTTGAGTTTAGTCGGGCAGATACCGTTTCAAAGCCTGTAACGATCAATATAATAATGTATTGCGAAAGCAAACAAATGATAGAAGCGAAAGAAAACGTATAAGGAGGAATAAGTCAATGCCGCCACGGCCAACGAAATGGATTAAGAGAAACGATCGACCGGAACCTCTTTTATCACCAAGTGTCATGCAAGGCAGAAATGGAAATACCCCATCCACTCAACAAAACCAGCTCTTCGCACCAATTACATCAGATACGAACCAGCCTATTTCTGCTTTCAGAGCCACCAGCAATGCGAATCTGTCAGTGGCTGCAAATGCAGCTAGCGGAGTCCGATTTCAAAATGTACAATTTGATTTGGCGAATGAATATAACCCCAACACATCTACATTTTCACCGAGAACAGCAGGCGTATATTCTTTAAATGCATCAGTTGAGTTTCAAACGAATGCGATTGTTGACTTCAACTTAGAAGTCGTATTTCTCGTGAATCAAGATGTGGTAGGCGGAAATAGCCAATTTCAAGCAGGAAATCTTCCGGCAGTCGTAGCCATTACGGAAATTCTTCAGTTAAACGCCGGAGATACGGTGACAGTCGCAATGAGAAGTACTGCCGCCGGATTCATTCAAGCGACTCCGAGAACCCGTTTTGCAGCCGCCAGAGTTCCTTCTCCGACTGCGTAAAAAGGAGATTTTGATTCAATGTAAATCTAAAGTTGATTTTTCCTGCTAGAGGATTGATCAGCTTTTTTTATATTTTTAAAATAATTGAAACATTAACAGCTCAGTATCGTACGAAAAAGGGGAGGTGGAGCAATGAAGCAGAAGAAAAGGAAGGAACTTAAGACTTTATTTGAAACATTAGGTGAAAGAAAACATTTCAACGGGGCGGTTTTAGCCGCAGAGGATGGCGACATATTATATCATCACGCTTTCGGTTATGCGGATTTGCCGGGAAAACGGCTTTTGCAAGAAAACTCTTTGTTTGAGCTGGCATCACTATCAAAGCCTTTTACAGCGATGGCAGTTGTTCTATTGGAGGAGAAAGGGATGCTTGGTTATGAGGATACGGTGGAGCGCTGGATTCCCGGATTTCCTTATGAAGGCGTTACGATTCGGCACTTATTGAACCATACATCCGGACTTCCCGATTATACGGAGTGGTTTCTCGCCAATTGGAATAAAAGCGAGATTGCAGTGAATCAGGATGTTGTGGATATGCTGATGAATGAGCAGCCGCCTTGCTATTTTGCTCCGAATGAAGGCTGGCTGTACAGCAATACGGGGTATGTGCTGCTGGCAGTTTTGATTGAGAAGGCATCGGGCATGAGCTATGCGGACTTTTTGAAACAACATATTTTCACCCCGGTCAGCATGGCGAACACGAGACTATATAACAGAAGGCTGCGTCCTGAGCAGATTGAAGGCTATGCGTATGGTTATGTGTATGATGTGCATTCCGGACAGTACGTTCTTCCTGATGATCTGGAGGAAACCAGCTATGTTGTGTATCTGGATGGAATACAGGGAGACGGTACAGTGAATTCTGTCACAAGCGATTTATTTCGGTTTGATCAGGCTTTATATCAGGACAAATTGATCAGCGAGGTTTCTAAGGAAGCCGCGTTTTCTCCTGTACAACTGAACAATGGGGAAACGGTTGACTACGGATTTGGCTGGGTGCTGCAAAACAGCCCTGAAAAAGGACGGATTGTCAGCCATAGCGGAGGCTGGCCCGGCTATTCGACGATGATGATCCGATATATAGACCATCGTAAAACGCTGATCTATTTGAGCAATATGGAACAGGATGCCGAATATGAACAAGCGATTCTGAAGGCGGCGGAGAATATTTTATTTGACCAGCCATATGAAATCCCGGAACGTCCTGCTGATAAAAAGAAAAAAGACATTGATACAGCGATTTACAGCCGCTATGTTGGCAGCTACTCCATTCATGATGGGACAGCTGCGACGGTGACAGCCGAGAACGAGCGGCTTTATCTGCAAATTACCGGACAGATGAGGTTTGAATTATTTCCTTCCTCGGAAACCCGTTTCTTTATGCAATCATTGCCTGTTGAAGTTGAATTTATGTTAGGGGATGGTGCTGCGAAGAGCTTTATCATTTATCAGGACGGAACAGAGGAAGAAGCGGTCCGGACGGATAGAAAGGAATGAATTTGATGATTGGCATATTAGCTGGAATGGGGCCAAAATCGACCTCTCCGTTTTTAAATAAGGTCATTGATTACTGTCAGAAGCTGTATGGCGCTTCACATGATATCGACTACCCGCAGATGATGATTTATTCCTGTCCGACACCCTTTTATGTCGATCGTCCAATCGATCATGATGAAATGAAAAAAGCGATTATTGATGGGGCCGTCAAGCTGGAGAAGACCGGTGCGGACTTTATTTCTCTTCCTTGTAATACGGCGCATGCCTATTTTGAAGACATCCAGCAGGCATTGTCGATTCCTTTGTTACATATCATTGAGGAAACGATGAAGGAGCTTCCGGATTCAGCACAAAAAGTGGCTGTTTTAGGAACAGATTCAACCATACAATCCTGTATTTATCAAAAAGGGTTGAAGGCGGGCGGACATGAGTTTATTCATGAGAAACATTGGCAGCGGGAAGTCAATCAGCTCATCGCCGCGATCAAACAGCCGAATCATGTTCACAAGACTCAAGACATATGGCGGGAGCTATATTTGGAAATCAGTAAAAGAGCGGATCTCATCATTTCGGCTTGCACAGATTTGAACACGGTGTTAGATCATTTTCACGGTGATATCCCGATTATAGATTCCTCTGATTGTCTCGCAAAAAGCACGGTCAGCACGTATCTTGCTTATCAAAACGAACCATTCAACAAGGGCTGTATGTAATCGGCTCTTGTTTTTTTGTGTTCTTATCGTTTGACAGCCTCATGCAATGTTGTTAAAGTAAACATGTAAATAGTTACATGATCTCTTTTGGAGGTCAGGTGGTGCTTATGAAGAATCCAGTTTTAAAGAAATTCGTCTCTCTAGACATGAAGGTTGATCCTCCGATCACCATTGGTGAGACAGGCTTAGGGCTGAGACGTTGGATTCCGATTCGATCGGGAACAATAACCGGGGAAGTGAAGGACGTATTTTGCCGGGCGGAGCTGATTCGCAAATCATTCGCGCTGACGGCAGAACAGATTTATCTGCCAGATATGTCATAGAAACAGCAGATCATGAACTGATTTACATTGAAAACAATGGAATACGGCAAGTCAGCGAGCCGTTCCGAACCCAAGCAGCACCCGGTGAAATGATTGACACCGAGCATGTTTATTTCCGCACGGTGCCGACTTTTGAGACAGGCAGTGAAACCTATCGATGGCTGCATGACCGCTTGTTTATCGGTTCCGCAGAAAGAACCCCTGATTACGTTCGATTAGACATTTATGAAGTAGAGTAAAAGACTAAGGAGAGTGTGAAATATGGAAAACTTTATCGGAAGCCACATGATTTATACTTATGAAAACGGTTGGGAATACGAGATTTATATTAAAAATGACCATACAATTGATTATAGAATTCATAGCGGAATGGTTGCCGGACGCTGGGTTCGGGATCAGGAAGTGAACATTGTCAAACTGACAGAGGGCGTATATAAAGTGTCTTGGACAGAGCCGACAGGCACAGATGTTTCGTTAAACTTTATGCCGAATGAAAAACGCATGCACGGCATTATTTTCTTCCCGAAATGGGTGCATGAACATCCTGAAATTACGGTCTGCTATCAAAATGACCACATTGACCTGATGAAAGAATCACGCGAAAAATATGAAACCTATCCAAAATACGTAGTGCCTGAATTTGCGGAAATTACATTTCTGAAAAATGAGGGAGCCGATAATGAGGAAGTCATTTCTAAAGCGCCTTATGAAGGAATGACAGACGATATTCGCGCAGGAAAACTGTAAAAAAACAAAAACCCGGTAAAGAGAATGACTTCTCTTTACCGGGTTTTTTTTGCTGAGTATGTGGGCACCATCACAATTCCTGCGAAAAACAGTATGATTCCAATCCAGCGAATGGGCTGGTAATAAGCTGTGTCTCGCAAAAAAACGACTGCTGATAAAATGAAGATACATGCTGCCACAACGATGACGGCACCCATGCAGCCCGATTTCCCCATGTGATTCTCCTTATGAGTGTAATAGTTTTTTCCGCTTCTCACCATCAGGATCATGCTCAATAGAAAGTTCGCAATTCAAAATCAAGGTTTCTCGTTTGTTTTCAGTATAAGCCGGCCATTGTACATCCTCGCAGCTTGGATTTCCTGTTTTTGCGAAGGCAAGCCATGCTGATTGTATCGTGTGTGAGAGCTGTTTGACCTCATCCGTAATGTCTGCTTGTACCATTCGTTTCAGTCCGTTTAGATTGCCGAACACAAACGGCAGTTCCAGTGCGTGAAACGCTTTATTGTATGGCGGCTTGTCCGGATGCCAGTCGAATCGGTACATCCAGACAGGTGCGTAACGGGACTGGGCGGAGGCGCAGGCGACGGCCGGGCGCCAAAACAGCAAATCAGTCATGATATGAATTTGGCTTTCGAGAGAGCGCGGATACAGATCGGCCGCTTTCTTTGCCAGCGGCTGACCCAATAGATACTCAAGCGCTTCATCTATCGTTTCCTGAGAGTGAACTTCTGAATCCGGTGTGAAAAATAAATACCCTTCATCACGATTTGTTCCGACTAACAGCGGAATGCCGTCAGCAGCCCCTTGAGCAATGGCTTTCTCAGGCTCAGCAGGCAGTGTTTTCGGATCAAGTGCAGGCTGGAAGAACAGCTGAAAGATATTTTCATTTTCGGTTTTTCGCAGCTGATCGGCGGCTTTAAGCAAATCTTCCGCAGACACAGTATGCAGCCTGTCCAATTGGTGGCGGTCAATTCCAAGGATTCGTAAAAAAGCATGCGCGGTGCTGGCCGCTTTTTCTTCCGTCATGGTTCGGGAAGATCCGCTTTCCAGGATTGCTTTCTGGAACAGGCCTTTTGCAGCAGGCATGGCAAGCAGTGCGGCAATGCTCATACCGCCTGCTGATTCTCCAAACACCGTTACATTTCCCGGATCGCCGCCAAACGCAGAGATATTGTCCCTGACCCATTTCAGAGCCGCGGTTTGGTCAAGCAGTCCAAGGTTGTCGGAATACGCTTCATCAATGGAAGACAAATGTAAAAAGCCGAATGGCCCCAGCCGATAGTTCAGTGTGACGACAATGACATCCCCCTGAGCCGCCAGGTTTGAGCCGTCGTATAAAGGCTCACTGCCTGCGCCGAGATAAAATGCGCCGCCGTGAATCCACACCATGACAGGACGATTTTTGCCCGGAGTGTCAGGTGCAAATACATTTACATACAGGCAATCCTCAGACTGGCGGGGCAGTTCAGGGTATGAATATGACAGTAAATCAGGCGGCTGCGGGCAAACCGGGCCGTACGCAGTTGCGTCCAGTACGCCTTCCCAGGCTGCCGGCGGCTCAGGTGCTTTAAAGCGTAATTGTCCGACGGGCGGCTTTGCGTAGGGGATGCCTTTCCATATGTGGACACCGTTTTTTGAAATGCCTTTCACTGTGCCGTATTGCGTTTTGACCATTGATTCAGACATAGCGTTCTCTCCCTTTTTCCCCCATTATAAACAGATTTGTCCTGATGATGCGAACCTCAGCCCTTATCTGATATTCATTTTCCCATCGTTTTTAAAAAGGTTTTGACTTCTTGAACTGTCAGGCCGATTTCTCTCGCTTCCGCCATCAGCGCTTTCCACTCTTCTATATTCGATTCTGTCAGCTTTCGGTTTCGGTAGGAGGCGGTTTCAGGCTCCTCTTTCTTCAGCTTGTTCGTAAAAGTGAACAATTCTTCCTTTTCCATTCCAGCTTGAACAGCTTGCACAAGATGCACACGCCATTCATCCTCTCCGCCGCTGATTTTTTGATACATCATCGTTTCAGCGTCGAATAATTCTGTTAATTCAACATCCAGGGTTGCTGATACTTTTTTTAAAAATTGAACGGACGGATTCGTATGAACGCCTCTTTCAATCTTACTTAAATAGGATTTTGAAACGCCTGACTCGATAGCCAGCTGATTAATAGAATAGCCTTTTCTTTTGCGGTACAAACGGATAATTCTTCCAATCATAATATGAAATTCTCCTCTATTCCTGTCGTTATTTCGTTCATTATAAGGAATTATCCGTTCTTTATAAAATTTAAAATAATAAGGGAAGCGCAGTAAATAAGAGGAAAATCATGATATTGTTCTCTAAAGAGAACTTATTGGCTTATTTTGCAATTTTTAAATAATAAAGTTTTCTTTTATAATCCAATCATTAACAGAAAGGGGCTTGGGAAGCCAGCCGTGAGAAGGCTGAAGGCTATGAATATATGAATGAGAATATGAGTTTTAAAGAATTATACGCGATTGTCAGACATAGATTCGTGCTGATTCTGCTCATCACAATAGGCGTCACCTTTATTACAGGTGTTGTGCAATTTAAGGTTATTTCACCGACTTATCAGGCGTCGACTCAAGTGCTGATTCATGAATCAGACGGTGAAGAAAACTCGAATCTCAGTGACATCCAGCGAAATCTTCAGTACAGCAGCACGTTCCAATCCATTATAAAAAGCACGGCCTTGATGGAAGAGGTCAAGGCGGAATTGCATCTTTCTGAATCGGCTTCCTCGCTGAAAGGAAAAGTGATGACCAGCAGTGAAAATGAATCAGAAATTATCACCGTTGCTGTTCAGGATCACAATCCGGAGCGAGCGGCTAAGATTGCGAACACGTTAGTCAGCAAGTTTGAAAAAGAAGTAGATGAAAGAATGAATGTTCAAGGCGTACATATTCTATCAGAGGCGAAGGCTTCTGAAAGCTCGATGATCAAGCCGTCCCGAATGAGAAATATGGTCATGGCTTTTGGAGCGGCCGTGATGGGCGGCATTACACTGGCATTTTTTCTGCATTTTCTCGATGATACGTGCAAAAGCGCACGGCAGCTCAGCGAGAAAACCGGATTGCCCTGCTTAGGCTCCGTCCCTGATGTCAAAAAGAAACGGAATCGCAGGGTTGGATAATACATTTCGAGGAGTGAAGTGAGTGGTCTTTAGAAAAAAGAAAGCAAGGCGAGGTTTGGCTCAAATATCCGTTTTACATCATAAATCAATTGTTGCGGAACAATATCGCACCATTCGGACAAACATTGAGTTTTCATCCGTACAGACCAACTTGCGCTCCATTCTCGTCACCTCCTCTGTGCCTGGTGAAGGAAAATCGTTCAGTGCAGCGAATCTTGCGGCAGTCTTTGCGCAGCAGCAGGAAAAGAAAGTGCTGCTGGTGGACGCCGATTTAAGAAAACCGACAATTAACCAGACGTTTCAGGTTGAAAATCTGACCGGGCTGACAAATGTGCTGGTCGGCAATGCTTCTCTAAATGAAACGGTGCAAAAGACACCGATCGATAACTTATATGTGCTGACAAGCGGACCGACGCCGCCGAATCCGGCAGAACTGTTATCCTCGAAAGCAATGGGAGATTTGATATCAGATATCTATGACCAATTCAGTCTGGTGATCTTTGATTCTCCTCCGCTTTTAGCTGTCGCGGACGCTCAAATTTTAGCGAACCAGACAGATGGAAGCGTGCTCGTTGTCTTAAGCGGAAAAACAAAAACCGATACCGTCCTGAAAGCGAAGGACGCACTGGAGCAATCCAATGCAAAGCTGTTAGGCGCTCTCTTAAATAAAAAGAAAATGAAAAAATCTGAACACTATTCCTATTAATTTGTGCTTTTAGGTGATGTCTCCTTACCTGTATCAATGGAGGCACTCGGCTCCGCTGTGGGCAAGCTTGAACAGGCTGCCTTAGATGCTGGTCGTCGCTGGCGGGGCGTGAGGACGGGTTAAATGCCCACTTATTTGATATACATAGGAAATGTTATCGGTTTAGCTGCTGTCGTTTTTTAGATGACGAAAACCGCCGCAGCTAAACCGATAAAAGTATTAGGGGGGAAAAGGTTGAGTTACCGGAGAAGACTGTCAATGATTATCGCGCTGGATACTTATCTCGTTTTGAATTCAGTTATTGCAGGATATCAATTTTTAAAAGATTCTTATCAATTTTATGACTCCGGAGCATTATTGCTTACCGCTGTCAGCTTGCTCCTCAGCTATCATGTATGTGCTATCCTGTTCCGTCAGTATAAACAGGTCTGGACATACACCGGGCTCGGCGAACTGATCGCTCTGCTTAAGGTCATTACGATTTCAGCCGCTGTAACCGGCATCATTCAGTACGCTGTGTATCATACGATGTTTTTCCGGCTGTTAACGGCGTGCTGGGTGCTTCAGCTTCTGTTCATCGGGGGGACCCGCGTTTTATCGAGAATATTAAAAGAAAGCATCAGAAAAAAACGCAGCACGTCGGCCCGCGCACTGATTATCGGAGCGGGATCAGGCGGAACCCTGATGGTCAGGCAGCTGCTGCAGAAAGACGATCCTGACATTACACCTGTCGCTTTTATTGATGACGATCAAACGAAACATAAGCTGGAAATGATGGGGCTGCCCGTCATCGGCGGAAAAGAAAGTATCATGCCTGCGGTGCAAAAGCTCAAAATTAACTATATTATTATTGCGATTCCTTCTCTTCGTACCCATGAACTGCAGGTGCTATATAAAGAATGCGTGCGGACCGGGGTGAACATCAAAATCATGCCTCATTTTGATGAAATGCTGCTTGGAACGCGCACTGCCGGGCAAATCAGAGATGTAAAGGCTGAGGATTTACTCGGCAGAAAGCCGATAACCCTCGACACAAGCGAAATTTCAAACCGCATCAAAGAAAAAACAGTTCTCGTCACAGGAGCGGGCGGTTCAATCGGCTCGGAAATCTGCCGGCAAATCAGCGCGTTCCAGCCTAAGGAAATCGTTCTTCTCGGCCATGGGGAAAACAGCATTCATTCTATTTATTCTGAACTGAATGGACGATTCGGCAAACACATCGTGTTCCACACAGAAATTGCGGATGTGCAGGACCGCGACAAAATGTTTACCTTAATGAAAAAATACGAACCGCACGTCGTCTATCATGCGGCTGCCCATAAGCATGTGCCTTTAATGGAGCACAACCCCGAAGAGGCAGTCAAAAACAACATTATCGGAACAAAAAATGTGGCGGAAGCGGCAGATATGTGCGGGACAGAGACATTTGTGCTCATTTCATCTGATAAAGCGGTGAACCCGGCCAATGTAATGGGGGCAACAAAACGCTTTGCTGAAATGATAATCATGAATCTGGGGAAATTCAGCAGAACAAAATTTGTCGCTGTCCGCTTTGGCAATGTGCTCGGCAGCCGAGGCAGCGTCATTCCGGTTTTTACGAAACAGATTGAAAAAGGCGGTCCCGTTACGGTGACACATCCGGCGATGACCCGTTATTTTATGACCATTCCCGAAGCGTCACGGCTTGTCATCCAAGCTGGAGCGCTGGCGAAAGGACGCCAAATTTTTGTTCTTGATATGGGCGAGCCCGTGAAGATTGTCGATCTCGCCAAAAACCTCATTCATTTATCTGGCTACACGACGGAGCAGATTCCGATTGAGTTCACAGGCATTCGCCCGGGTGAAAAAATGTATGAGGAGCTGCTGAACAAAAATGAAGTTCACGCCGAACAAGTTTTTCCGAAAATCCATATCGGCAAAGCGGTGGACGGCGACTGGCCATTGCTGATGCGCTTTATAGAAGATTTCAATCAGCTGCCGGAAGCCGAGCTCAGAGAGCGGCTGTTTGCGGCAATAGACACATCAAACGAAATGACGGCTGCCGGCGTTCGTTAGGGGGAGTGGAGATGACGAAAAAAATACTATTTTGTGCCACTGTCGATTATCACTTTAAAGCCTTTCATCTTCCTTACTTTAAATGGTTTAAACAATTGGGCTGGGAGGTTCATGTCGCTGCGAGCGGGCAGACGCGGCTGCCGTATGTCGATGAGAAATTCTCCATTCCGATTCGAAGGTCACCCTTTCATCCTCAGAACATTGCCGTTTACAGACAGCTGAAGAAAGTGATCGAAACCAACGAGTACGACATCGTCCATTGCCATACGCCGGTCGGCGGCGTTCTCGCCCGGCTTGCGTCACGGCATGCGAGACGAAACGGAACAAAGGTGCTCTACACCGCTCACGGATTTCATTTTTGCAGCGGAGCGCCGATGAAAAACTGGGTCCTTTATTATCCGGTTGAAAAATGGCTTTCTGCCTATACAGACTGCCTGATCACCATAAATGAAGAAGATTACACACGAGCGAAAGGGCTTCAAAGACCGGGCGGAATGACAGAAAAAATTCACGGCATCGGCGTTAATACAGACAGGTTCCGGCCAGTCAGCCTTGAAGAGCAGCATAGGTTGAGAGAAAAGCACGGCTTCCAAAAAGACGCCTTTATATTGATCTATCCGGCTGAACTGAACCTCAACAAAAATCAGAAGCTGTTAATTGAAGCTGCCGCACTGCTGAAAGATAAGATTCCTGAGCTTCGTCTTGTTTTTGCCGGAGAAGGAGCGATGGAACAAACGTATCGGGCCTTAGCTGAAAAGCTTGGAGCTTCCCGCAATGTTTGCTTTTACGGCTTTTGCCGCGATATTCACGAGCTGATTCAGCTTGCGGATGTATCTGTCGCCTCCAGCATCAGAGAAGGCCTCGGCATGAATGTGCTTGAGGGCATGGCGGCGGATAAGCCGGCGATTGCCACTGATAACCGCGGACACCGGGAAATCATCCGGGACGGAAAAAACGGGTTTCTCATCAAAATTGGCGACAGCGCTGCTTTTGCCGATCGGATTGAACAGCTCTACCTTGAGCCGGAACTGCGGAGAACACTCGGACAGGAAGGACGCCAAACGGCCTTGCGATTCTCGGAAGCGCGAACGGTAGAAGAAATGGCAGAAATTTATTCCGTGTACATGGATATGGATAAAAAGGAGAAAAGCGTATGAATTCAGGACCGAAAGTTTCTGTCATTATGGGCATTTATAATTGTGAACGCACTTTGGCGGAAAGCATTGAATCCATTCTCAGCCAATCCTATAAAAATTGGGAGCTGATTATGTGCGATGATGCGTCAACAGACGGCACGCTCCGTATTGCGAAGCAGTATGCCGCTCATTACAGCGACCGCATCAAGCTGATTCACAATCAAACAAACAAGCGGCTGGCCGCTTCGTTAAATCACTGTCTTTCTTATGCGACAGGCGAGTATATCGCCCGTCAGGACGGAGATGATCTGTCCTTTCCGCGCCGTCTGGAGAAGCAGGTTGCCTTTTTAGAAAAGCATCGGCACTACCAGGTGGTCGGCACCGGCATGCTAGTGTTTGATGAATTTGGCGTAAGGGGCACACGGATGCTGCCTTCTGTTCCTGAGCCGGCCATCATGGCGAAAGGGACGCCGTTTTGCCATGGGACAATCATGATGAGAGCCAGCGCTTACCGTACGCTGAAAGGCTATCGTTCGGTGCGGCGGACAAGACGAATGGAGGATATCGATTTGTGGCTCCGCTTTTTTGGAGAGGGCTTCCGAGGCTATAACCTCCAAGAAGCGCTGTATAAAGTAAGGGAAGACAGCGACGCATTCAAGAGGCGGTCTTTTACCTATTCAATCGACAACGCCATTCTTGTGTACCAGGCATGCAGACGCCTGAAGCTTCCTTTTTCCGCTTACATCTATATCGCAAAACCGCTCATTCGCGCGTTTATGCCTCCTGCTGTGATGAATCGTTACCATAAAAAAAGAGTGATGAATCAGAAGGAAGGGCTTGTGAAGCATGAATAACAGCCAGCAGCGCGTGCTCCATGTTCTCAGCGGCATGAACAGGGGCGGCGCGGAAACCATGGTCATGAATTTATATCGGAAAATGGATAGAAGTAAGGTGCAATTTGATTTTTTAACCTATCGAAATGATCCGTGCGCTTATGATGAAGAAATTTTATCGCTAGGCGGGCGGCTTTTTTATGTCCCGAGTATCGGACAAAGCAATCCCCTCACATTTTTGAAGAATGTAAGAAACACAATAAAAGAAAACGGGCCGTTCAGCGCGGTTCATGCGCACACAGATTTTCAAACCGGCTTTATCGCGCTTGCGGCAAGGCTAGCCGGGGTGCAGGTCAGAGTATGCCATTCCCATAACACCTCGTGGAAGACCGGCTTCAATTGGAAGGACCGCCTGCAGCTGATGGTGTTCAGACGTCTCATTTTGGCTTATGCGACTGAATTGTGCGCTTGCGGAGAGGATGCGGGCCGGTTTTTGTTCGGGCGATCAAATATGGAGCGGAAGCGTGTTCATCTGCTGCCGAACGGAATCGACCTTGATTTGTTCTCTCCCGCCGGGCAGGCGGCCGATGACGAAAAAAAAGCACGCGGCATAGCGTCTGACCGTCTGATCATTGGTCATGTGGCCCGGTTTCATGAAGTGAAAAATCACGCGTTTTTGCTGAAGCTTGCCGTTCACCTGAAAAAACGGGGAGTTCGCTTTCAGATGGTTCTCGCAGGAGACGGACCGCTGCGGGAGCAGATGGAGGAGGAAGCGCGGACGCTGAATCTGCTTTCAGATGTTCTCTTTTTAGGAACTGAAGAACACATTCATGAGCTCATGCGCACCTTTGATGTATTTGTCATGCCGTCGCTGTACGAAGGCTTGCCTGTTGTGCTTGTGGAAGCGCAGGCTTCAGGCCTTCCGTGCATTATTTCCGACACGATCACAGAAAAAGTCGACACGGGCCTCGGACTTGTGAAAAGGGTGAGTCTCTCTAAGTCGATGGACATTTGGGCTGAAACGATTGTAAGAGCGGCCGCCGCAGGCAGGCCGAAGCGGGAGCTCGTGAAAGATACCCTTTCGAAACTTGGCTACGATGCGCGGCGAAATGTGGGTGCATTGATGAATTTATATCAGATTAGCACTGAAAAAGGACAATAAAAATGATTGTGTATGTCGTCAATATGGGAATTGTATATATTTGGTCTTGGTTTGCTAAAATGTGCGGCGGCCGGGATGAGTCACTTGCGACCGGCTATCGTCCGAACAAGCTTCTCATTTGGATTCCGCTTGCTTCACTTGTGCTTGTTTCGGGCCTGCGTTACAGGGTCGGTACAGATTTTCAGACGTATACGCTGCTGTATCAAATGGCAGGAGACTATCAAAATATTTGGCAGATATTCGGTTTCGGCACGGCGAAAACGGCAACAGATCCGGGCTTTACCGCACTGCTATGGCTGATGAATTTTATCACGAAGGACCCGCAAATCATGTATGTGACCGTTGCGGCCGTGACCTATATCTTTATTATCAAGACGCTGGCAGACTACGGAAGACCGTTCGAGCTGAGTGTCTTTTTATTTTTAGGAACCTTTCATTATTACGCATCCTTTAACGGAATCAGACAATACATGGTGGCAGCCGCTTTGTTTTGGGCGATTCGCTATATCATCAATGGAAACTGGAAGCGTTATTTTCTGATTGTGCTGGTCAGTTCGCTCTTTCACTCCTCGGCGCTGGTGATGATTCCGGTCTATTTTATTGTCAGAAGAAAAGCCTGGTCACCGGCAATATTCGGTCTCTCAGCTTTATTTCTCGGCATGACCTTTTTATATCAGAAATTTATTTCGGTATTTGTCGTTGTCCTTGAAAACAGCTCATACAGCCATTATGAAAAGTGGCTGATGACAAATACAAACGGAATGAATGTGGTCAAAATCGCTGTTTTGGTCCTGCCGCTGTTTTTGGCCTTTTGTTACAGGGAGCGCCTCCGAAAGCTGTGGCCGCAAATCGATATTGTCGTCAATTTGTGCCTTCTCGGGTTTTTATTCGGGCTCTTGGCCACAAAGGACGTGATCTTTGCCAGGTTTAATATTTACTTCGGACTGTATCAAATGATCCTAGTCCCTTATTTTGTCAGGATATTTGATGAGAAATCGAATGCGTTGATCTATATCGCCATTGTGGTTTGTTATTTTTTATACAGTTATTTGCTTATGCCGGTTGATTCTTCCGTTCTGCCGTACAGAACGATTTTTTCCCGGTAATTTATGCAAGAGGAGCCGGTCATTATGGAAACACCTGCGGTTAGTCTGTTAGTCGCTGTTTATAATACAGAAACCTATATCAGAAACTGCCTTGAATCTTTAAAGAACCAGACATTGGACAATATTGAAATCATCATCGTCAATGACGGTTCGGCAGACGCCAGCCCGGACATCGCTGAGGAATATGCAGAAAAGGATAAACGATTCAGAGTCATTCACCAGGAAAACCAAGGGCTCGGTGCGGTCCGGAACAAAGGGATCGAAGCGGCCCGCGGCGAATTTGTGGCTTTTATTGATTCAGACGATTGGATCGAGCCTGATTATTGCTTGCAAATGGTTCAGGCAGCTTCGGAGGGAACCGATCTGGTCATTTGCAACTATGCCGCGGAGTTTGAGGATACTGAAAAAACAGTTGTCTCAGACATTGCGGAAACCTATCAGGATCAGCCGAAGGAGTCCTATATCAAGGCGTTATTCGAAGGGAAGGTCAGGGGATTTTCATGGAATAAACTGTACCGAAGAAGCATGATTGACGCACACCGGCTTTCGTTCCCGCTCAGAGGTGAGCTGGAGCATGTCGAGGATCAGTTTTTCAGCTTCAGGGCACATTTTTTCGCCCGCTCGGTTTCCTATGTAAAAGCGCCTCTCTACCATTATCGAATTCACCTTTCCTCCATCGTGCAGGGTTATCAGAAAAAACTGTTTGAATCAGGACTAGCGCTGTATCAGGCGAACGCAGGGTTCTTACAGGAGAACAACAAGCTGGAGGAGTACCGAAAGGAGCTTGATTTCTTTATCGTTCTCCATGGGACCATCTGTCTCTTGAACGAATGGAAAACAAGCGCCAGCCGGCGTCTTTTGGAAAGGCTCAAAACGGTCGGCGTGATTTGCGCTGATCCGGTGTTTCAAGTCAGTCTGTCGAAAACGGGGACAGCGCCTTTTGACGCAAAACGGTCATGCCTGCTGCTGATGGCGAAATACAGAATGATTCCGCTCGTTGCCATGGCGTCCGCCGCGTATCAGCGAGTGATCGAGTACAAAATGAAAATCAGAGGGTGAAGACATGTCGTTACATTCATTGAAAATCAATCTTGCAGAATGGCTGCTGCTAAAGGTCAAGTACCCGTCCCAATTTTGGCTGGGTGCGGCCGATCAGCCGGTAAAAGCTGCCGCACATAAGAAGAAAATCATACTGACCCTGCTGCCTTCCCATGACAATTTGGGGGATCATGCTATTGCTTATGCCAGCAAAGTGTTTCTTGAGCAGGAATACTCCGATTTTGAAATCATTGAGGTCGATATGAAGGACATATACAAATCAGCAAAAGCGCTGATTCGCTCCCGCCACCCGGAAGATATGGTCTTTATCATCGGCGGCGGAAACATGGGGGATTTATACCGGTATGAAGAGTGGACGCGCCGCTTTATCATTAAAACGTTTCATGATTATCAAATCGTCCAGCTACCGGCAACCGTTCATTTTTCTGATACGAAAAAGGGACGAAAAGAGCTGAAACGGGCGCAGAAAATTTATAACGCGCACCCCGGTTTATTGCTGATGGCGCGTGATGAAACTACGTATCAATTTATGAAGCGGCATTTTAAAGAAAAAAAGATCCTGAAGCAGCCTGATATGGTGCTGTATTTAGATAGAAGCAGCACCCCTGCGGAACGCGAAGGGGTGTATATGTGTTTGCGCGAGGATCAGGAAAGCGTGCTTCAGGAGGATCAGAGAAACCGCGTGAAGACCGCTCTTTTTAATGAATTTGGCGAGATCAAAGCTTTTACGACAACGATCGGGCGCCGGGTCAGCCGCGGTACACGGGAACAGGAGCTGGAAGCGCTTTGGTCTAAGCTGCAAAGTGCTGAAGCCGTTGTCACAGACAGGCTGCACGGCATGATTTTTTGTGCGCTGACAGGAACGCCGTGTGTAGTGATCCGGTCTTTTGATCACAAAGTAATGGAAGGCTACCAATGGCTGAAAGATATTCCATCCATGAAGCTGATTGAACAGCCGGAGCCGGAAATTGTGACAGCCGCAGTGAAAGAGCTGCTGACAAAAGAAACAAACCGTGCCGGCTTTCCGCGGGAGATGTATTTTAAAGGGCTGCGGGATAAAATCAGCGGTGAAGCACAATGACACCGCTCGTCAGCATTATTGTCCCGATGTATAACGTTGAACCATTCATTGAAGAATGCATCAATTCACTGCTTGCCCAAACGCTGTCCGATATAGAAATCATCCTTGTTAATGATGGAACACCCGATCGATCTGGTGAGATGGCAGCGGCATACGCGAAACGGGATGCAAGAGTTCAAGTCATTCATAAAAAAAATGGCGGCTTGAGTTCGGCTCGAAACGCGGGAATCAAAGCGGCGCGCGGCACGTATATCGGGTTTGTAGACGGAGACGATTATGTCTCTCCCGCCATGTTTCAAAGGCTTGCAGAAGAAGCGGAGCAGCACCGGCTCGATATCGCTGGCTGCGGATTTTATAAACAGTCCGAAGACAGGCGGGTATACGTGCCGCCGCAGCTCGAAACAGGCCGTATGCTGACAAAAGCGGATATAGCTGAACAGCTCCAACGTGCCCACGAAACGAGATTTATCTGGTATGTATGGCGATATGTGTATCGCCGTGAGCTTTTGGAGAGGGCGAACCTGTGGTTTGATGAAGACATCCGTTTTGCTGAAGATTCACCCTTTAATTTATCTGCTTTTTATGAAGCCGAGCGGGTAAAAATGCTGGATGAAGGCTTGTACATATACCGTGAAAATCCGAACAGCCTGACGGAACTCCCTTATAAGCCTGCGATGGATGAAAATATCCAAAAACAATATCAAGCCAAACTCGCATTCTACAATCAGTGCGGCTTAGCGGATGTGTGCAAAGAGGATTTAGATGTGTACATTTGCAAGCACCAGCTTCCGATGCTTCTGGCAAACGCCTGTGCCTCATCGCAGCCGCCGAAAGACATCAAAAAACAGATCAGACAGATTTTATCCTATGACATGGTTCGGCAGGCTGTCAGACACACACCGTTCCAGCATGAGAAATTAGGCAGAGGCGAGCGATTGGTCTTAGGACTGTGCAAATGGCGGCTGATCTTTCTCATCAAGCTGTTTTTTGAGACACGCGGAACCATGAAAGGCAGTGCGAAGCAGGCATGAAATTCACCATTAACTTCAGCGCCAATCTCACAGCTTTTCTTCTGTCCGTATTCCTGTCTGTCTGGATGACGCCTTTTATTGTCAAAACGCTCGGTGTCGAGGCTTTTGGCTTTGTGAATTTAACGCAAAATGTGATTAATTATTTTTCCATTATCACGGTGGCGCTCAGCTCCGTGGTTGTGCGTTTTTTTTCTGTCGCAGCCCACAGGGGAGAGCAGGAAAAAGCAAATGCGTATATCAGCAATTATTTGGCTGCATCTGTTTTGATTTCATTGCTGCTTCTGCTGCCTCTTGTGAGTGCGGCTTTTTTTATTGACCGCGTTATGAATGTCCCTCAGGATCTATTGGCTGATGTTCGGCTGTCGATTTTAATTGGGAGTCTGCTGTTTCTTTTAACATTTTTGATGGCGGGGTTTGGGGCGGCGCCGTTTTATGCCAACCGGCTGTATATCACCAGTTCGATTCAGGCGGTGCAAATGCTCATCCGCGTGCTGTGTGTGCTGGCGCTGTTTGCCTGCTTTACGCCAAAAATCTGGCAGATTCAGCTTGCCGCTTTAGCCGGTGCCGTCATAGCGTCTATTCTGTCTTTCTGCTTTTTCAGAAAACTGATTCCATGGTTTTCATTTAGGCTGAAAGACTTGTCATTCCGCATAAGCAAGGAACTGTTTCAGGCAGGAACCTGGAACTCAGTCAATCAGATCGGCGTGCTGCTTTTTTTGCAGATCGACCTATTAACCGCCAACTTGGTGCTGGGTGCATCTGAAGCGGGAAAATACGCGGCGATTATCCAGTTTCCGCTGCTGCTGCGCAGTTTGGCAGGAACAGTCGCATCTCTATTTGCGCCTGTCATTACTTCTTATTATTCAAAAGGCGATATGGACGGCTTGGTCAAGTACGCCAATCAGGCAGTGAGACTGAACGGGCTTTTGCTTGCGCTTCCGGCTGCATTATTGGGAGGTTTGGCCGGGCCTTTTCTGACGATCTGGCTTGGACCGTCCTTTTCCTCTGTAGCGCCGCTTTTATATATTCACGCCGGATATTTGGCGGTCAGTCTTGCCTTTATGCCGCTGTTTTATATATGGACCGCCTTTAATCAACAAAAAACACCGGCGCTCGTCACCCTGCTGTTAGGCGCAGTGAATGTTGTGCTGGCGGTCACATTAAGCGGGCCGGCGCATCTGGGGCTTTACGGCATTACGCTGGCCGGGGCGATTTCGCTTGTGCTGAAAAATGTCATCTTTACGCCGCTTTATGTATCACGCATTACCGGCTACAAAAAGCATGTGTTCTTTACAGGCATGTTCGGTCCGGTCCTTGCCGCTTTATTTGCCTGGGCGGTTTGTGAGGCCATCCAGTTATGTATCACCATTGAAAGCTGGACATCACTGATTGCCGCAGGTGCAGCCGTCAGCTGCTGCTACGCGGTTTTCGCTTTTATGTTTGTTTGTACGAAAGAGGAACGACAGCTGGTGCTGAGACGGTTTAGAAAAACGAAAGGAGCTGTAAATATTTGATCCTGAAACGTCTTTTTGATCTGACGGCCGCTATTTTTTTATTGTGCTGCACGGGTGTCATTATTCTATTCACTATCGCCGTAGTCAGGCTGAAAATAGGATCGCCTGTCTTTTTTAAACAAGTACGGCCCGGCCTGCATGGGAAGCCGTTCACCCTTTATAAATTCAGAACGATGACGGACGAACGGGACAGTGAGGGAAACCTGCTGCCGGATGCAGTCAGGCTTACGAAAACAGGCAGGCTGATCAGAAAGCTGAGCATTGATGAGCTGCCGCAGCTTCTGAATGTTTTGAAGGGGGACCTCAGCCTCGTCGGTCCCCGGCCGCTGCTGATGGACTATCTGCCGCTTTATACGAAACAGCAGGCACGGCGCCATGAGGTAAAACCCGGGATTACAGGCTGGGCGCAGGTCAACGGCAGAAACACGATTTCCTGGGAAAAGAAATTTGAACTGGATGTTTGGTACGTTGACAACCGTTCATTCTTGCTCGATTTGAAAATTTTATGTCTGACGGTACGCAAAGTTCTTGTTTCAGAAGGTATTCAGCAAACCAATCATGTGACCGCAGAACGCTTCACAGGAAGCGGAGATGTGTCCTCATGAGAAACGTGGCCATTGTGGGAGACGGCGGTCACGGAAAGGTGATCAGAGAACTCATAAGCGCCCGTTCAGACACGCGCTTAGCTGCGGTGCTGGACGATAAATTCAGCACATTTGCTGCCAGGAAAGAGCTGTACACAGGCCCCCCGGCAGCAATTCCTGAATTGCGCAGGCTGATCCCTGACGTCATGTTTGTGATTGCAATTGGAAACAACAGCGTCAGAAAACAGCTGGCGGAGCGGCTGGGGTTATACAAAGAAGATCTCATCACATTAATCCACCCGTCAGCCATCATCAGCAAATCGGCTGTCATCGGGGAAGGAACGGTTATTATGGCCGGTGCGATTATTCAGGCGGATGTTCAGATCGGCGCCCATTGTATCATCAATACGGGCGCGATTGCAGAGCACGACAATCAGATCGGCGATTTCGTACATCTTTCTCCGCGCGCCACGCTTTCTGGTGGTATTGCGGTTCAAGAAGGGGCTCATGTGGGCACCGGGGCCTCCGTCATTCCGCAGGTTACTATCGGCTCTTGGAGCATTGTCGGCGCAGGTTCCGCGGTGATCCGCTCCATCCCTGACGGGGTAACGGCAGCCGGCACCCCGGCGCGCGTGATTTCCTCTATTCAAACCTAAAGCAAAGGATGGTTACATGCATAAAAAAATCTACTTATCCGCCCCTCATATGAGCGGCAGGGAGCAGCACTATATTTCAGAAGCCTTTCGCTCAAACTGGATTGCGCCGCTTGGGCCGCTTGTGAATACATTTGAAGAAAAATTGGCTGAACGAGTCGGCGCCAAAGGGGCGGCTGCTGTCAGCTCAGGCACCGCCGCGATTCATTTGGCGCTACGTTTGCTGGATGTAAAAGAGGGAGACATCGTGTTTTGTCCGTCCTTTACATTTGTGGCAACGGCAAACCCGATTTTATATGAAAAAGCGGTGCCTGTTTTTATAGATTCTGAGCCGGATACGTGGAATATGTCTCCGAAAGCACTTGAAAGAGCACTGGAGGAAGCAAAACGAAATGGAAATCCGCCCAAAGCGGTCATTGCCGTCAACCTGTACGGACAAAGCGCGAAAATGGATGAGATTGTAAGCCTGTGCGGCTTATACGGAGTGCCGGTCATTGAGGATGCGGCTGAATCCCTCGGTTCGGTCTATAAAGGGAAGCAGAGCGGGACATTCGGCCGTTTCGGCATTTATTCATTTAATGGAAACAAAATCATTACCACTTCAGGAGGCGGGATGCTTGTGTCAGACGATGAAGCCGCCATTGAAAAAGCAAGATTTCTCGCTTCACAGGCCCGCGATCCTGCTGTTCATTATCAGCACAGTGAAATCGGGCACAACTACAGATTGAGCAATATCCTTGCCGGAGTCGGGATTGCCCAGCTTGAGGTGCTGGATGAGCGGGTGGAGAAAAGACGGGAGATTTTTACGAGGTATGAAAATGCGCTTGGCAGCCTAGATGGCGTTTGCTTTATGCCGGAATACTCAGAAGGCGTGTCCAACCGCTGGCTTACTGCACTCACGCTCGATAACGGGCTGATACCATATGACGTGGTTCAGCATCTTGCTGAAGAACAGATTGAAGCGAGACCGCTTTGGAAGCCGTTGCATACCCAGCCTCTGTTTACATCATCTGCATTTTATTCCCATACAGATTCTGAAAGTGTGTGCGAAAACTTATTCAGGCGAGGGATCTGCCTCCCATCCGGAACAAATATGACCGAAGAAGATCAAGACCGAGTAATCGATGTGTTGTTACACTTATTCCAAACAACAGAGGTGAAGAGATGGACAGCAAGCATTCAATGATCAGCCTGAAGAAAAAACTGGCCGGGCTGCTCGAAATGATTCCGAAGCAATCCGAAATCATTTACGCCGACTATCCTCTATACGGAAATGTAGGGGATCTATTTATTATGAAAGGAACGGAAGCCTTTTTTGACGAAAATGACATTCGGGTCAGAAACCGCTGGAATCCAGACAATTTCCCAATCGGGCGTAAGCTTGATCCGAATCTGATCATCGTCTGTCAGGGAGGCGGCAACTTCGGGGATTTATATCCGTACTATCAAGGATTTAGAGAGAAAATCGTTCAAACCTATCCAAACCACAAAATCGTCATTCTGCCGCAATCCATCTATTTTCAACATGAAGACAACTTAAAACGGACGGCTGACATTTTCTCTGCCCATTCAAATCTGCATATCATCACAAGGGAAAAAGCCTCCTATGCAACGGCACAGGCGTACTTTCAAAACAATCATATCAAGCTATTGCCTGATATGGCCCACCAGCTGTTTCCCATCATTCCGACACAGCAGCCGACCGGCCAAAAGCTGAGATTTATCAGAACAGATCATGAAGCAAATGATGAGCTTCAAAGACATGCGCAAGCGGAAAGCTATGACTGGCGTACAG
Organism: Bacillus sp. 2CMS4F; assembly: GCF_023161785.1. Lineage (NCBI taxonomy): Bacteria > Bacillati > Bacillota > Bacilli > Caryophanales > Bacillaceae > Bacillus > Bacillus sp. 2CMS4F. The sequence goes on from NZ_JALNTO010000009.1 coordinate 138,650, forward strand.
TGCTGTCAGCTTCAGACCGCCGGACAATCGCTTTTCTCCAAACGCTGAACGTCCTGAACAAAAAAGCGGGCAATCCTCTGCCCATCGCATTTATATGGAGAAAATACTCGGATTACATCGTCACCAAAGCCATTCGCTTTTTCAGCCGTTACCAATCGGTGGAAACGTCAAGACTGCACGGCCATATTTTGTCCTCTCTTCTTCAAAAAGAAAACACGGTCATTGATAACTCCTACGGAAAAAACGCCAATTACTATCATACTTGGACGGAGGGAGTGCCAAACACTCAAATCATTCGGGACGCCTCAAAGAAAGAAAACCTTCCTGCTCACATGTGAGCAGGAAGGTTTATTTTGATTCTCCGCGTTTTACTTTGTTGTAGGCTTCATCTAAATGCTGAATCCGCTTCAGGACAACGGCGTTTTTTGTCAGCTGATCCTGCACAAGTGTTGAAACGACAGAACGGTAGTAGCTGTTCATTGCGTGGATCTTATCCTCAGACGGGTTCATTTCAATATGCTGCTTTAAGTTTTCAATAAAATACGGTACAGAAAAAAGTTCAGACATTTCTTTGGCAGCTCCTTTTTCATAAATGTATACGGTGTCATCCCAATCATGTACAATGAAGAAAGGGGAGTGAGCAAGATGGATATGAAACTTCAGCAAGTACAAGTACTAAAGCCTCAACTGACACAGGAGCTCAGGCAGGCCATTACGCTGCTTGGCTATCATTCGGCGGAACTGGCCGAATACATTGATGAGCTCTCACTGGAAAACCCTCTTATTGAACGAAAGGAAACAGACACACCGCCACTATCTTACCATAAAACAAACAAAAACAGGATCAGCAGGCAGGAGGCGGGCCTTCAATTAAGCAATCCGCAAAAAACACTGCAGGATGTCCTCAAACAGCAGTCGCTGGATATGAATCTGTCAAACACTGAAAAAAAGATTTTTAATTATCTGATACATTCGCTTGATTCAAACGGATATCTGGAGGAAGATGTGGAGGAGGCAGCCCGGCGCCTGTCTGTTTCGGCAGAGGAAGCGGAAGCGGTTCTGAGAAAACTACAGTCGCTTGAACCAGCGGGAATCGGAGCAAGATCTCTTCAAGAGTGTATTCTGCTGCAATTACAGCGTCTCCCGAACAGAAATGAACAGGCAGAACTGCTTGTTTCAGAACACTTTGATGTATTTGCACAAAAAAACTGGAAAGCGCTTTCAAAAGAAACTGGAATCCCGCTTCACGCGATTCAGGATATTTCTGATAAAATTGCTGCGCTTCACCCAAGACCCGGCCTTCTGTTTGCCAGTCCGGAGCAGGATATGTATATTGAACCTGACATTTTCATCATCGTTAAAAACGGCCAGATCACAGCGGAACTGAACAGCCGCTCGTTCCCGGAGATTGAGCTGCATCCGCAGTACAGGCCGCTTCTATCGTCGGGCGCCTGTCAGGATACGGTTTCCTATTTATCTGCGAAATATCAGGAGTGGCGCTGGCTGAGCCGCGCGCTGAGGCAGCGGAAGCAGACGATCACCAGAATTGTAAATGAGCTGACCGCACGTCAAAAAGATTTTTTCCTAAAAGGGCGGAGCGCTATGAAGCCGCTGACACTGAGAGAGGTGGCGGATTGTCTGGGCCTGCATGAATCAACCATCAGCCGGGCCATTAAAGGGAAAACGATACAAACGCCTTACGGATTGGTTGAGATGAAGATGTTCTTCTCAGGAAAAGCAGAGGCCTCTGGAGATGGCGATACATCCAACTATGCGGTCAAAACGCATCTTCAAGCATTGATTCAGCAAGAGGATAAAACAAAACCCCTCTCAGATCAAAAGCTTGCCGACCTGTTATATGAACAGCACCGCATTCAAATCTCCAGACGCACAGTGGCGAAATACCGCGATCAATTGAACATTCCGTCATCGGCGGCCAGAAAACGGTACAAATAAAATCCTCCCTGTAAGGGAGGATTTTTTTACGGAATCATCCAGCTGAAAAACTGGTGCTGCAAAAAGGTGATGATACAGACGAGCAGCAGCAAAAACAAGCTGTGCTTGATCGTAAAGCGGAAAAGATCCGACTCCTTCCCGGCGAGTCCGACTGCCGCACACGCGACCGCGATTGACTGCGGGGAAATCATTTTGCCGGTGACGCCGCCTGATGAATTGGCCGCGACCGATAGGACAGGGTCCATTCCGACCGATAAGGCCGTTACTTTCTGCAGGTTTCCAAACAGCAGGTTAGCCGACGTATCCGAGCCGGTAATAAAGACGCCGAGCCAGCCGAGAACCGGCGAAAAGAAGGTAAACATCGAGCCTGTCAGCGCCAGCGTCATGCCGAGCGTCGTGCTCATTCCCGAGGAGTTGGTGACATATGCAAAACCAACGACCGAGGCGATCGTCAAAATCGGAAACTTCAATTCCTGCAGTGTTTCGCTAAAAACAGCCCCCCATTCTTTCCACGCAATGGACGTGATGAATTTTGACAGCACTGCGGCAATTAAAATCGCGGTGCCTGCCGAACCGAGCACCTCAAGCTTATAAACCGCTTCAATCGGAGTGCCGTCAGCATTGACGATCTGATTGTTCAAAAAAGGCACCCCAGGAGCAAAAGTCAGCTTTTCTCCAATCACATTCAGCCATTTTAAGACAATGGCTGTGCCTTCGTAATGCCCTGTCAGCGCGGATTTGACCGAAGGAATGCCCCAAACAGAAATCATCACCGTCAGCAGCAGAAACGGCGACCAGGCCTTAAAAATCTGCCCGCCGGTGTAAGCCGGTGCATCAGGGTGCAGTTTTGCCGTTTCAATTGCGGCGGCCGATTCCTGCTCCCCCGCAAACCGGAATGTCTTCTTCGGCTTCCACCATTTCAAAAACACAGCTAGCGCAGCCATCGACACTAGCGCCGACAAAACATCCGGCAGCTCCGGCCCTAAAAAGTTGGAGCTGAGATACTGAACAGCGGCAAAGGAAACACCGGAAACAAGAATCGCCGGCCATACCTCAAAGGCTTTCCTGAATCCGCTCATAATGATAATTAAATAAAGAGGAATAAATACAGATAAAAACGGCAGCTGCCGCCCGACCATTTGAGAAATCTCCATCGCCGGAATCCCTGTCGGCCCTTCTACAGCTGTAATCGGAATCCCAATCGCCCCGAAGGCTACTGGCGCCGTATTGGCAATCAAACAGATCCCCGCCGCATAAAGAGGGTTAAAACCGAGGCCGACAAGCAGTGCGGCCGAAATCGCGACCGGCGCCCCAAATCCCGCCGCCCCTTCTAAAAAAGCCCCGAATGAGAAAGCGATCAGCAGCGCCTGAAGCCGGCGATCATCGGTAATGGAGAGAACAGAGCTGCGAATAATATCAAACTGTCCCGTTTTTACAGTGATTTTATACAAAAAAACAGACGTCACAATTATCCAGCCGATTGGCAGAATGCCGTATACGGCTCCTTGTGTAGCGGACATCAGCGCTTTTTCCGCCGGCATCCCGTAAATCAATACAGCAATCAGCAGCGCGATTCCCAAGGTGGACAATCCCGCTGTATACCCCTTCATTCGTTTAATGGCGAGTGCCCAGAAAAAGAAAATAATCGGTACAAGTGCGGCAAGCGCAGATAAAAGCAAATTTCCCCCTATAGGCGTATATGCCTGTGTCCATTGCATCCCAAACCCCTCCTTCAAACATAACTGGCTATGTGTAAGCGGTTTCCAAAGATGATATGATCATCTGATGACTAGATAATAAGACCAGTTACCTAGCATTATATTTTGAAAAAAATCAAAGTACAAGACTTTTTGACGAAATTGTCTAAATCTTTTGGCGGCGCCCAAAAGGGAGTATAATAGATCGTAAACAGCCAGACCTACAAGTTGCGGGGTGAATTGCATTGAAATATAAACAGATTAAAACAAAAAAGATATATGAAGAAGTCGCGGATGCATTATTAGATATGATCAAAACCGGCCAACTGAAGCCGGGGGATAAACTTGACTCCGTTCAGGCGCTTTCCGAAAGCTTTCAAGTCAGCCGTTCAGCGGTGCGCGAAGCGCTTTCCGCATTAAAAGCGATGGGGCTTGTCGAAATGAAACAGGGAGAAGGCACCTACCTGAAGGAGTTTGAACCTGATCAAATTTCTCAGCCTCTGTCAGCCGCACTTTTAATGAAAAAAGAAGATGTCAAACAGCTGCTCGAGGTCAGAAAGCTGCTTGAAATCGGCGTGGCTTCATTAGCTGCCGAAAAACGGACAGAAGAGAATCTCCAAAGCATTCATGCGGCGTTAAAGGAAATGGGGGAGATTGAAGCAGACGGGGAGCTAGGCGAAAAAGCAGACTTCGCCTTTCATTTGGCACTCGCTGACGCTTCACAAAACGATCTGCTTAAACATCTGATGAATCACGTATCATCATTGCTGCTGGAAACGATGAGAGAAACGCGGAAAATCTGGCTGTTTTCCAAGAAGACCTCGGTACAGCGGCTTTATGAGGAGCATGAACGGATTTATAATGCCGTGGCTGCCCAAGACGGAGCACAGGCGGAAGAAGCGATGCTGGCACACTTGACGAATGTGGAAGATGTCCTTTCGGGATATTTTGAGGAAAACGTGCAATAACCGACTCATTTCCCGGGCAATTCTGCTGGTGCGTACAAACAACCAAGACTGAGCTTTAATGGTTCAGTCTTATTTACATTGTGCGGCTGACACAGCTTGACATTTACGAAAAAGGAAGTAAAATATTTTACTAAAACGACCACTGGCATGTTTGGGAATGGAGGCAGATATAATGGCGACAATAAAAGATATCGCACAAGCCGCGGGATTTTCGATTTCAACCGTTTCCCGTGTTTTAAATAACGATGAGAGCCTTTCTGTACCGGACGAGACGCGTGAAAAGATATATGAAGCCGCAGAGAAACTTAATTATCGCAAGAAAACTGTAAGGCCGCTGGTGAAACACATTGCTTTTTTATATTGGCTGACAGATCAAGAGGAGCTGGAAGATGTCTATTTCAAAACAATGAGATTAGAAGTAGAGAAATTGGCGAAAACCTTCAATGTCGACATGACGACCTATAAAATAACGGACGGTATTGAATGCATTCCGGCTCATACAGAAGGTTTTATTGCCGTGGGCACCTTTTCTGATAAAGAATTAACATTTCTCAGAAATCTGACGGAGAACGGTGTTTTTATTGACTCTTCACCTGATCCCGACCATTTTGATTCAGTAAGGCCGGACTTAGCGCAAATGACGAAGAGAACGGTAAACATCCTAGTTGAAAAAGGGCATAAGAATATCGGATTTATTGGCGGCACGTACAAAAATCCGAACACGAATCAAGATGAAATGGATATTCGTGAAAAAACGTTCCGATCCTATATGCAGGAAAAAGGGATGCTGGACGAGCGCTATATATTATGCCGCCGCGGCTTCTCCGTCGAAAATGGCTACCGCCTGATGACTAAAGCGATTGAAGCATTGGGTGATCAGCTTCCGACCGCCTTTTTTATCGCGGCAGACCCGATTGCGGTCGGCTGTCTGCAAGCCCTGAATGAAAAAGGAATCGCGATACCAAACAGAGTGAGCGTCGTGAGCATCAATAACATCAGCTTTGCCAAGTACGTCTCTCCGCCGCTGACGACCTTTCATATTGATATCAAGGAACTATGTAAAAACGCTGTGGAATTATTGCTTGAGCAAGTGCTGGAAAAGCGGAAAACGGTTAAAACGTTATATATGGGAGCTGAATTAATCGTCAGAAAGAGCATGAATTAAATCGTATTTCAAAATGGCTTAGTATTCTAAGTCATTTTTTGTTTGGTAAAAAAATTTACTTTTAAGAGTAAATAGTTTGTTTGCACATTTTCTCAGTCATGCTATATTGTTTTTTGAAGCGCTTTCATCTAATACGGAAGGGTGACAATTGATGAAAATGGTAAAAAAGTACGCCGGTGTCATGCTCTGCGCGGCTGTCAGTTTATCTTTAGCCGCCTGCGGACCGCAGGAAAGCAGCAGCGAAAAAACAAGCTCAAAGGGCTCGGAGCTTGTCGTGTGGGAGGATAAAGAAAAAAGCATCGGCATTAAAGACGCTGTTGCCGAATTTGAAAAAGAGCATGATGTGAAGGTCAAAGTTGTTGAAAAACCTTATGCCCAGCAGATTGAAGATTTGCGTATGGACGGCCCGGCCGGCACAGGGCCTGACGTGTTAACCATGCCCGGTGACCAGATCGGAACGGCTGTCACAGAGGGATTAATCAAAGAATTAAACGTTGAAAAGGATGTTCAATCGCTCTACACAGACGCATCCATTCAGTCTCAAAAGGTGGACCAGAAGCTTTATGGCCTGCCTAAAGCCGTCGAAACAACAGTGCTTTTTTATAACAAAGATCTCATCTCAGAGGACGAATTGCCGCAAACGCTGGAAGAGTGGTACGACTACTCTAAAAAAACGGCTGATGGCAGCAAGTTTGGATTTTTAGCCTTATTTGATCAAATCTATTACGCGCAAAGTGTTATGGGCGGGTACGGCGGATATATCTTTGGAAAGGATAAGGATGGAAACGATGATCCGTCTGATCTTGGAATCAATAATGAAGGCGCTGTCAAAGGTGCTGAGCTGATTCAGAGGTTTTATCAAGACGGCTTATTCCCGGCTGGCATTGTCGGAGAGCAGGGAATCAATGTACTCGAATCACTGTTTACAGAAGGAAAGGCTGCTGCGATTATCTCAGGCCCGTGGAATGTAGAAGCCTTTTCGAAAGCGGGAATTGATTATGGCATCACCAAGCTTCCGAAGCTGGAAAACGGCAAAAACATGAGCTCCTTTATCGGCGTCAAAAGCTACAATGTCAGCGCATTTTCAAAACATGCAGAGCTGGCGCAAGAGTTAGCTGTTTTTCTGGCAAATGAAAAGAATTCCAAAAAACGATATGAACAAACGAAAGAAGTTCCGGCCGTTCAATCATTAGCGAGTGACACGGCTATTATGAAAAGCGAAGCGGCACGGGCGGTTACCGAACAATCCCGCTTCTCAGAGCAGACGCCGAATATACCGGAAATGAACGAAATATGGACCCCGGCTGATTCGGCATTACAAACGATTGCAACAGGAAAAGCGGACCCGAAAAAAGCCTTAGATCAGGCTGCCGAAATGGCCAAAGGGCAGATGAAGGCAAAGCATAGCGGAACATAAAGAGAAAAGTAGATTTGTATTGTAAGAGAGGTGAAGACGGTGCAGCATCGTAAAGTCGCTTTGTTATTGTCAATCATTCCGGGCCTTGGTCAATTCTACAACAAACAATGGATCAAAGGCCTCCTGTTTCTCCTCTTGGGCGCATCGTTTTTTGCGGTATTTGGAGATTTGCTGAATATGGGGCTTTGGGGAATCTTCACGCTGGGAACAGAGGTGCCGCGGGATAACTCGGTGTTTCTGCTGGCGGAAGGCATTATCGCTGTCATTGTGACATGCTTTGGACTTGCGGTATATTATGTGAATTTGCGAGACGCTTATCAAAGCGGAAAACGCCGTGATGAAAAGAGGCCCTTGAGCTCTCTCAAGGAACAATATCAAAATATCATCGCACAGGGCTATCCATATGTGGTCAGCGGACCATCTCTGTTTATTTTAATTTTCGCGGTGATCTTTCCCATCTTATTCAGCTTTGCCTTAGCTTTTACAAACTATGATTTATATCATTCTCCTCCTGCTAAATTAGTAGATTGGGTTGGTTTTCAAACCTTCACTGATATTTTTACTGTCGATATTTGGCGCTCGACCTTTTTTGATGTGCTGGCTTGGACGGTGGTGTGGACGCTTTGTGCTTCCACTCTGCAAGTCAGTCTGGGGATATGGCTGGCGATCATTGTGAATCAGAAAGACATCCGGTTTAAACGGTTTTTCCGGACTATTTTGATTTTGCCATGGGCTGTTCCCGGATTTGTCACGATTTTAATTTTTGCAGGTTTGTTTAACGATAGTTTCGGCGCAATGAATCATGACATCTTGGCTTTCTTTGGCATTGATCCGCTTCCGTGGATGACAGATGCGAATTGGTCGAGGCTGGCGCTGATCCTCATGCAAGGCTGGCTTGGTTTTCCGTATATCTTCCTTGTTTCAACGGGTGTTTTGCAATCGATTCCTGAGGATCTTTATGAAGCGGCGACAATCGATGGTGCTTCCATCTTCTCAAAACTGAGGTACATCACGCTCCCGATGGTGTTCATTGCGATGGCTCCGATTATCATTACGCAGTTCACATTTAATTTTAATAACTTCAATATTATTTATCTTTTCAATGGAGGCGGTCCGGCTGTTTCCGGATCAACAGCCGGCGGAACAGATATTCTCGTATCGTGGATTTATAAATTGACGATGCAGTCCAGCCAATATTCCCTTGCGGCTGCTTTAACCATTTTATTGTCTGTGTTTGTGATTGCCATTGCATTGTGGCAATTCAGACAGACGAAGTCTTTTAAAGAGGAGGGCTGAGACATGCTGGCAGATATGAAGGTCAGAAAATTTATGCGGCTCCTTTTCTCTTACTTGTTTTTAGCCTGCATGGCGGTCATCATTGTGTATCCTCTCCTTTGGACGGCAGGCGCCAGCTTTAATCCCGGCAACAGTTTAATCAGTACATCCCTCATTCCGAAGAATCCGACGTTCGACCACTACAAAGAATTATTTGCGGGCAAAGAAAGCCTTCAATATGTGCAGTGGTATATTAACTCGATAAAAATCAGCCTGTTTACGATGGCTGGCTCACTGATCTGTGTGACGTTTACGGCCTATGCGTTTGCCCGCTTTCGGTTTAAAGGGAGGAAATACGCATTAACGCTCTTTTTATTGCTGCAAATGATACCTCAGTTTTCTGCATTGATCGCCTTGTTTGTGCTGGCTCAAATGTTAGGAATGATCAACAGCCATTGGCTGCTGATCCTGCTTTATATCGGCGGCCTGATCCCGATGAATACGTACTTGATGAAAGGATATATGGATTCTATCCCGATTGATTTAGACGAAAGCGCAAAGATTGACGGGGCAAGCAGCACGAGGATCTTTTTGCAGATCATCCTGCCTTTATCAAAACCGATGGCGGCAGTGGTTGCGATGAATGGATTTACCGGCCCGCTCGGAGATTTTGTTTTGTCATCAACGATATTGAGAACGCCTGAATCATATACATTGCCCGTAGGCTTATTCAATTTAGTCAATGATGTCATGGGAGCAAGCTATACGACATTTGCGGCGGGTGCCTTGCTCATCAGCATACCTGTTGCCGTCATCTTTATCATGCTGCAAAAGAATTTTGTGTCCGGATTAACCGCAGGCGGAACGAAAGGATAAGAGAATAAGGGGGAGAACATCATGTCAAAGCTTGAAAAAAAGCACGTTACAAAAGCGAAGTTTATGCTCCACGGAGGAGACTACAACCCTGACCAATGGCTGGATCGGCCGGATATTTTAGCCGACGATATAAAGCTGATGAAGCTTTCTCATACCAATACATTTTCTGTCGGCATTTTTGCATGGAGTGCGCTTGAGCCGGAGGAAGGTGTATATCAATTTGAATGGCTTGATGATGTTTTTGACCGTATCCACAGTATCGGCGGCCGTGTCATTTTAGCAACGCCGAGCGGAGCGCGTCCTGCCTGGCTGTCGCAAACCTACCCTGAAGTGCTGCGGGTCAATGCCTACAGAGTGAAACAGCTGCACGGCGGACGGCATAACCACTGCCTGACGTCCAAGGTCTATCGTGAAAAAACGCGGCACATCAACCGTTTATTAGCAGAAAGATACCGCGGACATCCGGCGCTTTTCATGTGGCATATTTCCAACGAATATGGAGGAGAATGCCACTGTGACCAATGTCAGCAAGCTTTCAGAGAGTGGCTGAAAACGAAATATGACAATAGTCTCAAGGTATTGAATAACGCGTGGTGGACGCCGTTTTGGAGTCATACATTTAATGACTGGTCACAAATTGAAAGCCCTTCCCCGATTGGAGAAAATGGCTTGCACGGCCTGAACTTAGACTGGCGCCGGTTTGTCACGGATCAAACCATTTCCTTTTATGAAAGTGAAATCGTACCGCTGAAAGAGCTGACGCCGGACATTCCGATAACAACGAATTTTATGGGTGATACACCAGATTTAATTCCTTATCAGGGTCTCGACTACAGCAAATTTGCAAAGCATGTGGATGTCATCAGCTGGGACGCTTATCCTGTGTGGCACAATGATTGGGAAAGCACAGCAGATTTGGCGATGAAGGTCGGCTTTATCAATGATCTGTACAGAAGCCTCAAACAGCAGCCCTTTCTATTAATGGAGTGTACGCCTAGCGCTGTCAATTGGCATAACGTCAATAAAGCAAAGCGCCCGGGCATGAATCTGCTTTCATCTATGCAAATGATTGCCCACGGATCAGACAGCGTCCTCTATTTCCAATTTCGAAAATCACGAGGATCATCGGAAAAACTGCATGGGGCGATTGTGGATCATGACAACAGCACAAAGAACCGCGTCTTTCAAGAAGTGGCAAAAGTCGGGGAGACATTGGAACAGCTGTCTGAAGTCGTTGGAACGAAGAGACCGTCTGAAGCTGCTATTTTGTATGATTGGGAAAATAATTGGGCGCTTGAGGACGCTCAGGGATTTGCAAAAGCGACAAAGCGTTATCCGCAAACACTGCAGCAGCATTACCGCACATTCTGGGAACAGGATATCCCGGTCGACGTCATTACAAAAGAACAAGATTTTTCAGCGTATAAGCTGCTGATCGTCCCCATGCTGTATGTAATCAATGAAGAAACCATTTCGCGATTAAAGAAGTTTACGGCTAACGGCGGAACCTTGGTGATGACGTATATCAGCGGAATCGTCAACGAACATGACTTAACGTACACAGGCGGCTGGCACCCAGACTTGCAAACGATATTTGGAATTGAGCCGCTCGAAACAGATACGCTGTATCCGAAAGATCGAAATGCCGTCAGCTACCGCAATCAAACGTATGAAATGAAAGATTATGCAACGGTGATCGAATTGAAAGCCGCAACGGCAGAGGGTGTGTATCAGGATGACTTTTATGCGCATACCCCTGCGGTTACAAGCCATCAATATGAACAAGGAAAAGCGTATTTTATCGGCGCGCGTTTAGAGGATCAATTTCACCGGGATTTTTATCAAAGTTTGATAAAAGAACTGTCTTTGTCTCCGGTTTTTCCGGTTAAGCATGGTAAAGGCGTCTCCGTACAGGCGAGACAGGATCAGCACAATGACTATATCTTCATCATGAATTTTACGGAACAACAGCAGCTGGTTTCGTTTGATAAGCGTGTGAAGGATATCGTTACTGGTGAAATGCTTTCAGGAGACCTGATCTTGGAAAAATATGAAGTGAGAATTGTCGTGAACTCACATTAAGGTGTGCCTCCGCTCTATATGGGCGGGGTGTTTTTTGAAATCGCTTACGTGAGAGGGTGGAAATATGAAAAGCAGTATCATCATGCTGTTAGTCGCTGTTATCGTCTGGAGCGGGATCGGAAGTTCATCGGGATATGCCGCCACAGAGGGGGAGAAATATGTGTCAGAGCTTCAGGCAAATGACCTTTTTGTTAAAAAGGTAGCGGGCATGAACAAGGACTTTATCAAAGGAGTTGACGTGTCGAGCATTATTGCTTTAGAAAACAGCGGTGTAACCTTTTTCAATGCAAGCGGGAAACGTCAGGACATCTTTACAACCTTAAAGCAAGCAGGTGTCAACTATGTCCGCGTCCGCATTTGGAATGACCCGTATAACGCTTATGGCAATGGTTATGGGGGAGGCAATAATGATGTTCAAAAAGCCATCCAAATCGGAAAAAGAGCAACCGCGAACGGGATGAAGCTGCTGGCAGATTTTCATTATTCCGATTTCTGGGCAGATCCTGCAAAACAAAAGGTGCCAAAGGCTTGGGCGAACTTAAGCTTCGAAGCTAAGAAAGCGAAGCTCTATGAATTTACAAAACAAAGTCTGCAAGCCATGGTCAAGGAAGGCATTGATATCGGTATGGTACAGGTCGGAAACGAAACAACAGGAGCATTTGCCGGTGAAACGGATTGGAAGAAGATGAGTCAATTATTCAATGAAGGAAGCCGGGCAGTCAGGGAAACAAATCGTGACATATTGGTCGCGCTGCATTTCACCAACCCAGAAACGTCAGGACGATATTCATATATTGCTGAAACCCTCAACAAAAACAAAGTCGATTATGATGTATTTGCCAGCTCATATTATCCATTCTGGCACGGTACGTTACACAATTTGTCCTCCGTGCTGAAAGCTGTTGCGGATACGTACGGCAAAAAAGTCATGGTGGCGGAAACGTCATACACCTATACGGCTGAAGACGGAGACGGACATGAAAACACAGCGCCTAAAAGCGGTCAGACGCTGCCATACCCGATTTCAGTGCAAGGCCAGGCAAATGCCCTAAGAGATGTGATGGACGCAGTGGCAAAGACAGGAACAGCCGGATTGGGCGTTTTTTATTGGGAGCCTGCGTGGATTCCGGTCGGCCCGAAGACGCAATTGGAGAAAAATAAAACGATATGGGAAACATATGGTTCCGGATGGGCCGCCAGCTATGCAGCCGAATACGATCCTAAAGACGCAGGTAAGTGGTATGGAGGAAGTGCAGTGGATAATCAAGCTTTGTTTGATTTCAACGGACATCCGCTGCCATCCTTACAGGTATTCAAATACGCGGAAACAGGCCATATCCCGAAAAAATAATGAAAATCCATGAGGTGTAACAACGCATTGTTATCTCTCATGGATTCTTTTATTTTACATCTACTAAAATAAAACACTCATCATCGTTTTTGGGCTCAGCTTGAAGAGATGAGAGGATTTTGTTTTTCAGCTCAGCTATAGGCAAATCAGGATGGTCCTTTATTAAACGGTGTAAATAACATGATGCCGTCGGATCCGTCACACCGTCTGTATACAGAAGCAGCCTTCCGCCGCATGTATAGTCAAGGGTGCTTGACTGAAACACCGCTTCTTCAAACATCCCAATCGGCGGTGCGGTTGCGTCCAGCGTTGATTGGGTTCCCTCGGCATCCTGCCATAATGCGGGCGGATGGCCCGCGTTGACATAATCAATTCTTTGCCGGTCTGTATCAATGATGAGGCAAATAGCGGTACAGTAATGCCTTGCTTCCTCGTCGTTTTGAAACAAACTGTGAAGATGGTAGTCTAGTTCCTTCATGACTTTGTCGGGACTGATCCCTTGTGTCATTAATCGCTGAAATAAAGGATGGAGGGACATTGTAACTAATGCAGATGAAATGCCGTGTCCCATCACATCAAGGAGGATCAAGCCGTAGCGGTGCTCATCGATTTGATAAAATCCATATAAGTCGCCTGATAAGTCACTGGATGCTTTATAATACGAATCAATCTGAATGTGATCATTCAAGATCGGCTCGGTCAATGAATTTTCTTGAATCTTTCTGGCGAGTTCAAGCTCTCTTTTTGTATTCAATCTGAATTGCTGATTTTGCTTATTGATCGCAAGAAGCTCTTCTTGTTTCACCTTCAGCGTCTGCAAAGCAATTTCCAACTCTGCATTTGCTTTCTGTTTGGCGAGCAGTGCTTCCTCGGCCGCGTTTCTGGCAATCAGCAGCTCATTTTCATATTCGTTTCGCTTCCGCATCGGAATGACAACGCATTCTGTTACAGCAGCCTCCTGATCCGTCCTCTGAACAGCGTTTACAAGGACAGGGATTTCTTCCCCATTGTTTGTTTCCAGGGAGATGTACATTTCCTCAATGTGTTGCTCCAGCTGCAAAAGCGGAACAAAATAAAGCTGATAAAAAAGCTTTGCGGGAACGGTTAAAAGAGCATTGATATGCTGACCGATCACCTGTTCCGATTCATAATCAAGAATCTTAAGCAAGGTGTGATTGACAGCTAAAATGGTACCCTCTTCTGATAAAGTAAGGAAACCGCATGGTGCATGATTCAATTGTTGATCCATTCAGAGGGTCACCTCTATCCCTTTCGTTCCTAAATCACGTATGCGTTCAAATAATCGCTGATCAGCTGTATCGTCTCTTCGGGATGGCTCATATGCGGGCAGTGCCCTTGAGCCTTCATCTGTTTCAGTGTGCTGTAAGGGAGATGCCTATGCATATACTCACCTACTGCCGACGGTGCAATGACATCATTCGAACATTGCAGAATAAGTGAAGGCACGGTCACCTTTGGAAGATCCCTTCGATGATCTGAAAAAAACGCTGCCTTCGCGAATTGCCGTGCAATGATAGGATCAGTAGAACAAAAACGGCTTTCCAGCTCTTCCTTAATTTCTGGCCGATCCGGCTGATTCAATACGGTTGCCGCAAAAACGGTTGCCCAGCCTATGTAGTTTTTCTCCATCATCTCTATTAACCCAAGGAGCTGCTCTTCCTCAAAACCCCCGTAATACTCAGGCGGATCATTTAAATAGCAAGGAGAAGGCCCCACCATAATCAGTTGTGAAAAAAGCTCGGGACGTCGTAATGATGCAAGCATGCCAATCACAGCCCCGACAGAATGCCCCATAAAAACGGCTTTTGACAGATCTAACGCTTCACAAACATCCAGAACATCCTGGGCATAGCCGTCAAGTGTGCGGTAACGATCCATATCATATGCGTGCAAATCAGAATTTCCCGCACCTACGTAATCAAATAGAATCAGCTGGTATTCGTCTTCAAAGGCAGGAGCCACGGCATTCCACACGCTCTGATCACACCCGAAGCCAGGTGCAAATACGATGGATGCTGCACCGTTCCCCCTCACCTTCACATGATTCCTAGTCAAAATAGCTTGATCCATAGTCGGCTCCTTTCAGCTAAAACGACATGAAGATTAATATGTATATCATACCACTTCAAGGCGTGAATTGCGGGCTTTCTATGAAAGTAAATAGGCGTCTTGCAGAAAGAGGACATGCGGCATGGAGAGCTGGATTGATTGGAAGATGTAGCGGAAGGATTGCCTAGGTGCCGGATATAATATAAAGCGGTAATATCATCTGAATGACACAAATGACATTTGTCATCTCAAATCATGACACCCCTTACTAAAATCATCTGATCCGGTATTTTACAATCAATGTAAGCAATCAGGAGGTGCTCATAAAATGAATGAGGTTGTGTCAGTAAGAAATGTCACAAAACATTTTCAGCAAAAAACAGCAGTGAAGAACATTCATTTCAGCATAGGAAAAGGAGAGATCGTGGCCATCCTTGGCCCGAATGGCGCAGGGAAGACAACAGCGATCTCTATGATGCTGGGATTGCTGAAGCCAAGTGAGGGTGAAATCAAATTATTTAACCGTCAGCCTGATGAAAAACAGGTGCGTGAAAAAATCGGTACCATGCTGCAGGAAGTAAGTGTCATGCCGGGATTAAAGGTCTGCGAAACCCTCGAGCTTATCCGCAGTTATTATCCCCATCCATTATCCATGAAAGAGCTTGTCTCGCTGACAGCACTCACAAAAGAAGATTTGAAAACACCGGCAGAGAAATTATCCGGCGGACAAAAACGCCGTCTGAGCTTTGCTTTGGCACTTGCCGGCAATCCGGAGTTACTTGTATTTGATGAACCGACTGTCGGAATGGACACGACATCAAGACACCAGTTTTGGAAGACAGTGAACAGCCTGGCGGATCAAGGCAAGACCATTATTTTTTCAACTCATTATTTACAGGAAGCAGATGATGCCGCGCAGCGCATTTTGTTTTTTGCTGAAGGACGGCTTGCCGCAGACGAAACGCCGAAGCAAATCAGAGCAAGGATTCAGAAGCAGTCTGTTTCCTTTAAGGTTTCATCGGATGAATCATTGGAAAAGCTTTATCGGCATCCGGAAGTAGAACGAGTGACTCAAAAGCATCAGCGAATCAGCATTCAAACGTCAAATACTGATAAAGTGTTAGCGCTCATCTTTCAAGAAAACATCAATGCACATGATATTCGAATCGATCAAGGAACGCTTGATGAGGCATTTCGACAGCTTGCTGACGGGAACAGGGAGGCGATGTGAGATGAACATGCTGCGGAAACAGTGCATAGCTGAAATGAAAAGGGTGCTCAGGAATAAATACTTTGTGTTTTGGTCGCTTGTTATGCCGATTGCCTTTTACTATCTCTTTACAAACGTAGTAAATACCAATGTCGCTGACAAGGGCGCCTGGAATGCCCATTATTTAATGTCTATGACAACCTTCAGCGTAATGGGTTCGTCTATGATGACGCTTGGAATCCGTTTGGTACAAGAACGGGCACAAGGCTGGTCAGTTTTTATCCGCATCACGCCTCTGCCGGATCATATTTATTTGGCGGCTCAGATGATCGGGCAAAGTGTCATTCATCTTTTATCTATTACTGTCATCTTTCTTGCCGGCGCCATCATAAACGGCATTGACTTGTCACCGTTTGAATGGGTCATGAGCGGGCTTTGGATTTTAATTGGGGCATTTCCGTTTTTAGCGTTAGGGACTTTAATCGGTCTCATGAGAAAAGTAGAAACGGCAGCCGGGGTCAGTAATGTGCTTTACATGCTGCTGGCGATAAGCGGGGGCATGTGGATGCCGATCGAGGTCATGCCGGACATATTGAAAAACATAGGTCAATGGCTCCCGTCTTATCATTTTGGGAGCGGAGCGTGGGCTCTTGTTCAAGGCGAGCTTCCAACCTGGAAAAATATTCTGATGTTAATCGCTTATTTAGTGATCTTCATGCTACTATTTAAGTATATAAGAAGAAAACAAGAAGCGGTGTAATACATGAAACTCATAAATTCCATATTTCCAAAGCAATTCGGTTTTTTCCCTTATATCTTTTTGGTGTATACCATTATGCCGTTTCTTTCTTTATTGAGAGAATCAGGCAGCAAACAAGTGCTGGGATATGGCATGCTGCTCCTATTTGTTGTGACATATCGTCAATTGTTCGTCAGTGCGGACAGACCTTCATTTACGTATTGGTTATGCGCGCAAATGGCCATTATTTTTATTTATAGTTTGTTTTATCATATCAGCTATATTTATTTAGGCTTTTTCCCGGCAAACTTTGTGGGCTATTACCGTGAGAAAACGAAGTTCAACCGTGCTTTCTTTGGTCTTGTCTTCATGCTGATATTTCCTTGCGTGTATCATTTTCTGGCGGATTCGGCCTCGATCAGGGAGCTGTTTTCTGTTCTTCCGTTTCTGGTCATTATGCTGATTTCTCCCTTCGGAATTCGTTCCATGTTTCGAAGAATAGAGCTTGAAAAGAAGCTTGACCAAGCCAACGAACATATAAAGGAACTCACCAAAAGGGAGGAACGTGTTCGGATAGCCCGCGATCTTCATGATACACTCGGCCATACCCTCTCGCTCCTCACGTTAAAAAGCCAGCTGATTCAGCGGCTGGCGGCAGCCGATGCAGAACGGACCAAGCTTGAAGCGAAAGAAATGGAAACAAGCTCGCGTGCGGCACTCAAACAAGTTCGTGAGCTTGTAGCGGATATGAGAACGGTCACCATGACGGAGGAGCTAGCCAACATTCGGCACATTTTAAGGGCGGGTAATATTACCTTTCAATACGAAGGGACCGAAGATTTTTCAGACATATCCCCCGTCACTCAAAATATTGTCAGTATGTGTATGCGGGAGGCAGTGACAAATATCATCAAGCACAGCAAAGCGACCCATTGTGCAGTCACCATTTCTCAATATGCCGACAAAATGACCGTTCTTATACGGGATGACGGAACAGGAGCGGTGAAGGAGAAGATGTTTGGGAATGGATTGCGGGGAATGGAAGAGCGGCTGATGTTTATTGACGGAGAGATGACTCTTTCAGACCATAACGGAACGGTGTTGACACTGACGATTCCGCTCATTAGAAAAGCAGAATGATAGGAGGACGAAATAGATGATTCGTCTGTTTATTGCTGAGGATCAGCGAATGCTTTTAGGCGCTCTGGGATCCTTGCTTGACCTGGAAGAGGATATGAAGGTCATCGGACAAGCGTTAAATGGAGAAGAGGCGCTGAAAGCCATTCTCAGGCTGGAGCCGGATGTCTGCATCATGGACATTGAAATGCCGGTTCACAGCGGGCTGGAGGTTGCAGAGGAGCTAATGAAAAAAGGCTGTAAAAGCAAGGTCATTATTCTGACAACCTTTGCCCGTCCAGGATATTTTGAACGCGCCGTCAAAGCGGGCGTACACGGATATCTCTTGAAGGATGGGGAAATTGACGATCTGGCAGATGCCATACGAAAGTGTGTAAAGGGAAAACGGATGTTCAGCCCGGAATTAACCTTTAACATGATTCGTGATGAAAATCCGCTGACTGTAAGAGAACAAGAAATACTGCGGCTGGCTGCTTTAGGCAAGACAACAAAAGACATCACACTTGAACTCTATTTATCTCAAGGCACAGTCCGAAACTATATTTCAGAAATCATCCAAAAACTGAATGCGAAAAACCGGACAGAAGCCGCTAGTATTGCTGAGGAGAAAGGATGGATTTAATGAGGAACCTGGTTAATCATACATAACCAGGTTCCTTTTATTTACATGGTTATTTTTCGGTTATCTATTTGTCCGTCCGCAAAGCTTGTACTATACACCAAGGTTACGGGATATGTCAGGTTCAGCCTTCATCGGTGCTTTTTTGTTTGAAACCCTTTTGCGCTAATGAGGGGAGGCGCGGGTTGGATCGTCCTTCTCAGTGCTCTTTCGTTCCTTTATCTCTTTGTGAAAACATATAAGACATACGCAGGAACATTAAAAAGCAATATCAGCCCTTTTGAACGCTCTGTCCTATGTACAGGCATTTTTTTATTGCTGAAATCATTAGAAAATGCTTTCAATTTTGTGTCCAAATAGTGTACGATATTGGTAAAAGCTTTAACTTCAGGTCATCAGATGACCAGATCATATATTGGGGATGAGAGAGGGGTTCATCATGAAAGTCTCACTTTTTGTCACTTGTCTTGTTGATATGTTTCAAACAAACGTAGGAAAAGCAACGGTAGAGCTGCTTGAGCGGCTCGGATGTGAGGTTGATTTTCCGGAGGGGCAGATCTGCTGCGGCCAGCCGGCTTACAACAGCGGTTACGTCAATGACGCCAAAAAAGCAATGAAACGAATGATTGAAACGTTTCAGGAGTCAGATTATGTCGTCAGTCCATCCGGTTCCTGCACCACAATGTTCAGGGAGTATCCGCACCTGTTTAAAGATGATCCGAAATGGGCGGATAAAGCGCAGAAGCTGGCGGATAAAACGTATGAATTAACAGATTTTATCGTCAACGTCCTTGGGGTAGAGGATGTCGGCGCGACCCTTCATAAAAAAGCGACCTTACATACGTCATGCCATATGACGAGGCTGCTCGGCGTATCTGAGGAGCCGATGAAACTGCTGAGCCATGTGAAGGGGCTTGAATTCACGTCACTTCCGGGGAAACACAACTGCTGCGGATTCGGAGGAACGTTCTCTGTTAAAATGGCGCAGATTTCTGAGCAGATGGTTGATGAGAAAGTCGCATGTGTGGAGGAAACGGGAGCAGAGGTGCTCATCGGCGCTGACTGCGGCTGTTTGATGAATATCGGGGGACGGCTCGGCCGAAAAGACAAGAATGTCAAAGTGATGCACATCGCCGAAGTGCTCAACAGCAGATAACACTGGATACAGAGGGGGAAAAGGATCATGGCGATGAAAATCGGTACTGACGCTTTTAAAGAGCGGGTATCACAGGGGATCGATAATGAATTTATGAGAGGCGCTGTTTCGGGTGCGCAGGAGCGTCTGCGGACGAGACGGCTGGAAGCAGCCGAAGAGCTGGGAAACTGGGAAGAATGGCGTTCGTTATCTGAGGAGATCAGACAGCATGTCCTTGAAAATCTTGATTTTTATTTGGAGCAGCTTGCATCCAATGTATCAAGCAGAGGGGGACACGTTTATTTTGCTGAGACAGCTGAAGAAGCATCCTCTTATATCCGCAGCGTGATTCAAAAGAAAAACGGCAAAAAAATCGTAAAGTCTAAATCTATGGTGACAGAAGAAATCAATCTGAATGAAGTGCTGGAGGAGGAAGGCTGTGAAGTCGTCGAAACCGACCTCGGCGAATATATTTTGCAGATTGATGATCATGACCCGCCGTCACATATTGTGGCACCGGCTCTTCATAAAAATAAAGAGCAGATTCGCGATGTGTTTAAGGAAAGACTGGACTATAAACACACAGAAAAACCGGAAGAGCTCGTTATGCATGCGCGCGGCATCCTCCGGAAAAAATTTCTGGAAGCCGATATCGGCATTACCGGCTGCAACTTTGCCATTGCCGACACGGGTTCAGTCAGCCTTGTAACCAATGAAGGAAACGGTCGGCTTGTCACGACATTGCCGAAAACACAAATCACTGTCATGGGAATGGAGCGCATTGTCCCGTCATTTTCCGAATTTGAAGTGCTTGTCGGCATGCTGACAAGAAGCGCTGTCGGACAGCGGCTGACGAGTTATATCACGGCCTTAACCGGCCCCAAACTGGAAGACGAAATCGACGGCCCGGAGGAATTCCATCTTGTCATTGTTGACAATGGCCGGTCCAATATTCTCGGCACCGAATTTCAGTCTGTGCTGCAATGTATCCGCTGTGCTGCCTGTATCAATGTCTGCCCTGTGTACCGCCATGTCGGCGGACACTCATACGGCTCGATTTACTCGGGGCCGATCGGGGCCGTTTTATCGCCGCTGCTCGGCGGTTATGACGATTATAAGGAGCTGCCGTACGCGTCTACACTGTGCGCGGCTTGTTCAGAAGCCTGCCCGGTCAAAATCCCGCTTCATGAGCTGCTTCTCAAGCATCGTCAGAACATCGTCGAAAAAGAAGGCAGAGCGCCGATCAGTGAAAAGCTTGCGATGAAAGCATTCGGTCTTGGGTCTTCCTCTTTGTCGCTTTATAAAATGGGCTCAAAATGGGCCCCGGCCGCCATGACGCCTTTTACAGAGGACGACAAAATTTCGAAAGGACCCGGCCCGCTTAAAGGCTGGACGCAAATCCGCGACTTCCCGGCACCGCATAAATCAAGATTCAGAGACTGGTTTACAGATAGAGAAACAAGTGAACGCACGAAGGAGGAGCAGTGATGACGAAGGGAACCATTCAGAATCAAGAGAGCTTTTTAAACCGGATCGCGTCACGCCTTGGCCGAGACAGAAGAACGGGTGGCGTGGCCGTCCCTGAGTGGGCGCATCAGCCGCAATATAAAACATTTGAAGGGTATTCGGCCGATGACTTAGTCACGGTGCTCAAAAACCATTGTGTCAAAATCCATACTGAGCTGATTGAGACGGATTCAATCGGTCTGTACGATGCCTTGCGCGAACAAGTCAGCCGATTTTCCGGAGGGCCTGTCATCATTCCGAAGGACCCCCGGTTTGAGGCTTACGGTTTAAAAAGCCTGCTCACCAAAGACTGGCCTGGTGAAGGAACGCAAGTCTGGGAATGGGATGCTGACCAAGGTGAAGAAAATATCAAAAAAGCGGAGCAAGCCAATGTGGGGATTACATTCAGTGAAATCACACTGGCCGAGTCGGGTACGGTTGTCCTTTATTCTTCAAAAGACACCGGCCGCTCTGTCAGTCTTCTGCCGACAACCTATATTGCCATTGTGCCGAAATCAAGCATAGTGCCGAGAATGACACAAGCCAGTGATATCATCCGGCAAAATATAGCTGACGGCATCACGGTTCCCTCATGCATTAACTACATTACAGGACCGAGCAACTCCGCCGACATCGAAATGGATTTGGTGGTCGGTGTTCACGGTCCGGTTAAAGCGGCTTATATTCTCGTATCTGACCGCTGATCTGAAAAAGCCCGGCAACTTATGCCGGGCTTTCTGCTTGAAAAAACTTCATTTTCCAAAAATTTGGCCGATGAGAAGAATATGACGTGAAAAAGGAGGGAACGAAATGAAAAAATGGCTGATCATAGCTGTTTCACTAGCGATTGCGATCGTTCTGTTTATGTATACAAAAACAGAAGCAAAGGCGGCCGGTATGACATTAGGCTATACTACCGGGGATACGGCATCATACCATTCTCTTACGAAGTACCATAAATATATCAGCTCCATTGCCACTGATACGTTTGCGTTTGATAAAAACGGACGTGTGATTGGCGATGTCCCGGGCAAGCAGCTTACATACGCGAAAAAAAATAAAATCAAAACGTGGGCCGTCATTTCCAATTATAATGACGCTATTTATGATTTTGACGGAAACTTAGCGAATCAGGTCATGACTGACAAAACAGCGAGAAAACGATTCACAGACCAGCTCATTTCTTTGGCAAAAAAGCACCACTATTACGGAGTCAATATTGATTTTGAGGCAGTTAATCCGAAAGACCGTTCTGCATACTCAAGCTTCATTCAATATGTCTCACAAGCTCTGAAAAAGAAACATATCAAAACAATGGTCTCCGTTCCGGCCAAAAGCGCCGATGATAAAAACGATGACTGGAGCTGGCCGTATGATTATGCGAAAATCGGGAAATATGCCGACTATGTGCAAGTCATGACTTACGACGAACACGGCATTTGGGGCGAACCGGGCTCAGTGGCAAGCACAAGCTGGATCAAGCGATCGCTGCAGTTTTCTGTCAAAAAAATCAAAGCAAACAAAGTGATCATGGGGGTCCCTGCGTACGGCTATGATTGGGATCTGAAAGACGGAAGCAGCAGCTCTGCGAAGGAATGGAATGACATCAAGTCCCTCATTAAGAAGCAGAAAGCAAAGCCGGCATTTAATAAAAAAACAGGTTCTATGACGTTTTCTTACACTGACAAAAAGAAACATAAACATGTCGTTTGGTATGAAAATGAAAAAACAATCGAAACAAAAAGCCGTCTGGCGAAACAATATAAAATAGCCGGTGTCTCTGTCTATGCTTTAGGACACGAATCGGAATCCTTCTGGAAGGCCATTCAGAAAGGGACAAAATAACAATTTCTTTTTTCTCGCAAGTTATTGACAGAGAAAACAGAAGCACGTATATTATGTTAATATATTCAGATCATAAAATTTAAGTTTTTCAGAAAACTAAAACACATAGATTGGGAGCAGTAAAAGAAAGGTATCAGTACAGAGAGCTGCGGGATGGTGCGACGCAGCCTGATTCTTCTTTGAACTCGCCCGGGAGTGGTAGGACGAAACGGAATAGATTGAATATTCCCTATGTTTTAACGGCTAACCTTCGTTACAGGGTCAAAAAGCTGGATTCTTCTAGGAAGGATCAACAAGAGTGGTACCGCGGTCAGCCGAAGGCTCGTCGTCTCTTTATCTATTCGTATAGATAAGAGACGGCGGGCTTTTTTTGTTTTTGAAGACGAGAAGGAGAGGAAAAAGAGGATGAAAAAGGACAATCAGACGTTAAAACGCACGATGACGTCCCGCCATATTATGATGATGGCGCTGGGCGGTGCAATCGGAGCAGGTTTATTTAAAGGAAGCAGTTCGGCAATCGATGTGGCAGGGCCATCGGTCATTATCGCATACCTGCTCGGCGGCATTATTTTGCTGTTTATAATGCAGGGGCTCGCAGAAATGGCTGTGCGCAACCGAAACGCGAGAACTTTCCGTGATCTTGTGCAGCAGGTGTTAGGAAATTACGCTGCATATTTCTTGGACTGGATCTACTGGAAAATGTGGGTGCTTAACATTGCGGCTGAGGCTGTTGTAGCTGCGATCTTTATTCAATATTGGCTGCCGGGCTGCCCGATCTGGGTGCTGGCATTAGCAATTTCTCTTGTTGTTACGATTGTGAACTTGCTTTCTGTAAAAATCTTCGCCGAAACTGAGTATTGGCTGGCTATGATCAAGATTACCGTTATTGTTATCTTTATTTTATTAGGATTGCTGCTCTTATTTGTATCATTCGGTGATCATACAGCGGCCGGGTTTTCGAATCTGACAGAGCACGGCGGATTTTTCCCGCACGGAGGCACCGGGCTGATCACAGCCATGCTTGTCGTCATCTATTCCTATGGCGGAACAGAAATTATCGGTGTGACGCTGGCTGAGACAAAAAATCCGGAACAGGTTGTCCCGAAAGCAGTCCGCAGCACATTAACACGGATTGTCGCATTCTACCTGCTTCCGTTTTTCATCATTGTCAGTCTGATCCCGTGGAATCAAGTGAATTCAGTTCCTGAAAGTCCTTTTGTGATGGTCTTTAAAATGGTAGGCATTCCGGGGGCGGACCATATCATGAATGCAGTCATCCTGCTTGCCATCATTTCCTCTATGAATTCAGGTTTATACGGATCGTCCCGCATTTTGTATACACAGGCAACTGACGGAAGACTGCCGCGGATCTTTTCTAAGCTTTCATCGAAAAACGTCCCGATGTTTGCGATACTGATGTGCACTTCTTCTTTATATATTGGCGTATTGATTTCTCTGTTCGCCGGAAGCCAGACATTTAATTACTTAATGGGGTCACTGGGATATACAGTCTTATTTATTTGGCTGATCATCGGATTGGCCCATTTGAAATCAAGAAAACATCAAACAGAAACACCGGCTTATTATGTCAAATGGTTCCCGTACACCACATGGTTTGCGATTCTGGCATTACTCGCCATTTTGATCGGGGTCATCATGACAACGTCAATTGTCATTACCATCATTACTGCGTCGATCTACCTTTTGATTACGATTGCGTATTTGGTCAAAGGACGCAAGCACCAGTAAATAAAAAACTCTTGTCATTAGGGACTGACCCCATAAGATGAGACAAATAAAAAACACCTTCAAGTTTGAAAACGGATGATTGTTAGCCGAAATTAG